>JBCNOA010000175.1:0-9577 GCA_039594095.1 Dyella sp.
CCTGTTCCTGGGTCAGTCCCTGGTTGGGGAAATCGCCGCGCAGCCGGCCTTCGCCCATCACCAGCACGCGGTCGGCCATGCCGAGCACCTCGGGCATCTCCGAGGACACCAGGATGATCGACACACCCTGCGCGGCCAGCTCGAAAATCAGCCGATAGATCTCGGCCTTGGCGCCCACGTCCACGCCGCGCGTGGGCTCGTCCAGGATGAGCACCTTGGGACGGGTCAGCAGCATTCGCGCCAGCACGGCCTTCTGCTGATTGCCGCCGGAAAGCTTGGCGATGGGCAGTGCCGGGCTCGATGTCTTCACACGGCGCTCGGCGATCTGCGTCTCGATCGCCTGCAACTCGCGCTGGCGATCGATGTGGCCGCCGCGCGCGTAGTGCTGCAGGGTGGCCAGCGTGATGTTGTCGCCCACGCCCAGCAGCGGCACGATGCCGTGGCGCTTGCGGTCCTCCGGCACCATGCCCAGCCCCGCGCGGATAGCTTCGGCGGGCGACCGCGCCCTGAGCGGCTTGCCTTCCAGGAACAGCTCCACCGCGTGGCGCCCCGGATATGCGCCGAAGATCGCGCTCACCAGTTCGGTGCGGCCGGCGCCGACCAGGCCGGCGATGCCGAGGATCTCGCCCCGGCGCAACTGGAACGAGACATCGTCCACCCGCTTGCGCTGTGGGTTGACCGCATCGAAGCAGGTGGCGTGCCGCGCCTCGAAAATCACCTCGCCGATCGCGTGCTCCACGCGCGGATAGAGGTTCTCCAGCTTGCGGCCGACCATCAGCGCGATGATGGCATCCACGTCCAGTTCGCTCATCGGCTGCGTGGCGATGTGCCGGCCGTCGCGGATGACGCTGACCGTGTCGCACACGCGCTCGATCTCGTCCAGCTTGTGCGAGATGTAAATGCACGCTACGCCGCGGCGCTTGAGATCCTCGACGATGCGCAGCAGTACCTCGGTCTCGCTGGAGGTCAGCGACGAGGTGGGCTCGTCCAGGATCAGCAGCCGGGCATCCTTGGCCAGCGCCTTGGCGATCTCGAACAGCTGCTGGTGGCCGCCGCCGTAGTGCATCGCCGGCAGCGCCACGTTGACGTCGTGAAGGCCCAGTTCCTTCAGCAGCGCATCGGCCTTCGCGTACATCGCGTCGTAGTCCATACGCCCGCCGGGGCGGGTGATCTCATGACCCAGGAAAATGTTCTCCGCCACCGAGAGCCGCGGCACCAGCATCAGTTCCTGATGGATGATGACGATGCCGGCGCGTTCGCTGTCGCGCACCGAGCGGGCGCGCAACAGCTGCCCGCGCCAGAGAATCTCGCCGTCCCAGGTGCCGTGCGGATAGACGCCGGAGAGCACCTTCATCAGCGTGGACTTGCCGGCGCCGTTCTCGCCGCACAGGCCCAGGCATTCGCCGGCGCGCAGTTGCAGGTCGATGCCATCCAGCGCCTTCACGCCGCCGAACGACTTGGCGATGCCGCGCATCTCGAACAGGTAGGGGCTCGCCTCCGCCATGGTGCCGCCGCTTACTTCGCGCCGATCTGCTCGGATGTGTAGAAACCGTCCTTCACCACCGTGTCGACGTTGCCCTTGGTCAGCAAGGTCGGCTGGAGCAGGATCGCGTTCACATCCTTCTGGCCATTGTTCATCTTGCCCGTGTACGCGGGCGTTTCGCCCTTGGCGAGTTTCACGGCCAGCTCCGCCGCGGTGGTGGCGATGGTCTTCAGCGGCTTGTACACCGTCATGGCCTGGGTGCCGTCGACCACGCGGCGCACACCGGCGAGGTCCGCGTCCTGGCCGGACACGGCGACCTTACCGGCCAGCTGCTGCGCGGCCAGCGCCTGGATCGCGCCGCCGGCGATGGCGTCGTTGGAAGCGACGATGCCCTGGATGTCGTTGTGGTTGGCGGTCAGCGCGTCCTCGACGATGCGCAATGCCTTGGAGGCATCCCATTCCGGCGTCCACTGCTGGCCGACGACCTTGACGTCGCCCTTGTCGATGGCCGGCTGCAGCACCTTCATCTGGCCTTCGCGCAGGATCTTGGCGTTGTTGTCGGTAGGCGACCCGCCGAGCAGGAAGTAGTTGCCTTTGGGCGCGGCATCGAGCACGCCCTGTGCCTGCATTTCGCCGACCTTCTCGTTGTCGAAGGAAATGTAGGCGTCGACGTCGGCGCCGAGGATCAGGCGATCGTAGGAGATCACCTTGATGCCGTTGCGCTTGGCCTCGGCAATCACGTTGTCCAGCACCTTGGAATTCATCGGCACGATCACCAGCACGTTCACGCCGCGCGAGATCAGGTTCTCCAGCTGCTGCACCTGGCGCTGCTCGTTGCCGTCGGCGGACTGCACGTAGACCTTGGCGCCCATCTTCTCCGCCGCGGCGACGAAGTAGTCGCGGTCGCGCGTCCAGCGCTCCAGGCGCAGGTCGTCGATGGAGAAGCCGATCTTGGGCTGATCGGCCTGCTTGCCGGCGCAGGCGGCCAGGACCACCGTCGCCAGCAGCAACAGCGGCAGCAGGGCTCGTGAGAACAGGCGCTTCATCGGATCTCCACCTCGTCTGTTTTTGGCCGCGGCTTACGCTTGGCTCGCCGCTGCGTCGTGTGCCGCCCGCTGCGCGCGATAAGCCGCGCGGAACAGGGGCTGCCGGGTCTGGCGATAGTAGGCATGCCGCGCCGCATTGGGTTCGTGCATCGTCACGAGCGGTGGCATGGCGCACACTTCTTCGATCGTCGCGCCGGGCTCGGCCGCGAGCCGTGCCAGGCGCGCGGCGCCGAGCGCGGCGCCCACGTCGCCGCCGGCCCGCAGTTCCAGCGGACGGCCGGCGATGTCCGCCAGCATCTGTATCCAATACTTGCTGCGCGAACCGCCGCCGATCACGGCGACGCTCTCGGCACGCAGGCCGGCCGCGTCCACCGCTTCGATGCCGTCGAGCAGTCCCAGCCCCACGCCTTCGAGCGTGGCGTTGGCGAGGTCAGCGCGCGTGGTGTCCGCGCGCAGGCCGCTGAAGGACGCCGTGGCGTGCACATCGTTGTGCGGTGTGCGCTCGCCGGTGAGGTAAGGCAGGAACAGCGGGCCATCGTCGCGCGCGGGGGCATGTTCCGCCTCGGCCAGCATCGCGCCGACGTTCGCGTGGCCGGTCAGGCGCGCGGTGAAGTCGAGGCAGCTGGCTGCATTGAGCATCACCGACATCAGGTGCCAGGTGCCCGGCAAGGCGTGGCAGAAGCTGTGCACGGCCTGCTCGGGCCGCGACAGGAAGCCGCCGGACACGGCGAAGTACACGCCCGACGTTCCCAGCGACAGCATCGCCTGTCCGTGCCGCACGATGCCCACGCCGACCGCGCCGGCCGCGTTGTCGCCGCCGCCGGCCGCCACCGGTACGCGCGCCATGCCCCAGCGCTCGGCCAGTTCGGCGCGCAGGCGTCCGGTGACTTCGTTGCCTTCGTGCAGCGTGGGCATCTGCGCGCGAGTCAGCCCGCAGGCCGCGAGCATGGGGTCGCTCCACTGGCGCCGGGGGACGTCCAGCCACAGCGTGCCGGCCGCGTCGGAGACATCGGTGGCGTAATCGCCTGTGAGGCAAAGGCGCAGGTAATCCTTCGGCAAGAGCACCTTGGCCGCCGCATCGAACACCGCCGGCTCATGCTCGCGCAGCCAGGTCAGCTTGGGCGCGGTGAAGCCGGGCATGGCGAGGTTACCGGTGATGGCGCGGAAATCCGGCAGCGTCTCCATCCAGCGGCACTCCGCATCGCTGCGGCCGTCGTTCCACAGGATGGCCGGCCGCAGCACGCGGTCGCGCGCATCCAATAGCGTGGCGCCGTGCATCTGGCCGCTGAGGCCGATGGCGGCGATGCGGCCGGGCGCGATGCCTTCGCGCGCCGCCGCGGCCAGCAGTTCGTCGACCGCGGCGACCGCCGCGCGCCACCAGTCCGCCGGATCCTGCTCGGACCAGCGCGGCCGTGGGTGCGAAACGGTCAGTGCCTGCGTCGCGACCGCGCGCACCGCACCGGCCTCGTCGACCAGTACGGCCTTGACCGCCGAGGTGCCAAGGTCGAGCCCGAGGAACATCCGGGCTCAGCCGTAGATATAGCGGTTGACCAGGTTCTCCAGCCGCTCCTGCTGGCCGGAGACGTGGTTCGGATGCAGGTCGCGCTTCGCCGCTTCCTCGGCCAGGCCCTGCAGCGTGAAGCCGCCGTCCAGGATGCGCTTGCCGAGCTCGTCGTCCCAGCCGGCATAGCGCTGGGCCTTGAACGCCGCGAGGCGGTCGTCCTCGATCATCTTCGCCGCCCGCTCCAGCGCCAGCGCCAGCGCATCGATCGCGCCGATGTGGCCGTGGAACAGATCCGCCGCGTCCACGCTTTGGCGGCGCACCTTGGTGTCGAAGTTGAAGCCGCCGGTAGTGAAGCCGCCGGCATGGAGGATTTCGTACATCACCAGGGTCAGCTCCTCCACGCTGTTGGGGAACTGATCGGTGTCCCAGCCGTTCTGCGGATCGCCGCGGTTGGCGTCGATGCTGCCGAACACGCCCAGCGAAATGGCCGTGGCCACCTCGTGGTGGAAGGAATGACCCGCCAGCGTGGCGTGGTTGGCTTCCAGGTTCACCTTGACCTCGTTCTCGAGGCCGAACTCCTTGAGGAAGCCATAGACCGTGGCGGTGTCGTAGTCGTATTGGTGCTTGGTCGGCTCCTGCGGCTTGGGCTCGATCAGGATCGTGCCCTTGAAGCCGAGCTTGTGCTTGTGCTCGACCACCATCTGGAAGAACCGGCCCAGCTGCGCGCGCTCGCGTCGCAGGTCGGTATTGAGCAAGGTGTCGTAGCCCTCGCGCCCACCCCACAACACATAGTTGGCACCGCCCAGGCGATGCGTGGCGGCCATGGCATGGAATACCTGGCTGGCCGCGTAGGCGAACACTTCCGGCTGCGGGCTGCTGGCGGCGCCCGCGGCGTAGCGCGGGTGGCTGAACAGGTTGGCGGTGCCCCACAGCAGCTTCATGCCGGTCTGGGCCTGCTTGGCCTCCAGCACGTCCACCATGGTGGCGAAGTTGCGCGCGTACTCGGCCAGGCCGGTGCCTTCCGGCGCGATGTCGGTGTCGTGGAAGGTGTAGAACGGCGCGCCCAGGCGCTGGAAGAACTCGAACGCCGCGTCCGCCTTGGCGCGCGCCTGCGTCATCGGATCGCCGGACTGCTGCCACGGGCGCTGGAAGGTGCCGGCGCCGAACATGTCCATGCCCGGCCACACGAAGCTGTGCCAGTAGCACACGGCCAGGCGCAGGTGCTCGTCCATGCGCTTGCCCAGGATCACGCGCGACGGATCGTAATGGCGGAACGCGAGCGGATCGTCCGCCTGGACGCCTGCATAACGGATCGGCGCCACGTGCTCGAAATAACTCATTGACCAAAGCCTCCGGTGCGAGCCGCCCGAGAGGATCCTGGGCCGGCCGCTGCTGCCCGGGATGCTGCAAGCCGCCCTGTCACGGCGCAATTGCGAAATCCGCCAAAGGGCACTCGTTTTTCCCTGTCGCGTTGCGTCATGCGGGCGTCCCGGGGAACTGGTAGCGTCCGGGATTCTCGGTGATTGCCGCCGGTTACTGTCACTGGTACGCCATGTCGCCCCATCGCATCGCTTTGCTGTTCAATGCCAATAAGGTGTATGACCGGCAGGTCGTCGCCGGCATCGGCCAATATCTGAAGTCCACCCGCGTGGTGTGGGACCTGTTCCTGGAAGAGGATTTCCGCTGCCGCACGCTGGGCATCCAGCACTGGCGCGGCGACGGCATCATCGCCGACTTCGACGATCCCACGGTGGAGGAAGCGCTGGCGCACCTGTCCATTCCGGTGGTGGCGGTGGGCGGCTCCTATGCGGACGACAGCCGCTACCCGTCCAACATCCCCTACGTGGCCACCGACAACGCCAAGCTGGTGCGGCTGGCCTACGACCATCTGATCGAACAGGGCCTGCAGCGCTTCGCCTTCTACGGCCTGCCGCCCTCGCCCGGCAACCGCTGGGCGCAGGAGCGCGAGGATGCCTTCCTGCGCATGATCGAGGACGACGGCCTGGAGGGCGTGGTCTATCGCGGTTCCCCCACCAGCGCCGGCGGCTGGGGCCGCTCGCAGGAGGACATGGTGGCCTGGGTGCGTTCGCTGCCCAAACCGATCGGCGTGATCGCCGTGACCGACGCGCGCGCGCGCCAGTTGCTGCAGGCATGCGTGGTGGCGGACGTGCCGATCCCCGAACAGATCGCCGTCGTCGGCATCGACAACGATCCGATGGCGCAATTGCTCAGCCGCATCCCGCTCACCTCGGTGATCCAGGGCGCGGAGGAGATGGGCCGCACCGCGGCGCAGGTGCTGCACCAGATGCTGCACGGCGGCGACTGCTCCAGTACGCGCATCCTGGTGCCGCCGGTGGGCCTGAGCGTGCAGGCCAGCAGCCAGCACGAGCCGTTGCGCAGCCCCTATGTGATGCGCGCCAAGCACTACATCCGGCAGTACGCCTGCCTGGGCATCAAGACCGAGCAGGTGGCCGATTACGTCGGCATCTCGCGCACGCTGCTGGAAGAGCACTTCAAGCGCGAACTGAAGCAGACCGTCCACCAGGCGATCCTGGAGCACAAGCTGGAGATGGCCCGCGGCATGCTGGAGGACAACGCGGTGCCGCTGGCCGAGGTAGCGGTGCGCTGCGGCTTCACCTCGCTGCAATACATGTATGCCGTGTTCCGGCGAGAGTTCAATTGCACGCCGAGGCAGTTTTTGGGGGCGGCACGGGCCTAGTGTGGTTTCGGTGACGGGGATTGCCGCAAGAGTGCCCCGCCTTGTCGGCTAAGGTTTCGGATGCCCGCTGGCGTGCCTGTACGCAGAGAAGTCCGCCCATTACACGTGAGATCGCATCGGTCCTGTAGCGTTGCCCGTGCACAGCTTTGCTGCGCGATCAGCCGGCATTTCCTGTCAGCCGTCCTTTGAAACGCCTGGCGTTGCCCCGATGGAGCTAACCGCCCGGGCAAACGGATTGCGTGAAGTTAGCGAGGCCAGAGCCGGTCAGGGAGAAGCCGTAGAAATTCACGGCCAAGTTTCCAGCCATGTTCTCGTAACACATTTCGACCTGCTTCTGGCTGCCAAAGCTGCAGAAGGCGCCATAGCTGCTGGGATGGGAGTCCAATGACAGGACGTGTGAGCACGCGCCAAGCGGTTGAGTGACCCCAACCTTTCGCAGGCTCTCTTGCATCTGCGCACTGATGCGAGCGATCTGGGCAGCGTCGGCGACATAGGTTGCGGTGCCACCGTCGTATTTGACGCTTGATAATGCCTTGATACGCGCGTCGTAAGCGCTTCCTAGACATTCGGCGGTGGCGCAGGTGTCACGTACTTTGGCGATCCAATCCTTTTGGTCGGCCGTAATGTGTGGCTTTTCGATCTGCGGCGCGCTGTCGAGCTTCCACAGGTAAAGACGATTGAGTGCGCTGTCCTGCTCTGAGAGAGCCGGGGTTGAACAGATCATTTTCTCGGCGTTTGAACGCGCCTTTGTGCAATCGAAGCCTGTCGCGACCGGGCTGCATGCCAAACCGATCAGAGCCAAAGCGTAGAGCGGTTTAGGGCTGCTTAGCGCATGAGTTTTCATGACAAAACTCGCGAACATAGTTTTCATCCTGAAGAGAGAGCCAAGGCCGGCGTCCAGCGGCACCTATGCGACAAGAATGATGGAGCGCGCCATTTCTGTCCGGAGCGCTTCTGAGCATGCGGACGCGTGCAGAGTAGCAAACTTCCTCTTGCGCGCCGCTGAGGCTTTGTTCGAAGGCGCAGTGGTCACCGGCGACATGCACCGCGTCCATCGAGTCGACTTCGCCATCCTGCAACGGTTCGGTCGGCGTACTGCCACGAACGGTGCATTGACCACCAACTCGTCGCTCGGGAAAGGGTGAAGAGCAAAAGCTTTGATCTTCCGGCGAACATTCGCGCAATGCTCCGCTCGCCCCCTTCTCATCGGGGAGAGGAGGCAGCTAGGCGGCGCTATGGCGAGAAACTCCACACATCCCGCCACGCGCACCCTACTTCAATACGTCGCTAGCCGCACCCGCAACACCCGCGGCTCGTCGGTGAAGTTCAGACCCCAATCGGTCTGATCGCCGTTCCACAGACGGCGGAAGACCCATTGGCCGTCCTCGTAATGCCCCTCCTCCACGCGGTCGAGCAGGAAATCGACCTTGCGGCCGTGCGCCGGCGAGAAGCTCACGCGCACATCGCGGGCGACGACCAGGTATTCGTTGGGTGCGGTCTGCGCGACCAGGGCGCCGCCGGAGCGATCGGGGTTGCCCTTCGGCGGCTCGGTGCCGAACTGCAGCTGCCCATAGCCCAGGTGCATCTGCCAGTCGCCGAGCTCCAATGTCTGCTCATGCGTATCGTCGGGCTCCGATGCGCCCCACAGTTTGCCGGCCTGGGCTGCCGAGGCCAGCTCGCCGACCATCGGCGCGAGCGTGCGGTAATTGGCGGCGAAGGCTTCGAGCGTGGCGTCGTCCAACTGGCGCGCACCGAGCGGATAGTTGGAGTAGCGGGTGAAGTCCATGCCGAACGGCGACCAGCCGATCGCCCCCGCGCCGAGCGCGGCATACACGTAGCGCGCATAAGCCACGCTGTTGCCGGTCTCGGCGACGAACAGCGGGTTGTCCTTGCGCGCGTAGCGCTCCAGGTAGGCGGTGTAGTGGCGATAGTCGGGCCGGTAGATGTCCGGCGCCAGCACGTCGAGTGCGGGCGCCGCGGCCTTCCATACGTGCAGCACGTTGTCGGTGGGCCCGCCGCTCTCGTAGCTGCCGGCCTGGCCCGGCTCGAACGGGTCGCGCAGAGCCGCGTTGGCGTACATCGGCAACGGATACACGGCCTTGCCCGCGGCGGCCACCTGGCCGATGAAACGGGCGACATGCCAGGCGTGGAAAAATTCGCCGGCTTCGTTGCCGAACACCTGGCTCCAGCTGCCCGGCGATTTCCCCGTGGCACGCAGCAGTTCCTGCGGCACGGGCCCGGCGAAGACCTTGTCGGCGGCCGGCGAATGATCGCGGTCCGTACCGTAGGTGCCCGATTCGTTTTCCACCTGCACCATGATCACCGTATGGCGATCGCCGTCGATCTGGCGCAAGTGCGTCATCAGCTGCACGAAGGCCTTGCGGTCGGCCTCCAGCGTCGCGGCGGCGAGCGGCGACAATGAATTGAGGCGCTTGCCCTCACGGCTGTACACGCGCGGAAAACGGCGATCGTCCAGCTTCACCCATGCAGGCGCGTAGCTGGGGCCGTTGTTCTTCCAGGTGGCGAACCACAGCAGGATCAGTCGCACGTTGTGTTCGCGCGCCTGGCCGACCAGCGTGTCGAGGAAGCTGAAGTCGAATTGCCCTTCTTTCGCTTCGATCTGCTCCCACGCGATCGGCACCTGCACGGTGTTGGCATGCAGCTTGTCGATCGCCGGCCAGACCTCGCCGAGCACGCCCGGCCAGTTGCTGGAATTGTTGACCTGCGCGCCGAGCATGAGGAAAGGTTTGCCATCGACGAAGAGCGTGTGGCGGCCGTGGTCGGTGGCGACGCGGGGGAGATCGGTGGCGAAGGCGAGGGGCGTT
>JBCNOA010000176.1:0-9553 GCA_039594095.1 Dyella sp.
TTTCGGCGATCACCTTGGGGTTGGCGCCGGGATAGCTGGCGCGCACGACCACGGTGGGCGGCACTACTTCGGGGTATTCGGAGATCGGCAACTTGAACAGCGAGATGCCGCCCGCGATGACGATCAATACGGATAGGACGCCGGCCAAGATCGGCCTGTCCACGAAGAATTGGGCGATTTTCATCGGATCGGTCCTGAGTGTTCTTTAGGACAAGCCGGCCCCATGGGCGCGTCCATGACGCGCCGGAGGGTTGCCGTTTCGTTCCTTGCTCCCCGCCGCAACGGCGGCGGGGTCATGGCCGCGTATCAGTGCTCGGCGGCGACCTTGTTCGTGCTGCCACCGCCAGCCTGGGCCAGCTGCTTGCCGGCATCGAGGCTGCGCGTCTCCATGGCCACCTTGGTCGCGTTCACCTCGGCCCCGGGACGCACGTGCTGCAGGCCGTTGACCACCACTACGTCGTCCTTGCCGAGGCCTTCCTCGACCACGCGCAAGCCGTCCAGCAGCGGACCGGTGACGATGCGGCGGTACTCGACCTTGCGGTCCTTCAGCACTAGCACGTACTTGTTGCCGAGATCGGTGGCCACCGCGCGGTCGTCGATCAGGGCGCGCGGCTGCTGCGTATCGCTGCGCAGCTGCACGCGGACGTAAAGGCCCGGCGTGTAGCTGCCGTCGGCGTTGTCGAACACCGCGCGCAGGCGGATCGTGCCGGAGCCCGGACGCAGCTGGTTATCGACGAAGTCGATGCGGCCGGCATGCGGGAAGCCCTGCTCGTTGGACAGCGCCATCGCCACCTTCGGCGCCACGCCGCGCTCGCGGCGCAGCTGCTCGAGCTTCAGGTAGCTGTGCTCGTCCACGTCGAAGTAGGCGTAGACCGGGTTCACGCTGACCACGCTGGTGAGCACGTCGTTGCTGGTGACCAGGTTGCCCGGGGTGACCAAGGCATTGCTGACGCGGCCGTCGATCGGCGCGCGCACCTCGGTGAAGCTGAGATTGAGCTTGGCCGCCTCCAGCGCCGCGCCGGTGGACGCGAGCTGGGCCTTCGCGCTTAGCGCCGCGGTGGTCAGGCGGTCGCCTTCTTCGCGGGAAATGGCGTGTTGCTCCAGCAGCTTCTGGCCGCGTGCCGCATTGGCATCAGCCAGGCTCAGTTCCGAGCGGGCCTGGTTGAGATTGGCCTGAAGGCGATCCACTTCCGCCTGGTAGGGACGTGGATCGATCCGGAACAGCAACTGCCCCTTCTTGACCATGGCGCCTTCGGTGAAATGCACCGAATCGACGTAGCCGCTCACGCGGGGCCGCAGCTGGATGGTGTCCACCGCCTGCAGGCGGCCGGTGAACTCGTTCGAATCGCTGACCGGGCGGACCAGCACCTGGGCGACGGTCACCTCCGGCGGCCCGCCGGCGGCGGCCTGGGCATGGGTTTCCCCGCGGCTGCCGAGCACGGACCAGCTGCCGGCGACGGCAACCGCGGCGAGGGTGGCGAAGATCCATCGTTTCTTCATGATGCGCTCCCAGAATTAGTAAACCGATCGGTTCAAACCGTTCGAGGCGCGAGAGAATAGGTGTACCTTGCGGTATAGAAAATCCGTTTCTTGTGCAATGCAGTAGTGACTCGCAGTCACGAATCAGCGGAGAATCGTCTATATGGAAGACTTCGCAGCAATATCGGCCTTCGTGCGCGTGGTCGAAGCCAAGAGCTTCGCCGCCGCCGCCGCGCAACTGGGCATGACCCCGTCCGGGGTGAGCCGGGCGGTGTCCCGGCTGGAGGAACGGCTCGGCGCCCGCCTGCTGTTCCGCTCGACGCGATCGCTGCGGTTGACCGACGATGGTGCCGCGTTCCACTCACGTTGCAAGGAAATCCTTGCCGATCTGGCCGAGGCGACCGAAGCCCTCAACTACGCCAATCGCAAGCCGACGGGCAAGCTTCGGGTAGGTATCTCGCTGGCCGTGGGCCGGGCCGCCGTCATCCCGCGCCTGGACGAATTCGAGCGTCGCTACCCCGATATCCGCCTGGAATTGTCCATGAGCGATAGCCCGGCCGATCTCAACGAAGAGGGCATCGACTGCGCCATCCGCGTCGGTCAGCTGGAGGATTCCAGCCTGATCGCCCGCAAGATCGGCTACCTGCGCAATGTGGTCTGCGCCTCGCCTGACTATCTGGCCAAGTACGGCGCGCCGCGCAGCATCGAAGACCTCAAGCAGCACCGCTGCATCAACTACGTCTACCCCAACGGCCGTCCGCGCCAGTGGCAATTCGAGACGCCCAGTGGCCAGGTCAGCGTGGACGTCGAGGCGCACCTGCTGATCAACGACGGCGAATCGGTGATTCAGGCCGCCGCTGCCGGCCTCGGCATCACCCAGGCCCCCCACATGCTGGTGGCCTGCATGCTCGACAAAGGCATGCTCGAACTGGTCATGACCGACACCATCTCCACCGGCAAGCCGGTGTGGATCGTCTATCCGCAGAAGAAGCACCTGTCCGCGCGCGTGCAGGCTTTCATCGAATGGGTGCGCGAACTGTTCGAGCGGACCAATGAGCCCGGCTACAAGAAGGGGCCGGCTCCGGCCGAAAAGGCAGAATCCGCACCCCAGCGCCTCACCGCCTGACCGGCGCACCATGCCACTCCCTCTCCCCGCCGGGGAGAGGCCGGGTGAGGAACCCTACGGAGCAGGGCCCACCCTCCGCGCCACGCCATTCCCAATGAAGGCTTTGAGCGCCGAACACGCCCAAATCCCTGATCCGTCGCACCTTCACTATTCTTCATTCGCCTTTCCGGCGTTTCATTCCCCCGTTCGATGAACTCCGCGGCACACCCCGCCACGGAGCTCATCGATGCACCGCACCCGCCGTTCCCTCGCCGCCGCTCTGCTGCTCGCCGCGGCTCTGCCGCTTGCCGCCGCCGACTACCGTCCGCCCGCCAGCCGCGACGACGGCTGGTCCATCGTCGATACCCGAGCCGCGCACGCGGATGTCGCGCGGCTCAATGCGCTGGAAGCCAAGATCGCCGACGGCACCTACAAGGGCATCACCAGCGTCCTCGTCGCGCGTGACGGCAAGCTCGTCTACGAGCATTACTTCAACGGCGGCGACGTCGATCGCCTCAACGACGTGCGCTCGGCCAGCAAGAGTGTCACCGCGCTGCTGGTTGGCGCGGCCATCGACCGGGGACTGCTGCCGGGTGTGCAGGTCAAGGTCTACGGCTTCTTCCCTGACAGGCAACCCGTGCAGCATCCGGATCCGCGCAAGCAGGCGATCACGCTGGAAGACCTGCTCACCATGAGCTCCCTGTGGGAATGCAACGACGATAACGAGTTCTCTTCAGGTAACGAGGAGCGCATGTACGTCACCGAGGACTGGCTGCAGTTCGCGCTGGACCTGCCCATCAAGGGCTTCGCGCCATGGATGACCAAGCCGGCGGACAGCCCGCACGGTCGGGCGTTCTCCTACTGCACCGCGGGCGCCTTCGTGGCGGGCGCCATCGTGGAGCGCGCGGCACGGATGCCGTTGTCGCGTTTTGCCGCCGAAGCGCTGGAGAATCCGCTGGGGATCGACCACGTGCAATGGAACGTCTCTCCGCTGGGCATCGGCATGGGCGGCGGCGGCACGCGCTACCGCAGCCGCGACCTGGCCAAGCTCGGCCAGCTCGCACTGGACGAAGGGCGCTGGAAAGGAAAGCAGGTGATATCCGCGTCCTGGATCCACGCCATGCTCACGGTGCGCGCTCAGGCGCGCGACGACGCGGACTACGGTTATCTGTGGTGGGCGCCGCGCCGCGCGATCACCGGCATCGACGAGCCCGTGTGGGCCATGAGCGGCAATGGCGGCAATTACGTCTTCGTGGTGCCATCGCGGCGGCTGGTCGCCGTAGTGACCAGCACGGCATACAACCAGCGTTACGCGCACCCGCAATCGCAGGAGATCTTCCGCGAATACGTGCTGAAGGCCTTCGTGCCGGAGTGAGCCGCCTCAGCGGACGTCGCGCAGGTCCGCGGGCCGCCAGTCGGCCGCGAGTACCTGCGCGCGCTGCGCGGCGACGCGCCGGCTGAGCGTGTCGATCGCTTCGGCGTAGGCGGGCTCCCCGGCGAGAGCTCGAAGCAGCGGCGATGCCTGCAGATAAGCCCGGTCGCTGTAACCCTCCCGCACGGCATCGGTGACGCTACGCAGGGCATCGGCGCGCTGCCCACGCGCCTCCTGCAGCAGCGCCAGCTCGAGACGGTCGACCGGAAAGCCGGCGCCCGTGCCGAATTGCGCACGCAGTCCGGCGATGCGTTCGTCCAGCCACGCAGGCGTGGGCGGCGTATCCGCATAGAGCGTTGCCAGCGACTCGGGCAGGCTCATCTGAGGACGCAGTGCGTGCGCCTGGGCGAAGGCCGCGTGGGCGGCGGCGCGGTCGCCGCGCAACAGGGCCAGTTCGCCGGCGAGCAGGTAGAGATCGACGTGCGGCGTGTTGCGTGCCATGGCCTGGTCCAGCGTCGTCCGCGCTTCCTCGAAGCGCCCCTGCAGGAACAGATGACGCGGCCACGCGATGTTCGAGAACACGTTGTCGGGATAGAGCTGGAAGCTTTCGCGGAAACGCCGCGCGGCCGCCTCTTCGAAGCCCAGCAGTTCCAGTTCCCGCGCGATCTGCACGTCGCGGAAACGCACGCGCGCGGGATCGCCGCGCATGTCCAGGTTGGCGCGCAAGGCATCGGCCAGGCGCCCCTGTTCCTGATAGAGATACGCGGCCGAAGCGCGTGTGGCGTCATCGCCGGGATCGAGCGACACGGCTTTTTCGTAGGCGCGCAGCGCATCGCTCAGATAGCCGCGGCAATCGTAGGCGTAGCCGAGGGCCGCCCAGGCGGCCGCATTGCGCGGTTCGTCACGCAGCACCGCGTTCGCCTGATCCTGCGCCTGCTGTGTCCACTCGTAGGGAAAGTTGTACAGGCAGACCCGCGCGCTGTACGCGCGGCTCAGCCCAAGACGGGCGGCCGTACTCGCCGGCGTGCGCGCCAGCAGTTGCAGGTAAAGATTGATGGCGCGCTCGTTGTTGTCCCGTTGACCGATGCCGGCGTAATACGCGGCGCGGTTGAGCAGCGTCCGCTCGGGATCGACACGGCCGGCCTCCATCGATGCGCGGTGCCACCACCAGCCACCGCCGACAGCGACGAGCGCGAGCGCGGCGAATCCCACGGCCCATACGCCGGGTCCCGGGCGACGAGCGACCGGTTCTTCCGCGATCAGCGCTTCGGCGACCTGCGGCGCTTCGCACAACTGGTAGCCGCGTCCACGCACCGAGCGTAGATAGCGCGGGTTGCGGCCGTCGTCGCCCAGCGACTGACGCAGCAGTTTCACGCGCTGGGTGACGGTTTCCTCGTTCACCACCGCCGGCGCCCATACCTCGGTCATCAGCGTGTCGAAATCCACCACCGCACCGCCATGGCGCAACAGACAGGCCAGGAGCTGGAAGCTCAGGCCCTGCACGTCGAGGTGTTCGCCCGCGCGGGTCACCCGCTGGCGGGCGAGGTCGATGTGCAGATCGAGCAGTCGGTAGTGTTGCGGCTGATCCATGGCCGCGGACTATGTCACGGAACCCCGAAGCTGCGACAGGACCGGCAATGCGAGCGCCAGGCGTGCCGGCTTCAAACAGCGTCGATGTTGAACGCGGAGGTCGTGGGCGCCCTTTCGGGCACCCGACCTGTGCGTCGTCGGATCAGGCCCCGGCGGGCATCAGCAGCAGCAGCGCCACGCCCAGCGCGATGCGATAGATCGCGAACGGCGTGAAGCGGTGCGTGCGGATGTAGCCCAGCAGCCACTTCACCGCCACGAAGGCCACGATGGCCGAGACCACGAAGCCCACGGCCAGCGCGGTCCAGTTCTCATGCGCCACGCCGCCGCTCTTGACCACCTTGAGCAACTCGTAGCCGGTGGCGGCGTACATGGTGGGGATGCCCACCAGGAAGGCGAACTCCGTCGCCGCAGGACGATTGCTGGTGCCGGCGAGCATGGCGGCGAAGATGGTGGCCGCCGAGCGCGACGTGCCCGGAAAAACGCCCGCGACGATCTGCGCCACGCCCACCAGGATCGCCACCGTCCAGGTGACTTCCGTGCGGTCGACTTTGCGCGCCGCCATCTGCTCCGCGCCGATCATCCAGAAACCGCCCACCACCAGCGCCCACGCCACCGGCGTCACCGCCTCCGGCAGCTTGAAGCCCATGTGCGTGACGATGAAGCCCAGCACCGCGGTGATCATGAAGGCGACGAACAGCTTCAGCACGTAGTCGCGGTTGGCCGGGTCGCGCCATTGCGTGAGCAGCAGCCAGATGCGCTTCCAGTAGATCAGCGTGACGGCGAGAATCGCGCCCGCCTGGATACCTACGTTGAACAGTTCCGAGCGTTCGCCCAAGCCCAGTTTCTCGGCGATCAGCAGATGGCCCGTGCTGGAGATGGGCAGGAACTCGGTGATGCCTTCGATGATGCCGAGCAGGACGACGTTGACGATATCGGGCACGCGGGTGACTCCGGGCGGCTGCAAAGCGCCATAGCTTAAGCGCTCGCTCCCTTCTTGGGGCGCGTTTGGATGTCTTCGCTCGTGGCCGGTTCATGCGGAGGTTTTTGCGACGGCATAGAGGCCGTGGGAGAGGAGTTGGGTGGCGTTATGTCGGTGTCGCCTGGTTGTCATCTTTGAGACGATGGGGTGGCGGTCAGGGCGAGCTCGCTTGCCTCGCTGGCGAATGAAGCGCCGAAAGTTGTACGCGCGTTCGTCACAGCACGTCACCTGAGCCGGGCTAAACTCCGCACGGACCAGCTGACAGGGAAGATGGCTGATATGACCTACGCATGGCGCTGTGCATTGGGCGTGGCCACCGCAATGATGGCCTTTCCCGCATTCTGTGGCGCGCCGACGCAAGCCCCCGCGGAGATCGCCGTCGCCGCCTCGGCGGGCACGCAGCTGCTCGCTTTCAAATCGAGCGGGGCCCAGGCCGACGCCGACGCCGTAGCCGTCTACGAGACCGCACCCGACGCGCAGGGCGCGCGCCACCGCGATCTCGTCGTCTTCCGCAAGCAGAGCGGCAAGTTCGTGCCGGAAGCGCGCAACGACAAGATCATCGCGTGCTCCAAGTGCAGCCAGTTCCACGACGATCCGTTCGACCCCGATCTGATCACCCTCTCTCCCGGCTTCCTCGTGATCGAGCAGATGGACAGCGGGGAGCAGCCCTCCGCCACCACGCTCACCTTCGCGCGGGAAGGCGGCGCCTGGCGCGTGAAGGAGGCCAAGCGCGTCACCTTTGAGGGAGGACGCGGCCTGGCCACAGCCGAAGTACTGCCGATGCCGCCCTCCGGCGCTCTGAAGGATATGGACGGGCGGTGGGAACTGCCGACGTTCTTCAACGCCATCGTCGTCAACGACAAGGCGCGCACGTTCTCGTTCCTCCACGGCGACCGCACCGCCGCGGAGCTGGACACGCATATCGCCGCCACCTGCAAGGACGGTCCGGACTGCCGCGTGCTGGTGCGCCAGCAGGACGGATGCATGTCGCTGGTGCGGGACGACAAGTTCCGCTCGTTCGCCGCGGGCGTCGCCGATCGCAAGGGCAAGCAGAAGGCCAAGTCCCAGGCCATGGCAGCCTGCCAGGCTGGCGGCGGTACCTGCGAGGAAGTGCGCACCGACTGCAGCGCCGGAGCGCTTTGACGAAAGTTTCCGGCCACTGCTTGGACAAGGCGGATCCATGGACGTCGTATCGGACAAGAAAGTGACGCGGCTCGCGGCGACAGAAGGCAAGACCCGCGTCTACGAACTGCAAGACCGCAACTGGCTGAAGGCCGCGGACGGCACGGTCGCGTGGCGCAACAACAACCCCGGCAACCTCAAGTTCGAATACACCGGCAGCGCCGATTCCACCGTGCACACCCACCTCACCAAGGAGAAGGCGCTCGAGGCGGCGCAGTCGCGCTACGACGGCGATGGCCCTCGACCAATGGGGCAATGCGGTATTCGAAAGCTACGAAGCCAGCCACGAGGCGCAGAAGGACCTGCTGCGCGGACGCATGCAGGACAAGGCCATCGAGGAACTGATCAAGAGCTATTCCAAGGCCGACTACAGCTGCAAGACGCACCACGGGTCGCAGGTGAAGACCAACTACGCCACGGCGTCGGCGCAAGGCGTCGATCTACATGGCAAGACGGTCGCCAACGTGACCGACAAGGAGCTCATCGCGGACGGCCTGTCCCGCGCGAAAGGCTGGAAGCACGGCACCGTGGAGAAGATCTCGCCGCCTTCCCAGGAGAAGCCGCAACGCACCCATGCACACCCATGCCGCCAAAACGCCATCGGGCAAGGCGCCATCGAACGGCGCGCCGGCGCCTCCGCACGCCTCCGCGGCCGCGCATGGGGCATCGCACGCCGGACACGCTGCCGGGGCCGCCGCGCATGGCAATCAGCATGTCTATCGGTAAGGCGATCACGGCGTCGATGTCGGCGATCTGCAGCGCGACCTGGCGACGCAGCAGGCACCGGCCCAGCAGGCCCAGCAGCAGGCGCAGGAATCGCCATCCCAGCAGGCCCACGCGGCGCAGGGCATGACGCGTTAAGCCGTCGATCCAGACCTCGCCGCGAGGCGGGGTTTTTCGTTGATCGCATGCACCGCGGCGTCGGCCTTGCAACGGCGAGAACGGTCCCGGCGCCAGTCAGGCGGCAGTACCTGGGCACGGCCGGCCGGGCTAGGATGCGCAAGCGCAGGAGACGTGGGTATCGCTGGCGATCTTTTGCACCATATCAATGCTATGGTCTCGGAGAGATTTCCCGTTTTTGTGCAATTCAAACGGTCCGTGAGGGGCCGCATAGCGTAAGTGATTGAGTTTTCGCGCCTCCGAGCCTTGGCACAAAGCTTGCCAAGCACGGTCGTATTTCTTCACATCTACCCCGCCGAGGTTCGTCATGTCCGCCCAGAAAGTGCTCGACCTGATCCAGGAACACGATGTCGAGTTCGTCGACCTGCGTTTCGCCGACATGCTCGGCAAGCACCACCACGTCACGTTCCCGGCGCACGCCATCGATGAGTCGACCTTCGAGGACGGCAAGATGTTCGACGGCTCCTCGATCGCCGGCTGGAAGGGCATCAACGAGTCGGACATGATCCTGCTGCCCGACCCCAACACCGCCTACCTCGATCCGTTCAGCGGCCACACTCAGCTGGTCATGCACTGCGACGTGCTCGAGCCGAGCACCATGCAGGCCTACGGCCGCGATCCGCGCTCGATCGCCAAGCGCGGCGAGGCATTCCTCAAGTCCACCGGCATCGCCGACACCGCCTTCTTCGGTCCGGAGCCGGAGTTCTTCATCTTCGACTCGGTGCGCTGGCAGAACGACATGGGCCGCGTGTTCTACGAAATCGGCTCCGAAGAAGCCGCGTGGTCCTCGCGCTACAAGTACGAGGACAACAACACCGGTCATCGGCCGGGCGTGAAGGGCGGCTACTTCCCGGTCAGCCCGGTCGACTCGCTGGGCGACCTGCGCGCCGACATGTGCAAGGTGCTCGAATCGCTCGGCCAGGTGGTGGAAGTGCATCACCACGAA
>JBCNOA010000177.1:0-9469 GCA_039594095.1 Dyella sp.
GAAAGATATGCCCGCCGGTACCGCCGGCCATGATCAGCACGGGAGCCTGTGCGCTCATGCGCTCACCGCCTCGCGCGCGCTGGCCGCGGCGGCGCCGGCATCGGCCACAGCCATCGCCGGCATGCGCGTCGCCATCTGGCGCGCATCCACGGCGCGGTTGATCTCGTAGGTGGCGCGCAGCAGCACACCCGCCATCGCGCAGGTGAGCACCATGGACGAGCCGCCGTAGCTGATCAGCGGCAACGTCAGGCCCTTGGTCGGCAAGGCACCGAGGTTCACGCCGATCGACACCATGGTCTGCAGGCCGATCATCAGCGAAATGCCGAAGGCCACGTATCCGGCGAAGCGCTGACCCAGTTCCACGCCCTTCAGGCCTAGGTACAGACCGCGGCCGACCGCGAGTGCGAACAGGCTCATCACGCCCAGGATGCCGGCCAGGCCAAGCTCCTCCGAGATCACCGCGAAAATGAAGTCGGTATGCGCCTCGGGCAGATAAGAGAGCTTCAAGACGCTGGAACCCAGCCCGACGCCGGTCCATTCGCCGCGACCGATGGCCATGAGCGACTGGGTCAGCTGGAAACCGTCGTTGAACGGATCTTTCCACGGGTCCATGAACGAAGTCAGGCGCTTCATGCGATAGCTTTCGCTGGTCGCGGCGATCGCGAGCAGCGGCATCAGCGGCAGCCCCATGCCGAACAGGAAGATCGGCCGCGCACCGCCCAGCCACACCATCGCGATGGTCACCGCGATCACCAGGGTCGCCGAGCCGAAGTCCGGCTGCGCCAGCAACAGCAGCACCATGATGCCGGCCACCATGATCGGCTTGAGCAACCCGAGAAAGCGCGTTTCGACGCTTTCGCGGTGCCGCACCAGATAGCTGGCGATGTACACCACCAGAATCAGCTTCACCGCCTCCACCGGCTGGAAGGTCGTGACGATCAGATTCAGCCAGCGCCGCGCGCCATTGAGGCGTATGCCAATGAAGGGCAGGAACACCGCCAACAACAGAATGAAGGCCAGGAGCATCAACAGGAAGGCGTTCTTCTCCAGCACCTTGAGCTCGGTGCGCATGGCGACGCCGGTCAGCAACAGGCCCAGCCCGAGGAACATCAAGTGCTTCTTCAAGAAGTAGAACGCGCCCAAGTGCTGGCTGTCCGCCACGGCAATAGAGCTGGACGTGATCATCACCAGCCCCACGCACGCCAGGCCGACGAGCGCGACCAGCAGCGGCAGGTCGAAGCTGCCCCGCGGTCCTTGTCGCCGTTTGGCCTGGGTGGCGTCGAATAGCATCAGCGCACCTTCAACGTGGCGAGGCCGATCAGCACCAGCACGACGCTGATGATCCAGAAGCGCACGATCACCCGCGGTTCGGGCCAGCCCTTCAATTCGAAATGGTGATGGATCGGCGCCATGCGGAAGATCCGCTTGCCAGTGAGCTTGAAGCTGGCTACCTGCAGCATCACCGACACGGTCTCCATGACGAAGACGCCGCCCATGATCAGAAGCACGATTTCCTGGCGCACGATCACCGCGATGGCCGCGAGCGCGGCGCCGATCGCCAGCGCGCCGACGTCGCCCATGAAAACCTGCGCGGGATAGGTGTTGAACCACAGGAAGCCGAGCCCGGCGCCGGACAGCGCGCCGCAGAAGATCGCCAGCTCGCCCGCGCCCGGAATGGAGGGTATGCCCAGGTACTCCGAGAACACGCGGTTGCCCGCCAGATAGGCGAACACGCCCAGCGCGCCCGAGACGAGCACGGTCGGCATGATCGCCAAGCCGTCCAGTCCGTCCGTGAGGTTCACGGCGTTGGAGAAGCCCACGATCATGAAATAGGTCAGCACCACGAAGAACAGGCCCAACGGCACCGCCACCTGCTTGAACAGCGGCACGAACAACGCGGTCTCCGCCACCTCTTTCGCGCACACGGGCGCCGCGGCCACGGGCTCGGTGGTGACGCGGCTGCTCAGCACGGACGTCGCGGTCTCCACGTGCTGCACCACGGCGGGCACGGGCTTGATGCAAGGCGGCGGCGCCGTCGGCGCGGTGAAGTACAGGAACAGAGCCGCGATCAGGCCGAACACCGACTGCCAGAAGTACTTCCAGCGCGAGGCCAGGCCGCGGCTGTCCTTCAGCACCAGCTTCTTGTAGTCGTCGTAGAAGCCGATCACGCCAAAGCTGAGCAGTACCGCCAGCACGACCCATACATAGCGGTTGTGCAGATCCGCCCACAGCAAGGTCGCGATGGCCACGGCCAGCAAGATCATCACGCCGCCCATCGTGGGCGTTCCCGCCTTGGACAAATGGGTCTGCGGACCGTCCTTTCGTACCACCTGGCCCGCCTTCAGGTCGGCGAGCTTGCGGATTAGCGCGGGCCCGAACAGCAGCGACATGGCCAACGCGGTGAGCGCTGCCATGATGGTGCGAAAGGTGATGTACTGGAACAGATGCAGCGCCGTGAAGTGGCGCGCCATCCAGTCTGCGAGTTCAAGCAGCATGGAATGCGCCCTCCTCCGGCTTGTCGTTGCGAAGCGCGGCGACCACCTGTTCCATGCCCGCCGAACGCGAGCCCTTGACCAGGCAGGTGACGCCACCGTGTAGGTGCTTCCTCAGGGAAGCGACCAGCGCATCCTTGTCCGCATGATGTTCGCCGTTTGCGCCGAAAGCCGCGACCGTCGCGGCGCTTAGCGGCCCTACCGCGAACAGGCGATCGATGCCTCGCTCCTTGGCGCGCCGTCCGATGCCCGCATGCAGTTCCTTGGCTCCCGTCCCGAGCTCGGCCATATCCCCCAACACAAGCCAGCGCTCACACCCGCCGTCATGAGGAGCCAGCGCCAGCGTATCGATGGCCGCGCCGACCGAACCGGGGTTGGCGTTGTAACTATCGTCGATCAGAGTCCAGCCGTCCGGCATCCGCTCGAGCTTCAGACGGCCTGCCACGCCCGGGACCTGTTCGAGCCCCTCGGCGATGGTGTCCAGCGGCACGTCGAGCGCGAGCGCGATCGAGGCGGCGGCCAACGCATTGGCGATGTTGTGGCGGCCGGCCAGCGGCAGATCCACCTCCACGTCGCCCACCGGCGTACTCAGCACGAAACGCGAACCGTCCACGCGCTGCTCGACGATGTCCGCACCGACGTCGGCCTTGTGATCGAGCCCGAAGCGCAGCTGGCGGCGGCCGGAGGCCAGCCCGGAGAAGAAGCTCGCGAACGCGTCGTCCGCATTGATGATGGCGACGCCGTCCGCCGGCAGCGCCTGGTAAAGCGCGCCCTTGGTCTCGGCCACGCCTTCCACGCTGCCCATGCGCTCCAGGTGCGCAGGCGCGATCGTGTTCACCAAACCGATGTCCGGCCGCGCGATCGCAGCCAGGTAGGCGATGTCGCCCGGCTTGCCCGCGCCCATCTCGAGCACGGCGTACTCGGCGTCCTGCGGCATCGCCAGCAAGGTCAGCGGCAAGCCCAGCTCGTTGTTGTAGTTGCCCGC
Source organism: Dyella sp. (assembly GCA_039594095.1). Taxonomy (GTDB): domain Bacteria; phylum Pseudomonadota; class Gammaproteobacteria; order Xanthomonadales; family Rhodanobacteraceae; genus Dyella_D. Next base: position 3,478 of record JBCNOA010000177.1, read on the forward strand.
ATTGACGTGTGTGCGGCCATGGCGCGAGAGGATCGAGGCCGTCAGCGTCTTGACCGTGGTCTTGCCGTTGGAGCCGGTGATGCCGACCACGCGTACGTTGCTCTGCGCACGCACCGCACTGGCCAAGTCGCCCAGTGCGAGCTGCGTGTCGTTCACGACGACCTGCGGGATCGGCGCGTCCATCTTGCGCTCGACCAGGGCGCCGGCGGCACCAGCAGCGGCCGCCTGTGCCAGGAAGTCGTGGCCATCCACCCGGTCGCCCTTGATCGCGACGAACAGATCGCCCGCCTTCAATTTGCGGGTATCGATGCCGACGCCAGCGACCTCCGCATCGACACCATAGAGGTGCCCGCGGGTCCACAAGGCAATGGCGGTCAAGCGCATCATGCATGCACCTCCAGCGCAGCACGAGCGACTGCTAGATCATCGAACGGGCGCTTGCCGGCCGCGCCCTCCTGGTACGTTTCGTGGCCCTTGCCCGCGATCAGCACCACATCGCCGGCCCCGGCCATGCGCAGCGCCTCGGCGATCGCCAGCGCGCGGTCGCGCTGGACCACAGCGCTATTCGGATGGGCAAAACCGGCCACGATCTGCGCCACGATGGCGTCACCGTCCTCGCCTCGCGGATTGTCATCGGTGACGATCGCCACATCGGCCAACCGCTCGGCGATCGCGCCCATCAGCGGGCGCTTGCCCGCGTCGCGCTCGCCGCCGCATCCGAACACGCAGATCAGACGTCCCTCGCAATGCGCGCGCACGGCGTGCAGGGATTGCTCCAGAGCATCCGGCGTGTGCGCGTAATCGACCACTACCAATGGCTGACCGTGAAGGCCACCGAGCCGGCTCATGCGCCCATTCACCGGATGCAGCGCGGACACGGCCTCGACGATCCGGTCGAACGATTCGCCCAGGGCGCCCAGACAGGCCACCACGGCAAGCAGGTTGTCGACGTTGAAGCGACCGATGAGATGAGTCTGCAGCGGGCGCGAACCCCAGGGCGTGTGCAGGTCGAAACACAGGCCTTCCGCGGACGTGAGGATGTGGCTCGCGCGGATATCCGAGGCCAGGTCGCCCGCAGCGCTCACGCGCAGCTTGCGGATGCGGTCCGGCGTACGCCCGAGCAGCTCGCGGCCAAAGGCGTCGTCCACATTGATGGCCGCATGCGTCAGCGTGGGCCAGGCGAACAGCTTGGCCTTGGCGTCACCATAGGCCTCCATGCTGCCGTGGTAATCGAGGTGGTCGCGGGTCAGATTGGTGAACACCGCTGTGTCGAACGCGACCGCGCCGACACGGCCCTGCTCGAGCGCGTGCGAGGACACCTCCATCGCGACGTGCGTGGCGCCCTGCGCGCGGAACGAGGCCAACAGTTCTTGCACGTGGATGGCGTCCGGCGTAGTGCGTTCGCCTTCCTGGACCTGGCCGTGCAAACCGGCACCGAGCGTGCCGATGGTGGCGGCGCGGTGGCCCAGGTGATGCAACGCCTGTGCGATCAACTGCACGGTAGAGGTCTTGCCGTTGGTGCCGGTGACACCCACCACCTTGAGCGCCTCGGACGGACGGCCATAGAAGCGCGCGGCGATCTCGCCGACCTGGGCATGCAGGCCGTCGATCCAGACCACGGGCACGTCCAGCACCGGAGCGGCATGGGCCGGCGCCTCGGCCAGAACGACTCGCGCGCCACGTTCGACCGCGCCGGCGGCGAAGTCGATGCCATGGCCCCGCGTGCCGCGCAGAGCGAAGAAGGCATCGCCAGCACGCACGCGGCGCGAATCCAACGACAGGCCCGAAACGACGATATCGCCGGCGCCCGCGGCGTCGGCGATACCTTCGAGCAGCTGGTCCAGGCGCTGGCTCATGGCGTCGCTCCCTCGACCGGCGCGTCGTCGACGATCGGCGCATCCGGCGGCTTGCTGCCGACCAATCCGTTGTTTCCTTGCACCGGGCCGCCGACATACCAACGCCCGATGTTGTCGGGCGGTACATCGAGCAAACGGAGGGCCCCGTCCATTACCTTGGCGAACACCGGAGCAGAGACCAGACCTCCGTAGTAGCTGCCCTTCTTTGGATCGTCGATCACAACTACCGCCGCCATCCGGGGATTACTGGCCGGCACGATGCCCGCGAAGGCCGCGCTGTAATTGTTTTTAAGATAGGAGCCGCCACTGGCCTTGTGTGCCGTACCCGTCTTCCCCGCCACCGCATAGTTGGCGATCCAGGCATACGGCGCCGCCGTACCGCCCGGTTGCGTGGTCGACTCCAGCATCATCACCAACTTGCGCGCGATCTCCGGCGCGATGATCTGCTTGGTCTCGCCCGCGGCACCCTTCACGAAGGAGGGCTCGTGCATCAGGCCGCCGTCGCCGATCGTCGCGTAGGCGTTGGCCAGCTGCAGCGGCGTCACGTTCAGGCCATAGCCGTAGGCCATGATCGCCTTCTCCAGCGGACGCCAGTCGCGGCCCACCTTCAAATAGCCGGAGGCCTCGCCTGGGAAGCCACTATTGGTGCTGTTGCCGAAGCCGAACGCCCGGTAAGTGTCGTAGAGAAGCCCGGTGTCCAAGGTCATCGCGATCTTGGCGGCGCCGATGTTGCTGGATTTCTGGATGACGCCGGTGGGCGACAACATGCCGTAGGCATGCGTGTCGCGAATGTCATGAGTCATGTAATAGAAATGGCCGTTGCCCGTGTCGACCATCGGGCCGTTCGGAGTGTATTTGCCGCTGGACAATGCGGCGGCCATGACGATCGGCTTGATGGTCGAACCCGGCTCCACAACGTCGGTCATCGCGCGGTTGCGTCGCTGCGACGCCGTACTGCTGCGCAGGGCGTTGGGGTTGTACGTGGGCAGGTTGACCATCGCCAGCACTTCGCCCGTCGGAATATCGATGATGACCATCGAACCCGAATCGGCCTGCGACTGTTCCAGCGTGTTCTTCAGTTCGTTGTAGGCAAGGAACTGGATACGCCGATCGATGCTGAGGGTGAGGTTGCGGCCGGGTTGCGGCGCACGCACCTGCTCCACGTCTTCCACGACGTGGCCCATGCGATCCCGAATGACGCGCTTGGCGCCAGGCTTGCCGGCGAGCCAGTCGTCGAACGCCAGCTCCAGCCCTTCCTGGCCGTGGTCGTCGATATTGGTGAAGCCCAGGATGTGCGAGGTCACTTCGCCCGACGGATAGAAGCGGCGATATTCGCGCTGTCCGTTGACTCCGGGGATGCCCAGGTCCAATACGGTCTGCGCCACGTCTGGGCGCATCTGGCGACGCAGATACACGAACTCGCGCTCGGAACGCTGCATCAGGTATTGCTTGAGTTCTCCCGCATCCATGCCGATGGCTTTCGCGAGCTGCGGGATGCGGTCTTCGTTCTCCAGCACCTCCGACGGGTTCGCCCAGATCGACATCACCGGCGTGGACACCGCCAGCGGCTCGCCATTGCGGTCGAAGATCGTGCCGCGCGACACAGCGATCGGCACCTCGCGCAGGAAGCGTGCATCGCCCTGGCTCTGATAGAACTCCTTGCGCACCACCTGCAGGTCGAAGGCCCGCGCCACCAGCCCGAGAGACGCCAGCGACAGCACGGCCACGACCGCCACCATGCGCCGGCGGGCGCTGGGGCCGGCGTTGCGGCGGCGCGCGGTGGGCTGGGTCGGAAAGCGCGGGCGCATGTTCATCGGCGCACCAGCTGGATGTCTTGCGGCTTGGGATTGACCATGCCGAGCTTCTGGCGCGCCTCGCTGTCCACGCGACGGGGTTCGGCCCATGTGGCCTGCTCAAGCTCCAGCTTGCCGTACTCGATGTTCAATTCGTCGCGTTGGTTCTGCAGGCGGCTGAGTTCGACGAACAGCACGCGGCTTTCGTGGCGCGTCCACACCACGCCCACCGCGCTGGCCAGCGCGGCACCGAGCAGGATGAGCAGGCAGATGACGCCGAGGAGCCTCATCCGAGCTTCTCCGCCACGCGCAGCACGGCGGAACGGGCCCGCGGATTGACGGCCAGCTCGGCATCGGACGGGAACTGCGCCTTGCCTATCGCGGCCAGGCGCGCCGGCGCCGCGGCCACCGGCGGTCCGCGGCGGCTACCCTGCACGCGGCCGGAATGGTCGCGAATGAACAGCTTGACCACGCGATCTTCCAGCGAGTGGAAGCTGATGATGGAGAGCCGACCGCCCACGTTGAGGCGATCCAGCGCCGCTTCCAGGCCGCGTTTGAGCGAATCCAGCTCGCCGTTCACCTGAATGCGCAAGGCCTGGAAGCTGCGCGTGGCGGGATGCTTGCCCGGCTCGCGGCGGCCGACCACGCGCTCGATCAGCGCCGCCAGCTCGCCGGTGCGGGTGATCGGCTGCTCGGTACGATGCTCGACGATGGCGCGAGCGATCTTGCGGCTGAAGCGCTCCTCGCCATAGGTCCACAGCACGTCGGCGATCTCGCGCTCGTCGGCGCGAGCGATGAAGTCCGCCGCGCTCTCGCCTTGCGTGGGATCCATCCGCATATCGAGCGGCGCATCGGCCATGAAGCTGAAACCACGGGTGGCCTCGTCCAGTTGCGGCGAGGAGACGCCCAGATCCAGCAGCACGCCGTCGAGCCCCGAAGCGGTTTCGTCCCACTCGGCGAGCGACGAGAAATTGGCGTGGCGGATCGACACCCGCGGATCGGCGCTGAATTCGGCCTCGGCGATGGCAATGGCGGTCGGATCCCGGTCCATCAGCAGCAAGCGGCCGTCCGGGCCCAGGCGCGACAGCACGGCGCGTGCGTGGCCGCCGCGACCGAACGTCCCATCCAGATAACGCCCGCCAGCCCGCACGGCGAGACCCTCCACTGCTTCACCCAGCATCACCGGGATGTGCCGCAACACTTGCTCGGCCATGCCGCACTCCCGCTCCCGTCCCGTCTTCCGCGTTACGCCGTACCGTCGCCGGTTACAGGCGCAGATCAGCCATTTCGTCTGTGATGTCGTCTTCGCCGATGGTCTGGCGGATCTTGGCCAGGTGGGCCTGCTCGCTCCAAAGCTCGAACTTGTTGCCCATGCCCAGCAGAACCGCCTTTTTCTCGATGCCCGCCGCCGCGCGCTGACTCGCCGGCAGCAAGATGCGCGTGGCGGAATCCGGCTCGACGATGGCCGCAGCGCCCACGAGCTTCATCTGCATGTCGCGATGAGCCGCCTTGACCTTGGGCAACGCGTTCACCTGATCGCGCACCTGCTCCCACTCGGCGTACGGGAACAGCCACAGGCAGCCCGGCTCGAAGGGGTTGTAGGTGATCACCAGGCGATTCCCACACTCGTCCGCCACCTGTTCCCGATACGCAGTCGGGATGGCCAGGCGGCCCTTGTCGTCGACGGTGATGGCGGTTTCGCCCTGGAACACGGCTCAGGAGACTCCCACGAATTCCCACGATTTCACACGGGAACCCACGATAGTCTCGCCCCCTGAGACTGTCAAGGGATTTTTGCTTGTGAATCAATGAGAAAGGCAGAGGTGTGGCAGTAATTCCAGCCTTTTCTCAGGAAATACCCCGAGGTATTTGAATGGATGGGATTTTTTGAAAAACCTGCGAACCATTTCGCACTCGGATGGATGGCCGCAGAAGTACGTCGCATGAATCTCCATTCATGCGGCGAATCCATTCGAGAAATCCCACGACACCAGACCAGCGATGCGATCGCCGGACCGGCTCGAAGGAAGGAAGAAGGCGGAGCCGGCCTGTAAGCCGGGTTCTGTACGCCTTGCGGCGCGACAGTCATTCCTCTCGGCCTGGCGTCACCGCCAGGCTCCAGCAACCTACCCGGGAACAACGCGGGCCGCGTTACCGTTCCCCTATTTGGTCTTGCTCCGAGTGGGGTTTGCCGTGCCACGCGGCGTTGGCCCCGCGCGCGGTGCGCTCTTACCGCACCGTTTCACCCTTACCACGCGCATCCGAGGATGCCGTTCGGCGGTTTGCTCTCTGTTGCACTTTCCGTCGGCTCGCGCCGCCCAGGCGTTACCTGACCCCCTGCCC
>JBCNOA010000178.1:0-9466 GCA_039594095.1 Dyella sp.
GACTGCTGCCAGGCCAGCAGCACCTGGGTCTTCAGGCCCGAAAAGCTGAAGTCCAGGCCAGGACGGTCGGTCATGGGGCGCGCGAAGCGGAACACCCCGGGCCGCCCCTGCTGTGCCAGGGCGGCGAGCGCCGGGCCGCCGGGATACGGTAATCCCATCAGCTTGGCGGTCTTGTCGAACGCTTCGCCGGCCGCATCGTCCAGGGTGTCGCCGAGAATCCGATACCGGCCGATGCCCCTCACTTCCACCAGCATCGAATGGCCGCCCGAGACTAGCAGCGCCACGAAAGGGGGTTCCGGCGGGTCTTCTTCCAGCAGAGGCGCAAGCAGATGCCCCTCCATGTGATGGACGCCGATGGCCGGCACGCCCAGGGCCCAGGCCATGGCCCGGGCCGCCGATGCACCCACCAGCAGGGCGCCGACCAGCCCCGGACCTGCGGTGTATGCGACGCCGCCGAGGTCCTGCGGGGTCAGGCCGGCCTCGGAGAGCGCCTCGCGCACCAGCGGCAGGAGCTTGCGCACGTGGTCGCGGCTGGCCAGCTCCGGCACCACGCCGCCATAATCGGCGTGCAGCTTGATCTGGCTGTACAGGGCATGGGACAGCAGTCCTCGGCCCGGCGCATCGGGCTCCCAGCGCAACAGAGCGACTCCCGTCTCGTCGCAGGACGTTTCGATGCCCAGCACGGGCTTTGAAAATTGCTTCGTGTCCACGCTATACTTCGCGGCTCGCCCGATCAGACGGGCCAGTTTACCACTCGGAGTTTCCATGCCCAGCGTAAAAGTCCGCGAGAACGAGCCGTTCGAGCTTGCCCTCCGTCGCTTCAAGCGCACCTGCGAAAAGGCCGGCGTCCTGGCCGAAACCCGCAAGCGCGAGTTCTACGAAAAGCCGACCCAGGAGCGTAAGCGCAAGCGCGCCGCCGCGGTGAAGCGTCACCTGCGTCGCCTCTCGCGCGACACGTCGCGTCGCACCCGCCTGTACTGAGCCTTTCGTCCGCATCCGCGGACGGTCCAGGGGTTCGAGCCAGGCGCCCGCGGCGCCGGCCTTTCGCCCCAGGTCTCAGGCCTCCGGCAGTCGGCGCGTCTGATCCGCAGCCGCTGCCTCTTGGCTCCAGCATTGGCCGGCGTTGCCCTTGGGCGACGCCGGCTTTATGCGTTTCCTTCACGCGAACACGGAGAGTGACATGTCCCTGAAGCAGCAGCTGACCGAAGACATGAAGACCGCCATGCGCGGCGGCGACAAGCACCGCCTCGGCGTGATTCGCCTGATCCTCGCCGCCGTCAAACAGCGCGAGGTGGACGAGCGCATCGAACTGGACGACCCCCAGACGCTCGCCGTGCTGGAAAAGATGCTCAAGCAGCGCCGCGATTCGATCACCCAGTACGACGCCGCCAACCGGCAGGACCTCGCCGACGTGGAGCGCGCCGAAGTCACCGTGATCGAGGCCTACCTGCCCGCCAAGCTCACCGAGGCCGAGATCGATGCGCTCGTGGCCGACGCGATCGCCGCCACCGGCGCCAGCTCCGCCCGCGACATGGGCAAGGTGGTGGCTGCCGTCAAGGAAAAGGCCGCGGGCCGGGCCGACATGGCCGTGGTATCGGCCCGCGTGAAGGCGCGCCTGGCCGGCTGAGGCCGGGGGCATGCCCGCGCGGCGGTCAGGCCGCCGCCGCGCGCAGCCAGAACAGCAGCACCACCAGCAGGACGATCGCCGTGCCGACGACCCAGGCATGGCGCCGGCGCTGCCGCATCAGCCGCGTCCAGCGGTCGACGTCCAGGAAATAGCGCCCCTCGCCCGGGCACCTCAGCACGCCCCATGCCACCAGCTGGTGCCAGGCCATGCCCGGCCCCAGACCCAGCTCATCCGCCCGCCGCGAGGCCTCCTGGCGGGTGGCGCCGGCCTCTTCGAAGCGGCGCACGATAGCGCGCTGCGAACGCAGCAACATCGCAGTCAGCAGCATGGGCGTCTCCTGTAACCGATCGTGAAGACCGCGGCGCAGCATGACGCCGCGCACGCATTATCCAGCCAACTCCTTCACGCCGGGCGGCCAATGCTCGACGTGTCGCCGCAACCGCGGCTCATGACGGGAGATACGCATGCTCAAGTGGGCCATCATCTTCGCCATCGTTTCGCTGGTTACCGGCTGGATGGGCTTCTACTCGGTGTCCGGCATCACAGGCACCATCGCGAAGGTCCTGTTCGCGATCTTCCTGATCCTGTTCCTGATCGCCCTTCTGGCGGCGATCGGCCTGTTCCATATCGCCTGACCCGCCTAGACGGCCGACCACCGCTCCATGCGCCGATGCGCGGGGACATGACCCCGCGCATCGGCCAACGAGGAAGGCCTCTCATCGATCACCACGAACCCGCAGCGCTCATATAGCGCCTGCGCCCGCGGATTGGTCGCCGCCACGTCCAGCGCCAGCCGGGAACGGCCCAGCCGCGCCGCCTCCGCCGCCAGGTGCTCGATCAGCGCGCGGCCGATGCCCTGGCCGCGCCATGCCGGATCCACCCCCAGGTGCGCCAGGTAATGCATGTCGCCGGAGGGCGGGGCGATCACCCGTTCCACCCTCAGTCCCCGGGCAATGACTCCAGCCGCGAGGCGCCAGCCGAAGAATCCCAGGATCTGCCGCGCGGCGGCCAGGGTGAAATCCCAATGCGCCTCCGCGCCGTACCCCGCGCCTACCGCCACTATCCGCCCATCCGCCTCTCCCACCCAATGGTTACGCCAGCCGAACTCGCCCGCGCCATCGGCGAAGGCGTGGCGCAGGAAGGCCTGGGCGTCGCCGCGCCCCGGTACCGCGAACACATATTCGAACGCCGCTGGCCCCGAGCTGTGGATCAGCGGCACCGCCGCCCCCGCGTCGGCCGCCGCGGCCGGCCTGAAACGCACCCGCGCGCCTGTCGCCATGTCGCCCCTCCGATTCTGTCCTCGCAGTCGGCAGCCTGCCGCTACCTTGACCGCCCCCTTACACTAAGCCACTTATGCGTGGCCGTATCCCCGATACCTTCATCGACGAACTGCTCTCCCGCGTCGACATCGTCGATGTGATCGAGCGGCGCGTGCCTTTGAAGAAGGCCGGGCGGGAATGGACGGCCTGCTGCCCTTTCCACAACGAACGTTCGCCCTCGTTCTACGTCAGCCCAGCCAAGCAATTCTTCCACTGCTTCGGCTGTGGCGCGCACGGCAGCGCCATCAAGTTCCTGATGGACTACGACCGCCTGGAATTCCCCGACGCGGTGGAAGAGCTGGCGCAATCGGTCGGCATGAAGGTCCCCTACGAGGGCGGCCGCGATGCCGGCCCGCGCGAGGACAAGACCGATCTCTACGGCCTGCTCGACGCCGCCGCGCGCTGGTACGAGACCCAGTTGCCGCACAGCCCGGAAGCCCAGGCCTATTGCAAGAAACGCGGCCTGGATGCCGACACCATCGCGCGCTTCCGCATCGGCTGGGCGCCGGCCGGCTTCGACGGCGTGCTCAAGGCGCTGGGCACCGACGCCAAGCGCATGCAGCTGCTGAACGAAGCGGGCATGGTGGCGAGCAACGAACGCGGCAACAAATACGATCGCTTCCGCGAGCGCCTGATGTTTCCCATCCTCGACCGCCGCGGCCGCGTCATCGCCTTCGGCGGGCGCGTGCTGCAGTCCGAGCAGGGCCCGAAGTACCTCAACTCGCCGGAAACGCCGCTGTTCCACAAGGGCCGCGAGCTGTTCGCGCTGTGGCAGGTGAAGCAGGCCAACAGCAACCTCAGCCGCATCGTGGTGGTGGAGGGCTACATGGACGTGATCGCCATGCACCAGGCCGGGCTGCCCATCGCGGTGGCCACGCTGGGCACGGCCACCACCCCCGACCACACCGAAGTGCTGTTCCGTGCCGCCCCCGACGTGGTGTTCTGTTTCGACGGCGACCGCGCCGGCCGCGCCGCGGCATGGAAGGCGTTGGAATCGGCACTGCCGCGCCTGCGCGACGGCCGCCAGGCGTATTTCCTGTTCCTGCCCGAGGGCGAGGACCCGGACACGCTGATCCGCAAGGAAGGCAAGGCGGGTTTCGAGCAGCGGCTGAAGAACGCCACTCCTTTATCCGAATACTTCTTCAGCGAGCTAGCCCACGAGGTGGACATCGGCAGCATCGACGGCCGCGCACGCCTTGCCGAGCGCGCCCGCCCGCTCATCGCCCGGCTGCCCGACGGCGCTTTCCGCGACCTGATGGCGCAGGAGCTGGAGAAGCGCACCGGCGCCCGTGCCGTGCTGCAGGCCGACCCGGCCGCGCGCCGTCCCGCTCAGCGCCCGGTGGCCGTGCAGCGCAGCCTGGTACGCAGCGCCATCGCCCTGCTGTTGGCCCAGCCGGGCGTGGCCGACCAAGTCGAACGGCCCTATGGCTTCCTGCGCCTGGACAAACCAGGCATCGATCTGCTGGCCGAACTGATCGATCTGGCCCGCGCGCGCCCCGGCATCAATCCCATGGTGCTGGTGGAGCAGTTCGCGGAGCGCCCTGAATATTCCGCATTGCAAAAACTCATGGCCGCCACGGTGGTGGGCGAGCCCGAAGTACAGCGCATCGAGTTCTTCGACGCACTGCAACGCATGGAGCAGCAGGCGACCGAGCAACGCCGCGAATGGCTGATCGCCAGAAGCCGGGAAGGCGCGCTCAACAGCGCCGAGAAAGCCGAACTTCGCGAGCTGCTCGCCGCGCGGGTGCCGCCGCCGGCAGCCTCCAGCTGATCCTGGACAGCTTCCGCCGCCATGCAGTTATCCTTTCCCGCTCCGCCCCCGCCGGCCGCCCATGGAATGGCACGCCTGTGGGATCATCGCCCCTTCCCTTTCGCTTGGCCCGGGGCACGACCAGGCAAGGACGTCGATGGATCTGCTTGAACGACTGGTAACCCTGTTCGCCGAAAACGGCTATGCGGCTGTGTTCATCGCGCTGCTGCTGTGCGGCGCGGGCGCGCCGCTGCCGGAAGACATCACCCTGGTCGCCGGCGGCGTCATCACCGGGCTGGGCTACGGCAACGTGCACATCATGTTTGCCGTCTCGATGGTGGGCGTCCTGCTGGGCGACGCGGGCATGTTCCTGCTGGGACACCACTACGGCGCCCGGATCCTGCAATGGCGCGTGGTCGCGCGCGTGCTCACGCCCGAGCGCTACGCCAAGGTGCAGGAGAAGTTCGAGCGCTACGGCAATCGCCTGATGTTCATCGCGCGCTTCCTGCCGGGCATGCGCACCGCCGTGTACATCACGGCAGGCACCACTCATCGGGTGTCGTTCCTGCGCTTCTTCGTGCTCGACGGCCTCGCCGCGCTGATCAGCGTGCCGATCTGGGTCTACCTCGGCTATTTCGGCGCCAACAACCACGAATGGCTGGTGATGTGGATTCGCCGCGGACAAAGCAGCCTGTGGGCGCTCGGCGGCATCCTGCTGCTGGTCGCGCTGGTGCTGTGGTGGCGCCACAGGCGGCGCACGGCGCGCGAGGGCGCCGGCTCCTGAAGCGCGAACGCGCCGCGCCGCCATGGCTGCCGATCTCTTCTCACAGCGCGACCACTCGAACCGGCAGTTCCGGGATATCCACGGCGCCGGCGCCACGCTCGAAGGATTGCGCTTTGAGGATTGCCGCTTCGATCACTGTGACTTCAGCGAGGCCACGCTGCGCGATTGCCGTTTCCGCGACTGCGAATTCGTCGACTGCAATCTCAGCCTCGCGCGCCTCGGCGGCAGCCAGCTCGGCGCGCGCTTCGTCGACAGCAAGCTGGTGGGTATCGACTGGACCCTGGCGCACTGGCCGACCATCCGCCTGGAGGCCGCCATCGCCTTCGAGCGCTGCGCACTGAACGACAGCAGCTTCTTCGGCCTGTCGCTGCGCGAATTGACGATGGCCGAGTGCCGCGCGCACGACGTCGACTTCTCCGAAGCCGACCTGGAAGATGCCGATTTCCGCCACAGCGACCTGCGCGGCGCGATCTTCCGCCGCACCCGGCTGGCACGGGCGGATTTCCGCGACGCCACCGATTACCGCATCGACGTTTTTCTCAACGACATCAAGCACGCCAAGTTCTCGCTGCCCGAGGCGGTCTCGCTGCTTCAGGGCCTCGACATCGACCTGACCGAATGAGGTCCGCCATGCCCGATTCCGTCACCGTCCGTCCGCTCCGCGCGAGCGACTATGCCGCCTGGAAACCCCTGTGGGACGGCTACAACGCGTTCTATGGCCGCTCCGGACCCACCGCGCTGCCCGACAACATTACGCAAACCACATGGGCTCGCTTTTTCGATGAAAGCGAACCCATCCATGCGCTGGTCGCCGAGAGCGGCGGCGAAGTGCTGGGGCTGGCGCATTACCTGTTCCACCGCAGCACCATCCACATCGGCCTGAACTGCTACCTGCAGGACCTGTTCACCGTGGAAGCGGCACGCGGCCGCGGCGTCGGGCGCGCGCTGATCGAGGCCGTGTACGAGCGCGCGCAACAGGCCGGTTCGCCTCGCGTCTACTGGCAGACCCATCACACCAACGCCACCGCCATGCGCCTCTACGACCAGGTGGCCGAGCCGTCCGGCTTCGTGGTTTACCGCCGCCAGTTCTGAGCGGACGGCCGGACGGCCAAAGGAAAGGCCTCCGTCATCCGCCATTGGTAGACTGGACGCCAGGAGCATCACCGCTTCAGCGCAAGGAACAGGGAACCATGCACCATCGACTGACCCCGCCCGGCCGCCGCCCGGGCGCCAGACGCCCCATGCCCGTCGCCACCCTGGCAATCGCCGCGGTCATGGGCTTCGCCACCGGCCTGCCCGCCTCGGCCTTGCCGCGCACCGCCGCCGCACCGCCCCTGGCCACCACCCTGGAGCGCACGCTACAGGCCATGCAGCCGCGCTCGGTGCTTCCCGGATACTGCGTCGCCGTCGTCGACAGCGGCGGCGTCCGCTACGCCAAGGGTTTCGGCTACGCCGATCTCGCCGCCAAGCGCCCGTACACGCCCGACACCGTCCAGCCCGTAGCCTCGCTGAGCAAACCCGTGCTCGCCGTGGCGCTGATGCAGCAGGTGCAAGCCGGCGCACTGTCGCTGGATGCGGACGTCGATAGCGAACTTCCCTTCGCGCTGCGCAACCCGCGCTTCGCCTCGGTGCCGATCACGCTGCGCCAATTGGCCACGCACAGCGCCGGCATCGTCGACCGCGAACCGTTCTACACGCAGAGCTACGCCAAGGACACGCCGGCGAACTTCGATACCAAGGCGTTCCTGCAGAGCTATCTCGATGCCAAGGGCGCCGCCTTCAGCGAGGACAACTTCACCAAGGCGCGTCCGGGCTCGGCCTACCGCTACAGCAATCTCGGCTCGGCCGCGGTCGCCCTGGCGGTGGAAACCAAGGCCGGCACCAACTACCGCATGTACACGCGCGAACGCATCTTCCGACCGCTGGGCATGAAGGCCTCGGGCTGGACACCGGCCGACACCGAGGGCCCGCAGGCCACGCTGTACGACAAGGGCGGGAAACCGCTGGCGCCCTACGCCTTCCCTTCCTACGCCGCCAGCGGCCTGTATTCGTCCTGCACCGACCTGGGCAAGCTCCTCGCGGAGATGATCCGCGGCTACCAGGGCCAGCCCGGCCTGCTCTCGGCGGCCTCTTACCGCACCATGTTCTCGCCGGCGTGGCCGAAGGCTCAGCAGCCCAAGGGCGTGCGCCCCGAGGACGGCCTCGACCAAGGCTTGTTCTGGCAGCGCGGCGAGCACGGCGAGCTGGGCCACAACGGCGGCGACGCGGGCATCACGGCTCAGATGGCCTTCAATCCGGTCACCGGCACCGGCCGTGTGCTGATCGCCAATATCGGCGACGGCGGGCGCCCGGACGTCGCGCGCGAGATGGCGAACCTCTGGCAGGTGCTGGGCCGGTTCGAACAGAGTCCAGATCCCTGAGTGGGGCGTCGCTCGCATCGGCGGCGCGTCCGGGTTACAAAACGGCTTCCTCCGTCCGGACGTCCAAATGGAAACCGCCGTGAAAGCCATGCGCTCCGCTGTGCTCATCCTCGCCTCCGCCGGCGCCGCCTTTGGCGCCACGGCCCACGCCCAGTCAGCGCCCCAGGCCATCGACCCGCTCTTCACGCGGCCGGCGGCTTCGCTTTCGCCGGAGGATGTCGCGTCCCTGCAGCAGCGCCTGGCGGACTGGGCGCAGCTGGCGCGCTATCGCGACGACAACGCCCGCCTGGGTTCACCCCGCGTGGGCGAACGCCGCGTGGTCTTCTTCGGCGACTCGATCACCGACAACTGGGGCCGCCAGGACGGCGCCGCCTTCTTTCCCGGTAAGCCTTACGTCAACCGCGGCATCTCCGGACAGACCACGCCGCAGATGCTCGTGCGCTTCCGTCAGGACGTGATCGACCTGCAGCCGGCGGCCGTGGTCATCCTCGCCGGCACCAACGACATCGCAGGCAACACCGGCCTTTCCACCCTGGGGATGATCGAGGACAACCTGCGCTCGATGACCGAACTGGCACGCGCTCACCGCATCCGCGTCGTGCTGGCCTCCGTATTGCCGGTCAGCGACTACCCATGGCGGCGCGGCCTGCAGCCGGCCGGCAAGGTGCGGGAACTGAACGCATGGATCCGGCAATATGCCGCCTCTTCCGGAGCGATCTATCTGGACTACTACAGCGCGCTCGCGAACCAGGACGGCGGACTCGACCCGGAGTTGGCCGGCGACGGCGTGCATCCGACGCCCGCCGGTTACGAACGCATGGCGCCGCTGGCCCAGAAAGCCATCGACCAGGTACTGAAGCGGTAGCGCGCCAACCGCATCGCGCAAGGAAAGACCACCTCGCGCGCGCAAGCGGTTTTGGACGGCTATACTCCCAGCCATTCGTCGTGCCACGTGAATATCGTGGCGTATGCGAAGCCCACCACGTCACCGTGCCCTGCAACATCGCGGCAGGCCGCTCCGCCGGTCGCAGCGCGACGGCGGTCTTCGCCCTGCTCCATCTCGGCGCCACGCTGAGCGCCAAATGCAGCTCCGCGGCCGGCGTCACCGACGCCAGTGGGCCGCTGACGCTGCTGATCCTCTGATCTTCGTGTCGCCCAGCCGCGCCGGCACCCAGCGGTGGCGACCCGCGGCAAGGATGCCCCTGCGATGCGCGGCCAGGCGGCATCTGGCACACCGGCGCGCGCGACGCACACATCCGATACACGGATTTACCGGCATGCTGTGCGCTGGAGCGCGTGGGCGTTCCGCCAAGGGGGAATACATGTCGGACAGAGTCTGGTTCATCACCGGCGCGTCGAGCGGCTTCGGTGATGCTTTCGCGCGCTATGCGCTAGCCGTCGGCGACAGTGTGGTTGCGACGGCACGCGATACGGCGCGATTGGCGCCGCTGGTGAAGCTGGCCCCGGAACGCGTGCTGGCGCAGCGCCTGGACGTGGCACATACCGGCGAGGCCGCCGTGGCGGTGAAAGCCGCCGTGGAGCGTTTCGGGCGCCTCGACGTGGTGA
>JBCNOA010000179.1:0-9463 GCA_039594095.1 Dyella sp.
GCTACGTGGATACGGTGAACGCCAGCGGCAAGCAGTTGTGGCGCGTGCGCGCCGGTCCGCAGACGCAGCGCGACGATGCGGTGCGGGTGCGCGATCAGATCAAGAGCAAGCTCGGCCTCGCCGGCAACGTCGTCTCGGCACCCTGAGGCACAGGCGATCACGACCGTGAACTGGGCCGACTACATCATCCTCGCGGTCCTGGGCCTGTCGGTCTTGATCGGACTGTGGCGCGGCCTCATCTCCGAGGTGCTCGGGTTGATGATCTGGGTCGCCGCGGCATGGGTGACGTGGATATTCGGTCCGTCGGCGTCTTCGCTTTACGAGCACAGCATCAGCCTGCCTTCGGCGCGCCTGGCGGCCGGCTACGGCACGTGCTTCGTGGGCGTGCTGGTGGGTGGCGTGATCGTGCGGTTCCTGGTCGCCCGGCTGGTGCAGGGCACCGGGCTGAGCGGCACGGATCGCCTGCTGGGCATGTTGTTCGGCCTGGCGCGTGGCGTGCTGGTGGTGACGGTAGGCGTGTTCCTGGTCAGCCTGACCGCACTGGCGCGCGACCCGTGGTGGCAGCAATCGGTATTACTGCCGCAGTTCAAGGGAGTGGCTGCGTGGCTCGGCGATCAGGTGCCGGGCAGTGCGAGGCGCTTTCTGCAGCCCTCGGCCGTGATGGACCAGCTTCCGGCGATGCCGTCGAAGCTGCCTGAGCTGCCGTCCAAGCTGCCGGAGTGGCCGGCGAATCTGTCGGGACTGCCGTTGCCGAGCCAGCTTCCTTCGCTGCCGGCGGCCATGCAGGGCCTGGGACCCGCCTCCAATCGCAGCGTGACTACGCGCGACCCGGCTTCCGTGGATGCCGCGCCGCGCCAGACAAATCCCGGTATGGCGCGCGACCCGGCGTCGGTGGACGCGGCGCCTCGCCAGACAACGAATCCCTAAGCTCTACAGGCAACAATCATGTGCGGAATCATCGGCATTGTCGGTACCACCGAGGTGGCATCGGCCCTCTATGACGGCCTGACGGTGCTGCAGCACCGGGGGCAGGATGCGGCCGGCATCGCCACCGTCGAGGGCGCCCGGCTGCGCCTGCACAAGGGCAACGGACTGGTGCGCGACGTATTCAGCCAGAGCTCGATGAGCGGGCTGCGCGGGCGCATCGGCATGGGCCATTGCCGCTATCCGACGGCCGGTTCGGAAGGGTCTTCCGAAGCGCAGCCCTTCTACGTGAACTCGCCCTACGGCATCGCTTTCGCGCACAACGGCAATCTGGTGAACACCGAGACGCTGCGCCGGGAGATGTTCGAAGACGACCGACGCCACATCAACACCGATTCGGACTCCGAGGTGCTGCTCAACGTGCTCGCGCACGAGTTGCAGATCCAGGGCCGGATGGCGCTGACGCCCGACCACATCTTCAAGGCCGTGGCAGGCGTGCATGCGCGTGCCCGCGGCGGCTACGCCTGCCTGGCGCTGATCCTGGGCTACGGCCTGCTCGCTTTTCGCGATCCCAACGGCATCCGTCCGCTGGTGCTGGGCGAGCGCGTGACGGCGGAAGGGCGCGAGTACGCAGTGGCGTCCGAGTCGGTCGCACTCGACATCCTGGGCTTCAAGCGCCTGCGCGACGTGGCTCCGGGCGAGGCCGTGTTCATCAGCGAGGACGGCCAGCTGTTCAGCCGCATGTGCGCCGAAGGCGCGGCGCATGCGCCGTGCATCTTCGAGTACGTGTACCTGGCGCGGCCGGATTCCATGATCGAGAACGTGTCGGTCTACAAGGCGCGCCTGCGCATGGGCCAGAAGCTGGCGGAGAAGATCCTGCGCGAGCGGCCCGACCATGGCATCGAAGCGGTGATCCCGATTCCCGACACCGCGCGCACGGCAGCCAGCGCGCTGGCCGAGGCGCTGGGCGTGCCGTTCCGCGAGGGCTTCGTCAAGAACCGTTACATCGGCCGCACCTTCATCATGCCGGGGCAGGGCGAGCGCGTGAAATCCGTGCGCCGCAAGCTCAACCCGGTCGAGCTGGAATTCCGCAAGAAGAACGTGCTGCTGGTGGACGACTCGATCGTGCGCGGCACCACGTCGCGCCAGATCATCCAGATGGCCCGCGATGCCGGTGCCAGGAACGTATTCTTCGCCTCCGCCGCGCCGCCGGTGCGCTATCCGAACGTGTACGGCATCGACATGCCGGCCGCGTCCGAACTGGTCGCCGCCGGCCACACCGAGAAGGAAGTGGAGAAGATGCTCGGCGCCGACTGGCTGATCTATCAGGACCTGAAGGATCTTTTCTGGGCGGTGCAGGACGGCAACGAATCGCTTACCCAGTTCGATGCGTCCTGCTTCAACGGCGAGTACGTCACCGGCCTGGACAAGCAGTATCTGGAACAGATCGAGATGCTGCGCTCGGACGACGCCAAGGCGGCACGCCGCAGCGCGTGATCTCCAAGCCCTCTCCCCGCCGGGGAGAGGGCAGGGGTGAGGGGAGCCCGCGGAGCGCACACCCCTCACGCTGCAGCCTCTAGCGCGTCGGCCCCGATCGAGCGTAACGCCCGCACCGACGCCTTCGCGGCTACGCCCGCACCGGAGCGGCCGGCCGAGCCCATGCTTCGGCCGACGCTAAACTCCCCAGCCATGAACGACCTGCACCAAGCCGCCAAGCGCTGCCTCGACGCCACCGATCCGTCGGAGAAGGTGCACCTGACGCATGCGACCTGGGTCGCGCTGCAGGCCGGCGAATTGCATCCGGACCCTTCATCGCCGCCGCCAGCCCCCATCGGCCCGCCGGGCCGCCCCGAGCGGCCGCGCCTCGTGCATGCCAGCAAGGTTCCCCATCGCGGATTGGGTACGCCGGAGGGGCGCGCGGCATTGGCGCACGCCGTGGCTCACATCGAGTTCAATGCGATCAACCTGGCCTGGGATGCGGTCTATCGCTTTCGCGGCAAGCCTGCCGCGTACTACCTGGACTGGGTCCGCTGCGCGGACGATGAAGCCCGTCACTTCTCCATGCTGGCCGGCCGGCTCGCCGAACTGGGCCATGCGTATGGCGATTTCGATGCGCACAACGGCCTGTGGGAAATGGCGGAGAAGACCGCCGGCCACGACACCGCGCGCATGGCGCTGGTGCCGCGCGTGCTGGAAGCGCGCGGACTGGATGTGACGCCGGGCATCATCGAGCGGCTACGCGGCGTTGGCGACGACCGCACGATCGCGATCCTGGAGGTGATCCTGCGCGAAGAAGTGGCGCACGTGGCCGCCGGTACGCGCTGGTTTCGCCATTGCTGCGAACGCGACGGCCTGGAGCCTCGGCAGGCCTTCTTCGATCTGCTGCGCGAATACATGGGACGCACGCCACGCGGCCCCTTCAACCGTTCCGCCCGGCTCGACGCGGGCTTCGACGCGGAAGAAATGGATCGCCTGGCGGAGCTCGCCCTGGTCGATTGACGCTGGCGGGATCACGCGCGGCGCCGCCGTCGCGCGCGCATAAAAAAACCGGCGCTAGGCCGGTTTTCTTATCGAATTTGGTCGGGGTGACATGATTCGAACATGCGACTTCTACGTCCCGAACGTAGCGCTCTACCAGGCTGAGCTACACCCCGTGGGAGCCGCGTATCTTAATGACCCTTTCCGTACTTCGCAACAGGTCCCACATGGCCTGCCGGCCGTGGCTGCGTCTCGAAGGGGTGAGGCGGGCCTTCTGCTAACCTATGCGGCTATCGCCGCGCGCCGTGGGCGCCGGCCCGTTCCAATGGCACGTTCCCCTTTGAGCAGAGGATTTCATGGCGCTTACCCAGGCCCGCACCATGCCCGGCGTACTCGAGCTGCTGCCGCTCGACCAGATCGCTTTTCAGCGGATGCTCGACACGATCCGCCGCAATTACGAGCGCTTTGGCTTCCTGCCGGTGGAGACGCCGGTGATCGAGTATTCGGATGTGCTGCTGACCAAGACCGGCGGCGAAACCGAGCGCCAGGTCTACTTCGTGCAGTCCACCGGTTCGCTGGAGCAGGGCGAGAAACCCGAGCTGGCGCTGCGCTTCGATCTCACCGTGCCGCTGGCCCGCTATGTGGCCGAGCACGAGCACGATTTGAGCTTCCCGTTCCGCCGCTACCAGATGCAGCGCGTGTACCGCGGCGAGCGTGCCCAGCGCGGCCGCTTCCGTGAGTTCTACCAGTGCGACATCGACGTGATCGGCAAGGACGGCCTGTCGGTGCGCTATGACGCCGAACTGCCGGCGGTGATCTACAGCGTGTTCCGCGAGTTGAACATCGGCGCCTTCACCATCCAGCTCAACAACCGCAAGTTGATGCGCGGCTTCTTCGAGAGCCTGGGTGTGGCCGATCCGGAACAGCAGACGCTGGTATTGCGCGAAGTGGACAAGCTGGACAAGCGCGGCGCGGACTACGTGCGCGACACGCTCACCGGCGAAGCCTTCGGCCTGAGCGTCGAGGTGGCCGGCAAGATCCTGGATTTCGTGCAAGTGCGCTCCACCTCTCTGCAAGACGCGTTCGACAAGCTCGACGCGCTGGGCCCCGGTCCCGAATCGATGGAGCAGGGCCGTGCGGAGTTGAAGGAAGTGCTGGGCCTGATCCGCGACTTCGGCGTGCCGGAATCGCATTTCGCGCTGAACCTCTCGATCGCGCGCGGCCTGGACTACTACACTGGTACGGTCTACGAGACCACGCTCAACGACTACCCGCAGATCGGCTCGATCTGCTCCGGCGGCCGCTACGAGAACCTGGCCGGCCAATACACCAAGTCGCGCCTGCCGGGCGTGGGCATCTCCATCGGCCTGACCCGCCTCTACTGGCAGCTGCGCGAAGCCGGGCTGATCAGCACCGCGCGCAGCACGGTGGACGTGCTGGTGACCCAGATGGACGAGTCGCGACTGCCTGCGTACCTTGCGCTGGCCAATGAACTGCGCGGCGCCGGCATCGCCACCGAGGTGGTGCTGGAGGGCGGCAAGCTCGGCAAGCAGTTCAAGTACGCCGACCGCGCCGGCATCCGTTTCGTGCTGGTGCTGGGCGAAGACGAGCTGGCCAAGGACGTGGTCACGGTCAAGGACATGCGCCGCGAGGATCAGTTCGAAGTGGCCAGGGCCGATCTCATCAAGACCTTGCGGGTCGAGCTGGCGCAGGCCGAGATCGACCGGTGAAGCGGCGTTGGCCGTGCTGTCTCGCAACCGTGCTCGCCTTGACCGGTTGCGCCGGCGGCGGTTGGGAGACGCGCGCCTCGTCGCCGGGGCGCTACGAGATCACCCACACCGGCGGCGACGGGCCGGAAGTCTTGCTGCCTCAGTTCCAGCGCCGCGCGCAAAGACTTTGTCCGGACGGCCATGAACTCGCCGCGCCGCAGGTCGCCGGCCGCGGCTGGCACGGCAACGCACTATTCGGCGAAGGCCCCACGCTGATCGTGCGCGCCGAAGTGCAGTGCACCCCTCATCCCCAATGACATCGACCGGCGCCATCGGCGCGGAGCGTTTATGACGGCTAAGACGATACTTCTGAACGGCACGAGCCTGACGCGTGAGCAATTGGTCGCGGCGGCGCGCAAGGGCGTGCCGGTCGTCCTGGACGAGGCGCAGCTGGCGCGCGTGCAGCGCGCGGCGGACTTCCTCGCCGACAAGGTGAATTGCGGCGAACCGACCTACGGTGTCACTACCGGCTTCGGCAGCAACGCCGACAAGCTGCTGGGCGCGCATCGCCTGCGCGACGAATTGCCGGGCGGCCATCCGGACAAGCCGGAAGGCACGCTGATGGAGGAGCTCCAGCACAACCTCATCACCACTCATGCCGTGTGCGTCGGCAAGCCGTTCGCCGAGGAAGTGGTGCGCGCGATGCTGGTGATCCGCATCAATACGCTGATGCGGGGGCATTCCGGCATTCGCGTCGAGACGCTGCGCGCGCTCGCCGCGCTGCTCAACAGCGGCGTCGTGCCGGTGGTGCCGGAGAAAGGCTCGGTCGGCGCGAGCGGCGACCTCGCGCCGTTGTCGCACCTGGCCATCGTGCTGCTGGGTGGTGGCGAAGCCTTCTACCAGGGCGAGAGGCTGCCGGGCGCCGAGGTGCTCAAGCGCGCCGGGCTTGCGCCGATCCGCTTGTCCTTCAAGGAAGGTCTGGCGCTCAACAACGGTACCGCGCAGATGCTCGCCACCGCGGCGCTGGCGCTGGATACGCTGGAATACCTGCTCGGCCTGGCCGATCTCGCCGCGGCGATGACGCTGGATGCGTTCGCCGGCCGCAGCGGCGCGCTACGGCCCGAAGTGCACGCGCTGCGCCCGCATCCGGGCCAGGTCGACGTGGCCGAGCGCGTGCGCGGCCTGCTGGAGGGCAGCACGCTGCTGGATATCCCGTATCACCTGGTACCCCGTTTCCGCTCCTGGACCTCCGAGGCCTGGGTGGAGGCCGAGGACCAGGCATTGAGTTTCGACATTGGCTGGGAGTGGGTGCCGGCCAATCAGCGCCATGGTCGCGAGGCGTTCTACAGCCGCTTCCTGCCATTCAAGGGCGGCAAGAAGCACCAGCCGCAGGACGCTTACTGCCTGCGCTGCATGCCGCAGGTGCATGGCGCGGTGCGCGATGCCTGGGCCCAGGCCTGCCGTGTGATCGACATCGAGCTGAACGCCGTTACCGACAACCCGTTGATCTTCCCGGACGCGGAAGGCGCACAGCACATCGAAGAACAGGTGATTTCCGCCGGCCACTTCCATGGCATGCCCCTGGCTTTGGCGATGAGCTACGTGAAGGCAGCCATTCCCGTGCTGGCCTCGATCTCCGAGCGCCGTCTCAACAAGCTGGTCGACCCGGCGACCAACGACGGCCTGCCGGCCTTCCTCACCGGCAACGAAGACGGCACCGACTCCGGTTTCATGATCGTGCAGTACACCGCCGCTGCCCTGGTCAACGACCTGGCCACGCGCGCGCATCCTGCCAGCGTGTATTCCGTGCCGACTAGCGC
Source organism: Dyella sp. (assembly GCA_039594095.1). Lineage (GTDB taxonomy): Bacteria > Pseudomonadota > Gammaproteobacteria > Xanthomonadales > Rhodanobacteraceae > Dyella_D. The sequence continues at coordinate 6,932 of JBCNOA010000179.1, forward strand.
GAACGCCGAAGACCACGTGTCGATGGGCGCCAACGAGGCACGCCACGTGCTGGAGATGATCGAAGACCTCAGCCACGTCATCGCGCTGGAGTTGTACACAGCCGCTCAGGCGCTGGATTTCCGCCAGGCCATGCTCAACGCCGCACGCCGTGTCGCCACCCGTGGCGATTGGCAGATGCTGGCCGGCAAGGTGGCGAACGCGCCGCGCGAAGGCAGCGCACATGAAGCGCAATTCGCTGAGGAGGTTCGCCAGCTGACGGCGGCATTGGCGAGCGTGGGAGATTTCCACGCAGGCGTGTCCGTGCGCCGCGCGCATGACGAACTGCGGCGGCACGTGGCGTTCATGTCGCGCGACCGGGCGATGGATGGGGATGTGCGTGTGGTGTGTGAGTTGGTGCGTACGCGGGTGTTCGAGGTGGGTTGAGCGGGGAACGCTTGGTTTGTTGGGGGGCGTATGACGCCAGATTGTCTCGCCTTATAGGCGAGGGTTTCGCTCTCCAAAAAAGCAGGCGCCTGCACCCCGGTAGTCCCTCGAACTGCCGTCACGCAACCGGCAAGGCCGTGACGCAGGCGACCCGCCAGCCCCACCCGGAAACACCACAACGCCGCGCGCACCTAAGCCAACTCGCGAACCCCGGCCACCCCGCGCCGCATCCGCACCCCCGCCCCTCCCAACCCCACCAAAATTCCCCCAATCGCCAACTTCTGCATCAACCCATGCGGTAGCCACGGCAGAAACACCTGCAGCCACAGCACGCCCGTGGCAAGCCAGGCGAGCCACCAGCCCGGCATGCTGCCGGAGCTCGGCCTTGGATCCCGCCGCCATCGGGCGCTCAGCAGCAGCGTGCCGAAGCTCAGCCACAGGAATGTGGTCTGGGCGGCAAGGCCATGGACCAGGCGGGCGAGGTTTTCCTGAGGGCTGCCGGCGAACAGCTCCGTCAGCGCGACGACAGGCAGAGCAAGGCCGGCGCCCGCGAAAAGGGACGAGGCCAAGCGGCTGCGCAAGGAAGGGCCGGTGGCGCGGTAACCGCCCAGGGCGAAGCTCAGGAGACCGGCGGCGATGGCGTAGTAGGCCAGGCGAACGTAACCGCCGTCTGGGCCGGTGAGGTAAAGGCTGAGCGGCATCGCGATCGGGTCGAGGTCGTGGCGCCAGAACTGCGCGGCGCCACAGATGGCGGCGAACGCCGCGACTGCGGCGAGCAGAAGTCCGGAGGACGGCAAGACCGGCCAGGTGTCACGTGCGTTGCTCATGGCATTGAGCCCCACGGAGGTCGCAGGATTGTACGCAGCCTCCTGCCGCGTGGCGGCTCGGTCGCGCCGGTTGGAGCAGAGTTGCCGATGGGCGAAAGCAAAGGTATAGTTCGATCCATTGTATTAACGCGTTAGTACATTATGAAGCGTCGATCGTTGGATCCCGAATTGCCCGTCGAGTCCGCCGAGCTCAGTCTCTGCGAGGCCCTGCTCTCGTTGAAGAACACTGAAGAGATGAATGCCTTTCTCCGCGACCTGTGCACTCCCGCCGAGCTGGAGGTGCTGGTGGATCGCTGGCGGGTGGTGCCGTATCTACTGGACGAGGTGCCGTACCGGGAAATCCACGAGCGCACCGCGGTGAGCATCACCACCATCGGACGCGTGGCGCGTTTCCTCAACCAGGGCAACGGCGGTTATCTCGCTGCCGCCGCCCGCGCTTCGCGCCGCCGCGCGGCCAGGAAGAAGGCATGAAAACGCGCGACCGCCTACGCATCGCGATGCAGAAATCCGGCCGGCTCACCGAGCCGGCGCTCGATCTGCTGAACCGCTGCGGCCTCACATTCCGGCAGAGCCGCGACAAGCTGTTCTGCTTCGGCGAAGGCGAGCCTGTGGATCTGCTGCTGGTGCGCGACGACGACATTCCTGGCCTGATCGCCCAAGGCGTCTGCGATCTGGGCATCGTGGGCCGCAATGTGCTCAGCGAGTATGGCTTCACGGGCGGCCTCGAAGCCGATCCGCTGGCCGAATGGCGCTCGCTGGGTTTCGGCCGTTGCCGCCTGTCCATCGCGGTGCCGCAGGACATGCCTTATGAACGGCCGGACCAGCTCGCGGGCCTGCGCATCGCCACTTCCTATCCGGGCCTGCTGCGCGACTGGCTGCGCAGGAACGGCGTGGAAGCCGGCGTCGTCACGCTGGCCGGGTCGGTGGAGATCGCGCCGCGGCTGGGCACGGCCGACGTGATCTGCGACCTGGTGCAGAGCGGCGGCACGCTGGTCGCCAACCAATTGCGCGAGGCCGACGTGCTGCTGGAAAGCGAAGCGGTTCTCGCCGGCCCAAAGACGCTTCCGGTCGACGAGCGCGGCGACATGATCGATCTGTTGTTCAAGCGCCTGGATGGCGTGATGCAGGTACGCGAATCGCGCCTGCGGCTGCTGGAGACCTCCCGCCAGCACCTGGACGCTGTGACCCGGCTGCTGCCGGGCGGCCCGCAGCCGACCTTGCTGCCGGTGGCGGGGCAGCCTGACCAACTGATGCTGCAGGCGTTGTGCGCCGGCGAGGTGA
>JBCNOA010000018.1:0-33531 GCA_039594095.1 Dyella sp.
GTCCAAAGGGCAGTCATTGCAAGATCCGTTTTTGAACGCATTGCGCCGCGAGCGCGTCCCGGTCGCCATCTACCTGGTCAACGGCATCAAGCTGCAGGGCACGATCGAGTCCTTCGATCAGTTCGTGGTGCTGCTGCGCAACCAGGTCAGCCAGATGGTCTACAAACACGCCATTTCCACCGTGGTGCCCAGCCGCAACGTGCGGATGGGCGCCGGTCACGAGGGCCACGCCGAGGCGGTAGCCCCCGAGACGGAAGGTTGATTTCCGGCACGGAATGACCATGTGAAAGGGGCGGCGGGGCCCGAGGTCCCGCCGCCCGGTCGTATCCCGGCTTGTGGCGTGCGCCTGCCGCTACACTTCCCTTCGCCCCTCGCGGCCCCTTGGGCCGGTGCCGGGCCTCTTCCGCACAGGTCATTCCGTATCCGTGTTCGATAGACAAAAGAAAGGCGAGCGCGCCGTCCTCGTGCTCCCGCATTCCCGTGGCGAGGGCGACACCGTGCGTCGCGCCGAAGAATTCACCGAGCTGGTGAGATCCGCCGGCGCCGAAGTGCTGGGCAGCGTGGCCGCCCGCGTCGAAGATCCCAACCCACGCTTCTATATCGGCACCGGCAAGGCCGACGAAGTGGCGGAGATGGTGCGCGCGCTCGAGGCCGATCTGGTGCTGGTGGACCATACCCTCAGTCCGGTGCAGGAGCGCAACCTCGAAAAGCATCTCAAGACCCGCGTGGTCGATCGCGCAGGCCTGATCCTGGACATCTTCGCCCAGCGCGCCCGTTCGCACGAAGGCAAGCTGGAAGTGGAGCTGGCGCAGTTGAAGCACGTGGCGACGCGCCTGGTGCGCGGCTGGACTCACCTCGACGCCCAGCGCGGCGGTGCCATCGGCAACCGCGGCCCGGGCGAAACCCAGCTGGAAACCGACCGCCGCCTGCTGGCCGAGCGCGTGAAGATGCTCACCAAGCGTCTGGAGAAGGTGCAGGTGCAGCGCGGCCAGCAGCGCCGCGCGCGTCTGCGCAACACCGTGCCCCGCGTCGCGCTGGTGGGCTATACCAACGCCGGCAAGTCCACGCTGTTCAATGCGTTGACGTCCGGTGAGGTGCTCGCCGCCAACCTGCTGTTCGCCACGCTCGACCCGACGGTCCGCCGCCTGGACGATCTCAGCTGCGGCCCAGCCGTGCTGGCCGACACCGTGGGTTTCATCCGCGATTTGCCGCACGATCTAGTCGCCGCCTTCCGCGCCACGTTGGCCGAGGCACGCGACGCCGACCTCCTGCTGCATGTCAGCGATGCGGCGGACGAGGAGCGCGAATATCTGCGCAAAGTGGTCGACGGCGTGCTGGAGGAGATCGAAGCCGGCGATGTTCCGCAGCTGCGCGTGATGAACAAGATCGACCTGGCCGGCATCGAGCCGCGCATCGATCGCGACGACGAGGGGCGTCCTGTCACCGTATGGCTCTCCGCCGCCACGGGGCAGGGGCTGGACCTGGTGTGCCAGGCGCTGGGCGAGCTGCTCGGCGGCGAACGCGTCCGTTCCGAACTGCGTCTGCCGCTCACCGCCGGCCGCCTCCATGCTCGGCTCAAGGCCGCCGGCGCCATCGCCAGCGAGAACGTGGACGAAGAAGGCTGGCATCTGCACATCGATGCGCCGCGCAGCGTCATCGCGCCACTGAGCGGCGGCAGTCCCGCCGAGGCGGAACTGCTGCGCGGCGTGCTGGGTGAGCCCCGCGACGAAGCCTGACCCCATGAAATTCCCGCTCCCCTCGGGGAGCGGGGCCGGGTGAGGGCTCCTCCGGCGCGAGATATACATAAGCGACCATCGCTCCCTGCGCCGCTCGCTTTACACGCCTTCTCGCAAGCCCCTCACCGGCGGCGACCGAACGGAGTCCCCGGCACCACCTTCCCCAAAGAAGAAGAGCCCCGTCTCCGGCACCAAGATCACCGCAAGAACCCCCTCCCAGGGGGACCGCCTTCACCCACCTCTGCTAGAATGCCCACCGTTTTGTGCCGCTTCCGGCCGGGCGGACCCTTGCCCAGCCGCGACACGCCACCATGATGCTTTCCGACCAAGGTGCTTCCGGCCGTTGTTGCCGGCCTCCCAGCGGCCTCAAGGAGACTGACAATGGCCTGGAACGAACCCGGTAACGGGCAGCGCGACCCCTGGGGCAAGAATCGACAGACGCCCGGCAAGTCGGGTCTGGACGACACCCTCAAGCAGCTTCGCAACCGCCTTTCCCGCCTCGGCGGAGGCCCCGGCGGCGTGCTCACCATCGTGTTAGCGCTGCTGCTCGCCTCGCTGCTGCTCAGCAGCTACACCGTCATCGATGCTCGCCAGGCCGGCGTGGTGCTGCGCTTCGGCCAGTACGCGCGCACCTTGCCGCCGGGCTTCCACTTCAAGCTTCCCCGCCCGATCGAGACCGTCACCAAGGTCAGCACCACCGAGGTCCGCTCGGTGTCCGACAAGGTGCGCATGCTCACCAGCGACGAGAACATCATCTCGGTCGACTTCAATGTGCAGTACCAGGTCTCCGACGCGCGCAAATACCTGTTCTCGCTGAGCGGCCAGCCGGAAGACACGCTGCGTCAGGCCGCCGAGGCGGCCGTGCGCTCGGTGGTCGGCGCCAATGTGATGGACAACATCCTCACCAGCTCCACCATCGAGCAGGTCGCCACGCCTGCCGCGCCCTCGACCACCGCCGCACCGGTCGCCGCCGCGCAGGCAGCGGTCACGCAGGCCGCCGCCGCCCAGCAGGCGCGCGACACGCTGCAGCAGCAGACCCGCGAGATCCTGCAGGCCACGCTCGACAGCTACGACGCGGGCCTGGCCGTCACCGACGTCAGCTTCCAGAACGTCTCTCCGCCTCAGGAAGTGAAAGAGGCCTTCGACGACGTCAACGCCGCGCGCGAAGACAAGCAGGGCACCGAGAACAAGGCTCGCGCCTACGCCAGCCAGAAGATCCCCGAAGCCAAGGGCGAAGCCGCGCGCATCCTCGCCGCCGCCCAGGGCTACAGCGCCGAGCGCGTGGCGCGCGCCACCGGCGACGCCGCCCGTTTCGAACTCATCCTCAAGGAATATCGCGCCGCTCCGGATGTGACGCGCCGCCGCCTGTGGCTGGAAACGGTGGAGGACGTCATGTCCAACAACTCCAAGGTGCTCGACGGCAGCAACGGCCGCAACATGATCTACCTGCCGCTGGATCGCGCCGCGGCGCGCGACCTGCCGGGCGTGGGTACCGTCGCGCCGGCCGCCAACGACGCCACGGGCAAGGAGAAGCAGCCATGAAATTCCTCGCCGGCGTCATCGTCGTGCTCGCCGTTCTGCTCGGCTACAACAGCGCCTACGTCGTGCACGAAGGGCAGAGCGCCCTGGTGCTGCAGTTCGGCCGCATCGTGCGCACGGGCGACACCCCGGGCCTGCACTTCAAGCTGCCGCTGATCCAGCAGGCCATCCTTTTCGATAACCGCATCCTCACGTTGGAGGCGCAGCCGGAGCGCTACTTCACCTCCGAGAAGAAGAGCGTCAACGTCGACTTCTACGTGAAGTGGCGCATCGCCGACAACGCCGTCTACTACCGCGCCACGGCCGGCGCCGAGCTGCAGGCCGCCAACCGTCTGTCGCCTATCGTGAAGGACGCACTGCGCTTCGAGTTCAATGCACGCACCCTGCAGGAACTCATCGCCGGCGGCCGCAAGGACATCACCGAGCGCGTGCGCAAGCAGACCGACAACGCGGCGCGCAAGAGCCTGGGCATCGCCGTGGTCGACGTGCGCATCAAGCGCATCGATCTGCCGGACGAAGTGAGCGAATCGGTCTACAAGCGCATGCGCGCCGAGCGTTCGCAGCTGGCCAACGAACTGCGCTACACCGGCCAGCAGGCCGCGGACACCATCCAGGCCGATGCCGATCGCCAGCGCCAGGTGATCATCGCCGACGCCGAGCGCGACGCCGCCAAGACCCGCGGCGAGGGCGACGCCCAGGCTGCGGCCATCTACGCGCAGGCCTACGGGCAGGATCCGGAATTCTTCGCCTTCTACCGCAGCCTGGGCGCGTATCGCACCTCGTTCCAGGACGGTAAGGGCGTGCTGGTGCTCAAGCCGGATTCGGAGTTCCTGAAGTATTTCAACGACGGCGCGAGCAAGCGCTGAGGCCGGCCACGCATGCCGCATGACTTGGCCGCCGCGCTGTGCCTCGTGCTGGTGATCGAGGGACTGGTGCTGTTCGCCTCGCCGCGCGGTTGGCAGTCGCTGGCGCGCGAGGCGCTGAAAATGGAACCGAGGCGCCTGCGGATCTTCGGCGCCGTGGCCATGGCGGCCGGGTTGCTGTTCCTGCGGCTGGTGCATTGATGCGCCGCCGTTCGTAAAGCTTTCGATTCAACATCCTCCGGCCCCCCGATGGGGCCAACCAACGAGAGAAGATCATGGGCAAGTCAGTCGTAATCCTCGGCGCGCAATGGGGCGACGAAGGCAAGGGCAAGATCGTCGACCTGCTGACCGAGCAGGTGAAGGCGGTCGCACGCTTCCAGGGCGGCCACAACGCCGGCCACACGCTGGTCATCGGCGGCAAGAAGACCGTGCTGCACCTGATTCCTTCGGGCATCCTGCGCGACGACGCGCTCTGCCTGATCGGCAACGGCGTGGTGCTCTCGCCCCAGGCGCTCAAGCAGGAGATCGAGGAACTGGAAGCCCAGGGCGTGGAAGTGCGCTCGCGCCTGAAGATCAGCCCGGCCACGCCGCTGATCATGCCGTACCACATCGCCGTGGATAAGGCGCGCGAAGCCGCCGCCGGCAAGAGCGCTATCGGCACCACCGGCCGCGGCATCGGCCCGGCGTACGAAGACAAGGTCGCCCGCCGCAGCGTGCGCGTGGCCGACCTGATGTACCCGCACGAGCTGCCGGAGAAGATCAAGGCCGCCGTCGAGTACCACAACTTCATCCTCACTCAGTGGCTGAAAGCCGAGCCGGTGGACTTCCAGCAGGTGCTGGACGATGCATTGGCCTATGGCGAATTCATTCGCCCGATGGTCGACGACGTCGCCACCATCCTGCACGACGTGCGCAAGGAAGGCGGCCACATCCTGTATGAAGGCGCCCAGGGCGCGCTGCTCGACATCGACCACGGCACCTACCCGTACGTCACCTCGTCCAACACCACCGTGGGTGGCGCGCTGGCCGGTACCGGCGTGGGCGCGGGCGACATCGACTATGTGCTGGGCATCTGCAAGGCCTACGCCACCCGCGTCGGTGGCGGCCCGTTCCCCACCGAACTGCACGACGAGATGGGCGAGCGCCTGCGCAAGGTCGGCAACGAATTCGGCGCGAGCACCGGCCGCCCGCGCCGCTGCGGCTGGATCGACCTGGTGGCGTTGAAGCGCGCCGTGCAGATCAACGGCATCAATGGCCTGGCCATCACCAAGCTCGACGTGCTCGATGGCCTGCCCACCATCAAGGTCTGCATCGCCTACGAATACCGCGGCAAGCGCCGCGAACTGGCCCCGCTCGACGCCGACGGCTGGGCCGAATGCAAGCCGGTGTATCTGGAATTCCCGGGCTGGGACGAGTCCACCGCCGGTATCCGCGACTGGAACAAACTGCCGGCCGCGGCGCGCGCCTATCTGCGCGCGGTGGAAGAGCTGTCCGGGTGCCGCCTGGCGATCGTAGCGACGGGTGCGGATCGTGACGACACGATCGTGCTGGACGATCCGTTCGCTTGATCGCTCTCTAATTGTTGCTGCGAGACAAAAAGGCCCTTCCGGGGCCTTTTTGTTTTCTGGTGCCATAGGCTCACGACCCAGGCCTACGCGGTGGTCGGAAGACTCCGCTCGGTTAGGCAAGCGGGCATCGACTCATCGACCGCTTTTCGGTGGAAGCCCCATCTTCTCCAGCGTCAGGGTTTCATCCGCCCGGCCCCAGCCGCCATCCGCGACCTCCTCGATGAGCACCATGGAGTGCGGCCTGGCGCCCTCGCCGAAGTATTCGACGAACATGGCGGTGATTCGGTGGATGATCTCTTCCTTGCGGGCAGCGTCGACGACGCCTTCGGGGAACTTGAAGTTGGCAAACGGCATGGGCGGTTCCTCTTGGACCTGGGGGGGTGTGCACGCCGCCGCCAGAGCTCTCAGTGGCGGCCAGGGCGTGCGACATGCTGTTCTGCCGCCGGCGAGGAATAAATGCAGATGAGCGGACATATCTATTCAGAGCCGCTGAACAATATTTCCGCTGCGCGCACGGAATCATGTCGATCCTTTAGCGGGATCGCGGAGCCGCGCAACCTCCGCCGAGCGGATCGAGATGCGGACGGCTTTTCATGATCAACCACTGCATGCGCAAATGCGCCTGCGCCGTGTGGCGCGTGCGCATGTCGATAAAGGTAGCGATGCCTCTCGGAATGGTAGTCACGCGGAGTGCGTCATGTGGCGCTTCTGATGCACCAGCTCGGTCGGGATCAGCGTCTGACGAGCTGCCGGGTGAGTAGTGAGGATGATGTCGCCGATGAGGTCGGCGGGCGTGCGGGTGCCATGTGATCTAGGGTAGCGACGATCAGCTCCTGCCCGTGCTTCTCACGGCACGTCTTCCATGGCTGCTCGCAATGCGCAGCGAACGGATGCGCGGGCAACGTGGACGAAGCTGGCAAGACGTTGGCGCTCGCTTTGAACGCTTCCAACTCCACGACGCTTCTTGCACGCGATAGTGATCCTTCGCGTATCACCATCGTTCCTCCCGTGGCAGGAGCGGACATCATGAGCAGTGCAGGCAATCAAAGCGACGACAAGCAGGACGACACGATGCCGCGTCGTGGCGATCAGTCGCAGGGCGGCATCGGTCGCGAAGCGGCTGAGGCCGGTCGGCGCGACATGAATCCCGAGACGGGTATTCCCAACGGGCCGATCGGCAAGCAGCACGTGCGTGTGTCGAACCATGTCACGGAGGATGGCGACGAGGCCGGCGACGGTTCGGGTTTTACCGGCGACGATGGTCAGCCTGTGCCCGTCAGTACGTCGGCCCAGCCAGCGGATCTGGCGCCGGAACAGGCGATTGCGCCGGAAGGCGGCGTCGGCGGGCGCAGCGGCACGGGGCAGGCGAAGACGCACCGACCGTTCGATGAGAGCGAAGGCAAGCAGGCGCTCGGACAGCCGGCCGATCCCGACAGCGAATTACCGGAGCCGCGCGTGGGCGCGGACTATCAATCTGGCGGCACGCGCGGGGACATGGCGCAGCAGTTGGAGGAGCGCAAGGTGCGGGAGCCGGGTGGCGGAGCGCCGCGCGATGCTTCAGGCGCAGCGGATCCCGCGCCCGGATCTCAGCCGGGGCGCCGGCGCACGCCGGAAGACCGCGGATAGCGGAGCGCTGTCCACACGCGCTCGTGCACGCTTCGCGAGCGTCATCGCGGTGTTCGCTCAACGCAGACACGATGTCCACTCCGAGATCCGCAGGCTTCACTGAGAGCGTGCGGAAGGACGCAGCGCTTCGCGTGGTGAGCGTGTGTATGAGCGCCACGAGCCGGTGATTGCAAAAGCCCTGCAGCGAGCAGCGATCAGCGACGCGGAAACCGCCATCCGATATCCAAGCATTGAGAGGAGAAGACCGATGCCCAACGATTTCTCATCTTCCCGTCGCCGTGTCGTCCAAGGTGCATCGCTCGGCCTGGCCGCCTCGGTCGTGCCACCCGTCTTTGCTCAAGCGCAGGCAGGCGCCGCCGCGAATGGAGCAGCCAAGCCCTTGTCCGATCCGCGCAAGGGCTATCCGCAGCCGCCGTTCGCCGAGCAGACGCAGCCATGGCCGGGGCTGGCGGCGCGCATGCATCCGAAACCGGATCACGGCGAAACGAGCTATCGCGGCAGCGGGCGGCTGCAAGGGCGCCGCGCCCTGGTCACCGGTGGCGATTCCGGTATCGGCCGCGCGGCGGCGATCGCGTTCGCGCGTGAAGGCGCGGACGTGGCGATCGGCTATCTCCCGGCGGAAGAGGAGGATGCCAAGGAGGTGATCGAACTGATCCGCAAGGAAGGACGCAAGGCGGTCGCATTGCCGGGAGACATCCGCGAAGAGGCGTTCTGTCGCGAGCTGGTGCAGAAGGCGGTGCAGGGCTTGGGCGGTCTCGACCTGCTGGTCAACAACGCAGCGCGCCAGCAGAGCCACGCGTCCATCGCCGAGATCCCCACGGACCAGTTCGACTGGACGCTCAAGACCAATCTCTATGCCATGTTCTGGATCACCAAGGCCGCGCTCCAACATCTGCCGGCGGGCGGTGCCATCGTGAACACTGCTTCGGTGACGGCCTACGACCCGCCCGAGAACCTGCTCGATTACTCCATGACCAAGGCGGCGATCGTCGCCTTTACCAAGGCGCTGGCCAAACAGGTGATCAAGCGCGGCATTCGCGTGAACGCGGTGGCGCCCGGGCCGTTCTGGACACCGCTGCAGGTCAGTGGCGGGCAGACGCAGGAAAATCTCAAACGCTTCGGTGCGGACACGCCGTTCGGCCGTCCCGGACAACCGGCGGAGCTGGCGCCGATCTACGTGGCGCTCGCTTCCACTGAAGGGACCTATATCACCGGTCAGGTATTCGGCGCGTCGGGCGGCAAGGCGCCGTGAAGCCCGATGCGATCTGGTGCGTGAATCGCCTGTGCGCCTCTGCACAAACGGCAGCATTGCCTGGATCGGCAAGGACTGGATCGACGGCTTTGTGAGGCAGATAAAAGTCGCGGTGGCGGGAGCCGCCTAAGGTGCGCGCAGCCATGATCGGCTCCAGGCGGCTGAAAGTGGTCAGCGGGTCGGAGTGCTCCAGTGACTTCGGCTCGCGATTGGCTTCTCCCCCTCCGTCACGCGGGCGCCGCTACCCGAGCGGTGCATTGCCCCGCGTCGACGGACCTATTCCGACAGAAGCAGGGTCGACGTCTGACCCTGCTTTTTTTCGCGCGATATTTTCTGTGCGCTGTCCGTCAGGCGGCGAACAGATGCATTGCCGCGTACTGCAGCAGCATGATCGTCTTGCCATCGACGATCTCGCCGCGACGGACCATCGCCATCGCCTCGTCGAAGGGCAGTTCGAGCACTTCGATGTCTTCGCCTTCGCCTGCCAGTCCGCCGCCGTCGCTCACTTTCTGCGAGGCGTCGTATTCGGCGACGAAGAAGTGCAGCTTCTCGGTGACCGAGCCGGGGCTCATGAAGGCCTCGAATACCTTGCGTACCTCGCCGATGCGATAGCCCGTCTCTTCCTCCGCTTCCGCGCGGATGCGCATTTCAGGGGTGGCCTGGTCGAGCAGGCCGGCGGGCGCCTCGATCAGCATGCCGTCGTGGCCGTTGACGAAGCAGGGGAAGCGGAACTGGCGCACCAGCACGACGCGGCGCGTGTCGCGCTGGTAGAGCAGCAGGGCGGCGCCATTGCCGCGGTCGTAGGTCTCGCGCTGCTGGCGCTGCCACGTGCCGTCGGCGCGGCGGAAGTCGTAGATGGTTTTTTTGAGCAGATACCAGTCGTTCGAGAGCACCTGGCTGTCGATCACGCGGACCCGTTCGGCGGTGGAATTCATGGACATGCGGGAATTTCCTGCTGGACAAGAGGCGCGGAACACCTTATCGTGCAGTTTCGTGCAAGGTCAATGAATTTCGTGCAATGCGATGCTGACGAGTCAACGCAAGCAGGCCATCCTGTCCGCTCTCAAGCGCGACGGGCAGGTCGTCGCCAAAACCCTCAGCGAGGCCTTCGGCGTCTCGGAGGACACCGTTCGCCGGGACCTGCGCGAGCTGGCTGCCGAGGGCCTGCTGCAACGCGTCCACGGCGGCGCTTTGCCGGCATCCCCGGCCATGGCGGATTTCGCGCACCGGCAGCAGATCGGGCCGGAAGCGAAGTCCGCCATCGCGCGCCGCGCGGCGGCGATGGTGCAGCCGGGCCAGGTGGTTTTCATCGATGGCGGCACCACCTGCGTGCAGCTGGCGCGCAGCCTGCCGCCGGCGCTGCGCGCTACGGTGATCACGCATAGCCCCAGCATCGCCGTGGAACTCGTCGAACATGCCAACATCGAGGTGGTGCTGATCGGAGGTCGCCTGTTCAAGCATTCGGTCGTGGCGGTGGGCGCCGCCGCGATGGAGGCGATCGCCCACGTGCGTGCGGAGATCTACTTCATGGGCGTTACCGGCGCGCATCCCACCGCGGGCCTGAGCACCGGCGATTTCGAAGAGGCGAGCGTCAAGCGCGCGCTGATTGGACAAGCCGCGGAAGTGGTGGTGCTGGCTTCCGCGGAGAAGCTGCATGCGGCGTCGCCTTACGTGATCGCGCCGGTGCAGGCGGCGCAGACGCTGGTGGTGGAGGGCGATACCGCGCATGCGGTGGTGGCGCCGTTCGAGGCGCTGGGCCTGGCCATCGTCTATGCGTGAAGCTGGTTTGCGCAGTCTGGGCTGAGCCGCAGGCAGCCGCGAATGCCGGATGCGGTGATGTCGCTGCTGCCTGCGGCTCACCCCAGCCTGGGAAAGCAGACGGGCCCGGTCTCGCGACCGGGCCCGTTGCATTTCATGCGCCGACGATGCGGCTTACTGCACGTTGAGGTTGACGTCGTCCAGCACGAACGAGGTCTGCAGCGAGCTGTCCTCGGTGCCCGTGAACTTGATGGTCACGTTCTGGCCGATGTACGCGCTCAGGTCGAACGTCTTCTGGGCATAGCCCGACGCCGCATTGAGGTTGGAGTACGTCGCCAGCGTCTTCAGCACGGTGCCGCTGCTGTTGAGCACCTGCACGGTCAGCTTGTCGTACGCGGTCGTGGTGGTGGTCTCGGCCGTGTCGACGTGCAGGTAGAAGGTCAGCGTCGCGGAGCTCTTGCCGCTGGGAATGGCCACCGCCTGCGAGACGGTGTCGGTATGGCTGCTGCCATAGCCGTCCATCCACGCGAACCAGGTGCCGCCATGGGCGGTCTCGCCGCTGCAGCTGCTGTTGCTGCACAGCACGCCGGAGCTCATCGACCACGGAGTGGCCGAGCCGGTCTCGAAGCCCGGATTGACGATCAGCTGGCTGCCGCCGCCACCGCCGCTGCTCACCGTCACCGAGGCGCTCTTGGAGCTGGTCTTGCCGCTCACGCTGTCGGTCACCGTCTCGGTCACCGTGTAGGTACCGCCGGTGGCGTAGGCGTGGCTCGGGTTGGTGGCCGTGGAGGTGCCGCTGTCGCCGAAGGTCCACGAATGCGAGCCGATGGTGCCGCCGCTGTCGGTGGAGCTGTCGGTGAAGTTGGCGGTCAAGCCACTGGTGGTGAAGCTGAAGTTGGCCGTCGGCGTGCCTCCCGTGCCGCCACCGCCGCCGCTCACGATCGGGTGCGAGATATCGCAGCGGTTGGTGTCGTTCGACCAGGTGCTCTGCATCGCATAGGTGCCGTTGCCCATGGTCACATTGGCGCTTGCGCCCTGGCCGGAGCTGACCCATGCGCATTCGTCGCCGTTCTCCTGGCCGTTGTAGCTGGAGCCGGTGTGGTTGGTCCAGCCGCCGGCCGGGTTCTGGTCGGTGACGGTCTCGGCGTACTCGTGGCCTTCGACGATCGAGAACCCGTCGAGGTTGCCGGTGCTGCCGCTGTTGACGAAGTTCTGTCCGCAGCTGCTGCCCATGTCGTACACGTACGGCATGTTGGTGAAGGCGATATCGCCGTAGGGCGAGCTCACGCCGGCATCGGTGTTGTAGTCATGCCATGCGCAGAACTGGCCGCTGGATGTGTTGAAGCCGTCCGGATGCGTGCCAGTGGGCGACAGGATCACGTACTGCACATAGCGGTTGGATGCAGCCGTGGTGTTGCCGAAGTGCGCGGCGGCGTTGATCGCTTCCTGGGCCAGCTGGGCGGCGGTGGCATTGCTCGGCGAGGCGACCGAGTTGTCGTACCAAATGCCGGCGAAGGCGCCGCCGGTCGGATAGCCGACCAACGGAGCGCCCGACGGACAGGACGTGGCGCCGGACGCCACGGTCGGACCGTCGCAGTACTGCGTCAATACGCCCGACCACAGCTCGCTGCCGGTGCCCAGGCCTTTGAACAATTTTTCGAGGTAGGGGACGGCGCCCACCGTGTCGCCGGACAGCGTCATGTTGCCGCTGCTGTCGGTGCCGGCGGTGCCCCACTGGCTGCCGTACACCACGAGATAGACCTTGGGTGTGCCGCTGGTGACGCCGATGCCGTCGATGCCGCCGCCGTAGCTGAGCGTCTGCGTGCCGGTGGCCGCCGCGGCGGTCGTGGCGTGCAGCGCATTCCATTGCTTCATGCGACTGTGCGCTTCGCGCGTCGGCACCGCGCCATGGCGATATGAGTGCGCGTAGTTGGGGGCGTAGGGGTTCTCCCCGGCATTGCTTGGATTCGAGCCGGCCGATGCGTTACTGGCGCCGGCGGCGATCGTGCTGCCCGCGAACGCGAGCAGCGCGGTCATGGCTGTCACTGCCATGGCGGTTACCGCTTTGGAGCGTGCTTTCATGAGTGAATGACTCCCCAGTTGAGGTTTTCGGGGACGAACGCGCCCGATGCGGCCGCGCGGACCCCATGCACAAGTGGCTTGCCCGGCTTGCGCCGGTCTTCGTGTGACTTGCTCCCCGCGAATCCCGGGTCTGCTTCCCCTGGTGGCAGTGGAGGCGGTGCGTGCCCGTGCGCCGTCTCCTCCGGGACATCCGTCAACCCCTCCCCGGGTCGGCGAATTGACGACGATATAAATATCGGCGCCGCCGCGGTCAATTGGATTTTTTGGCGTTTCCGGAAAAGCGCCGCACGCTAATGGCGCATTTCAAAATTGCGCAATTAATTGCGCGCCTTTCTTGCGGCGAGAATAATTCCCGAAGCGATTTTCATTGCATGCGCGAACAAGCCCGCAAGCGACCTCGCGCATACGGGTTTTTCCTGGGTTACGTGAGGCTTGCGCGGTGAGTGAAGAGGGTGTGCAGAGCGATTTGTCGGTAATCGTTTTCCACGGCAATTAATTGCGTCCTGAAAAATGGGATGAGGGTCACGAAGTGTTTTTGGGTCGTAGAACGATCCAAACGCCGGGCCAGGCATTTTCGAGCGGTCGCGCGCGAACGGGTTCAGGTCTTTGTCCATTCGGGCCAATCCCGCCGCCGATGCTTCCTCGCCGCGTGTCTGCATGACTTCCGGGCCGTGTCGCCGGCAGGCAGGGGCGGCGACCATCGGCGGAATAAGGTCGGCAAAAAGGGGATGTCGCCGGCCGCTTTCCAAGGATCTCCCGGCATCGCCGGTCCCCACCTCTTTCAAGGAGCTGACATGCGTCGTAGCACCCTGGTTTCCGCGATCGCCCTGGCGTTCGCGACCGCCTCCCTGAGCGCCGTCGCCGCCGTACCCGCGGCCAAGCACAGCGTCGAACAGACCACCACCCAGCTGCCGCGCAGCGTGCGTCCCACGCATTACGACGTGGCGGTGACGCCGCATGCGGACTCGC
Source organism: Dyella sp. (assembly GCA_039594095.1). Classification (GTDB taxonomy): domain Bacteria; phylum Pseudomonadota; class Gammaproteobacteria; order Xanthomonadales; family Rhodanobacteraceae; genus Dyella_D. The sequence continues at coordinate 13,394 of JBCNOA010000018.1, forward strand.
TGAGCTTCGACGGCAAGGTAGCCGTCAAGGTGGAAGTGCTGGAGCCGACCAGCAGCATCACGCTCAACGCGCTGGACATGAGCTTCGCGGAGGTGACATTGACGCCGGCCGGCGGCAAGGCGCTGACGGCCAAGGTCAGCGTGGATCACGACAAGCAGACCGCCACCTTCAGCTTCGACAAGCCGCTGGCCAAGGGCAGCTATACGCTGGCCATGACCTACACGGGCAAGATCGGCACCCAGGCCAACGGCCTGTTCGCGATCGACTACGACACCAAGGCCGGCAAGAAGCGCGCGCTGTACACGCAGTTCGAGAACTCCGACGCCCGCCGCTTCATTCCGTCCTGGGATGAGCCCAACTACAAGGCCACCTTCAACCTGACCGCCACCGTGCCGGCCGACCAGATGGCCGTGAGCAACATGCCGGTGGCGAAGAAGAGCGACGCCGGCAGCGGCCTGGTGAAGGTGGAGTTCCAGCCCTCGCCCAAGATGTCCACCTACCTGCTGTTCTTCGGCCTGGGCGAGTTCGAGCGCGCCACGGCCATGGCGGGCAAGACCGAGGTCGGCGTGGTCACGCAGAAGGGGCTGCTCTCGCAGGCCAACTTCGCGCTGGATTCGGCCAAGACCATCCTGGCCGAGTACAACGACTACTTCGGCACCCCGTATCCGCTGCCCAAGCTGGACAACATCGCATCGCCGGGCCGCAGCCAGTTCTTCGGCGCGATGGAGAACTGGGGCGCGATCTACACCTTCGAGTATGTATTGCTGCTCGATCCCACCATCTCCACCCAGGCCGACAAGCAGAACGTGTTCTCCGTGCAGGCGCACGAGATGGCGCACCAGTGGTTCGGCGACCTGGTCACCATGCGCTGGTGGGACGACCTGTGGCTCAACGAAGGTTTCGCTTCGTGGATGGAGGCGCGCACCACCGAGAAGCTGCATCCGGAATGGAACACCAAGCTGGAGCAGGTGGACGTGCGCGAAGGCGCGATGGGCCGCGACGCCATCGCCACCACGCATCCGATCGTGCAGCACGTGGAGACGGTGGAACAGGCCAGCCAGGCGTTCGACGCCATCACCTATTCGAAGGGCCAGGCGGTGATCGGCATGCTGGAAGGCTATGTCGGTTCCGACGCGTGGCGCGACGGTGTGCGCCTGTACATGAAGCAGCACGCGTACGGCAACACGGTGTCCGACGACCTGTGGCATGCGATCGAGACGGCGTCGAAGAAGCCGATCGCCGACGTCGCGCATGACTTCACCCTGCAGCCGGGCATCCCGCTGATCAAGGTGGACTCGGCCACCTGCGCCGGCGGCAAGACCACGCTGCAGCTGAGCCAGGGCGAATTCACGCGCGATCGCCCCGACAAGAAGCCGCTGTCCTGGCGCGTGCCGGTGATTGCGCAGAGCGTCGGCGGCACGCCGGCCCGCACGCTGGTCTCCGGCGGCAAGGCCACGCTGGAAGTGCCCGGTTGCGGTCCGGTGGTGGTCAACGCCGGCCAGAGCGGCTACTACCGCACGCTTTACGGTGCCGAGCAGTTCGCCTCGCTGAAGGACAGCTTCGCCAAGCTGCAGCCGATCGACCAGCTCGGCATGCTGGGCGACACGTGGGCGCTGGGCATGGCCGGACTGCGTCCGTCGTCCGATGTCCTTGATCTGGTGCAGGCCACGCCGGCCGACGCCGATCCGCAGATCTGGGGCGATATCGCCGGCGACCTCAGCGGTCTGGACGGCTATTACGAAGGCGATGCCGCACGCCAGGCGGCGTTCCGCAAGTTCGCCATCGCCAAGCTCTCGCCGGCGCTCGCCCGCGTGGGCTGGGAGCCGAAAGAAGGCGAGGCCGACCCGGTGAAGATCCTGCGCACGCAGTTGATCGGCACCTTGGGCAACCTGGGCGATCCGTCCGTGCTGAAGGAGGCGCACCGCCGCTTCGATGCGCAGGACAAGGATCCCAGCGCCATGCCGGCCGCTCTGCGCCGCACCATCCTGGGCGTGGTCGCCCGCAACGCGGACGCCGCTACCTGGGATCGCCTGCACGCGATGGCCAAGGCCGAGAAGACGCCGCTGGTGAAGGACCAGCTGTACTCGCTGCTGTCGATCACCCGCGACAAGGCGCTGGCGCAGAAGACGCTGGACCTGGCGATGACCGACGAACCGGGCGCCACCAACAGCGCGGGCATGATCGGCGGAGTCTCCATGCAGCACCCGGAGATGGCGTTCGACTTCGCCGTGGCGCACAAGGCCGAGGTCGACAAGAAGGTCGACTCCAGCGCGAGCAGCCGTTTCTATCCGCAGCTGGCATCGCGCTCGCTGGATCCGGCCATGGTGGGCAAGGTCAAGGCGTACGCCGAGAAGTACCTGGCAGCCGGTTCGCGCCGCGATGCGGATACGGCGGTGGCAAACATCGAGTACCGCATCAAGGTGAAGAACGAGCGGATGCCGGCGATCGATGCGTGGTTGAAGCAGCACGGCGGTTGAGGTTTACCGTGAGGGTTTGAGTTTTGAGGCCCGCGAAAGCGGGCCTCTTTTTTGATGGACGCTACTTGCTGGCCGGTGCACTGGCTTCTTTGCTAGGTACCACCCAGGCGCGCTGGTTCGGCAGGTCGATGGTGACGTCGTAGCGCGACAGGAACGTCGTTCCCAAGTTGCCGTCGAGCGTGAGGTCGAGCACCTTGGCGGAGCCTGCGACGGGGCTGCCGTCGGCCAGCGTTGCCTTCCATGTCTGCTGTGCTTTCGGGTCGTCCTTCAGATCGAACAGCTCCGCGAGGTGCTTGCCGACCAGCACGAACGGGCTGGTGTTGCCCGAGTCCATTTCGAACCATGCCGTGCCGCGTGCAGTCCGCACAGGCAGGTTGATGGTGAGGGCCAGGCCTTCGGCATCGCGGACGACATGAATCGGCAGCGCGTTGCCATGCTTGGCCAGTGCAGCGGACGCTGCCCCGTCCAGCACCGTCAAGGTGCGCTCGGCATAGGAAAACCTCACTACCTTTCCGTCGAAGACATCGAGCCCCAGCGTGCCGTCCACCCGTTCGGTCGAGCCGGTCGGCAACAGCTTGTCCATATCGAACACGCCGATCGTGTCGCGATGGGCCTGATGTTCGCCGATGCGTATGGTGACGTCGTCGCACCGCTGCATGTCCAGGCGCTTGCCGCTCATCTGGAAACCGGAGATCTGGCCCCACGGTTTGCAACCGATCTGCGTGGCGAAGCCGGGTGTGATGTTGCTTACGCCGCCGCCGCTATCGAACATGAATACGCCGGGATGTCCGTTGATGGACGCATGGACCACCAGCGCTCGCCCCATGAATGGGTCAAGCCGTATCGGCTGCGCGGAATGGGCCTGCGCGATCGGTGTCACGCCGAGAACCGCTATGGCAAGGGCGCGAAGCATGAAGGGCATCGATGTTCTCCAGGAGCATGGATACGTGCGGGATCCATTACGTTCGATGGGGAAGCCCAGGTGAGACGCTTGCTCAGGAACTGTGGTCGAGCACGATCTTCCACCCGCTGGCGGTCTTCTCCCACAGCAACGAAAACACGCCATCGTCCTTCGCCGCCGTGCCATGCGCGCTGCGGTCCAGATGGAAGCGCCCCGTCACCGCCGCATAGTGCGATTGACCGTCGGGGCAGGGCAGCAGCCGCACGTCGATGTCGGAGTAGGTGAGCGTGCCCATCTGATCTTTGGTGGCGTAGTTCTTCTTGTAGCTTTCCAGGATGCGCGCATAACCCTGCCTTACCTTCGCGCCGATGAAGGTCGTGTCGGGCGCGTCCTTATACGCGGTGACGAAGTGATCGATGTCGCCGCGATTCCAATCTTCCTGCTGCGCGGCGAGTAAGGCGCGGATGGCGGCGCTCTCGTCGGCTGCGTGGGCGAGTGGGGCGAACGCGAGTGCGGCGAGCAGGAGGACGATGGGCTTGTGCATGGCGGATCCCGGTGAGGTAGGTGCGTGCGGGAGTGTAGATCCCCTCGCCCATCGGGAGAGGGGGGCGGTGGTACGGGCGGAGCGCAAGCGTGATGCTCGCCGCTCCGCCCGAACCTTCATCCGCCGCGATGCGGAACTAGTTCCCGTCGGGCGGGCACCTTTCTCCTGGAGGGAGAAGGAATCCAAGGCGGGTACTGGGTCAGGGCTTGAAGCCTGCCGATTCCCACAGCGGTGCCGGGTCGTACACGCTGCCGTTGGCGATGGTCTTGGAGATGCGCCGGGTGTTGCGGATATCGGCCAGCGGGTCGGCGTCGAGCAGCAGCATGTCCGCGCGCTTGCCGACCTGCAGGGTGCCGACTTCCTTGTCCAGGCCGAGTACCTTCGCCGGCACGCTGGTTGCCGCCTGCAGCGCCTCCATCGGGGTGAAGCCGGCCTGCACGTAGATCTCCAGTTCGCGGTGCAGCGAATAGCCGGGGATGCCCTGGTCGGTGCCGGCCACGATGGTCAGGCCCTGGCGATGCAGCTCGCGCAGCGTGGCGAGCATGTAGGCGTAGCGCTTGCCGTTTTCCTCCGCGCGCTCCGGCGGCGAGCCCATTGAGTTCAACGCCGGCGCCAGAGGCGCGGCGACATGATCGATGCCCGGCTCGATATCGCGCAGCGGCTTGCTGCTGGGATACGAGAAGAGTTCGAAGATCGCGGCGGTGTCGTCGAACACCGTGTGGTGCTGCTTGAACAGAGCCAGCTGACGGCGTGCCTCCGGCGTGTTGAAATCCAGCGGCGGCATCGGCTGCCCGCGGTTCATGCCGAGCAGATCGCGGGCGACGAAATGGATGTGGTTGATGCCGTCGTAGCCTGCTTCGACTGCCTGCGCGCTGGTCATGCCATCGGGTACGTGGCCGGTGACGGTCAGGCCCAGCTTGTGCGCTTCAGCGGTGATCACCGGCACCAGGGCGGGCTTCATGCTGCTGTAGATCTTGATCTGTACCGCGCCGGCATCCTTGTAGCGCCGCACCACCGCGCGCGCTTCTTCCGGAGTATCGGCGGTGACCGCGCCCAGCGCGGCCGGTCCCTTGCCGTCGACGATGCCGGCGATCAGCAGGCGTGGGCCGATGCCGCGGCCGGACTGGATGGCATCGCGCACGGTGGTGATGAAGTCGAACTCGTTGCCGCAGTCGCGCACGCTGGTGACGCCGGCGGCGAGGTAGATCGGGCCCCATTCCACCTGCTCGTAATGCGCGTGCATGTCCCACAGTCCGGGGACCAGGAACTTGCCGTTGCCGTCGAGCACATCCAGGTCCGACGAGGCCTTGGGCGCCGCTCCGCTGGTGTCGATGCGCGCGATGCGGCCGTCTTCCACATACACCGAGGCATTGCGCTGCGGCGCTGCGCCGGTTCCGTCGATCAGCGTGACATGCGTGATGGCCAGCTTCTTCGACGGCGGGCGTTTGGCCTTGTCGGTAAGCTTGGCCAGCGCAGCGAGATTGTTGGCCGCGGCGTGCTGGATAAAGCTCGGCAAGGCTGCCTCGTAGCCATCGCGCACGGCTTCGAAATGATCGAACTCGGCGTCGGTGGTGACCACCGCGGCCAGTTTCTGCTGGTCGTCCAGCCACGCCGTCTCGTTGCCCCAGACCAAGCCGCTGATCACATAGCCATGCAGCTTGACCGGCTTGCCGTTGGCCTGGATATCCAGGTCGTCAGCCGGCTGAATCCGGATCTCCACATTCGGCGGCGCCACGATGCGCTCGGGCATGCCCTTGGCCAGCCAGTAGCGCAGCAGCATCTGCTGCATCGCCACCGGCGAGTAGCCGTCGACCAGGAAGGTGTGCTCGGTGACGGCGTGCTCGCTGGCCTTGCCGTCGCGCACCAGGGTGACGCGGCCGGCCTTGGGATCGAGCGTGAAGCTGTCGTGCATCGGCGATTCGCGCGAAGCGCGGCCTTCGCTCTTCAGGCTCAGCGGATGCGCGATATCGGACGCGGTGAACTCGGTCTGCAGCGGCACCTCGGTGCCGCGATCCTTAAAGCGGAATTCCGAATGCAGGACCAGCCGTCCCTGCTGGTTCGAAATCGTATAGCTCTCCTTGCCGATCGGTTGGGCGAACTTGTGCAGCACGAAGCTGCCTTGCTCGTCGGCGGGCGCCGGGCTCTGCGCCATGACGGAGAGCGGCCCGAGGACGAGAAGGGCGGCGGCGAAAATGCATGCGGGGCGATGCTGCATGGTCGGCTCCCTGGGCTGGATGGCGCTGAAGATGGCAGCGATCAGGCCAGCCGGCCCGGGCCGTGGCAATGGCCGAAGGTCACTCCCGTGACCGCGGGCCCCAAACGAACAGGCCCCGCTGGAGCGGGGCCTGTCGCCGAGCGGGGATCAGGACGCGGCTTACGCCTCGGCCTCTTCCTTGTACGCGTCGACGGGGATGCAGGCGCACATCACGTTCTTGTCGCCGTAGACGTTGTCCACGCGTGCCACCGGCGGCCAGTACTTCTGCAGCTTCAGGCTGGGCAGCGGGAACGCCGCCAGCTCGCGCGGGTAGGCGTGGGTCCACTCGCTCGCCACCACCGCGGTGGCGGTGTGCGGGGCGTGCTTGAGGGGATTGTCCTCGCGGTCCAGACGACCGTCCTCGATGGCGCGGATTTCGTCGCGGATCTGGATCATGGCGTCGATGAAGCGGTCCAGTTCGTGCTGCGATTCGCTCTCGGTCGGTTCGACCATCAGCGTGCCGGCGACGGGGAAGCTCAACGTCGGTGCGTGGAAGCCGAAATCGATGAGGCGCTTGGCCACGTCCTCGGCGCTGATGCCGGTGCTGTCCTTGAGCGGACGCAGGTCGAGGATGCACTCGTGCGCCACCAGGCCGTTGCGGCCGGTGTAGAGCGTCTCGTAGTGCGGCGCCAGGCGCTTGGCGATGTAGTTGGCGTTGAGCAGCGCCACCTGGGTCGCCTTGCGCAGGCCCTGCTGGCCCATCATCGCGATGTACATCCAGCTGATCGGCAGGATCGACGCCGAGCCGAAGCTGGCGGCCGAGACCATGCCCACCGTGCCCTCGCCGCCGAACGTGCGCGGCAGGAACGGGGCCAGGTGCGACTTCACCGCGCAGGGACCCACGCCCGGGCCGCCGCCGCCGTGCGGAATGCAGAACGTCTTGTGCAGGTTGAGGTGCGAGACGTCCGAACCCCACTTGCCCGGCTTGGCCAGGCCGACCAGCGCATTCATGTTGGCACCGTCGGTGTACACCTGGCCGCCATGCTTGTGCACGATGTCGCAGATGGCGACCACGTCTTCCTCGAACACGCCGTGCGTGGAGGGGTAGGTGATCATCAGGGCGGCCAGGCGGTCGCTGTACTTCTCGGCCTTGGCGCGGATGTCTTCCAGGTCCACGTTGCCGTTGGCGTCGCACTTGGTGACCACCACGGTCATGCCGCACATCTGTGCGGAGGCCGGATTGGTGCCGTGCGCGGACTCGGGGATCAGGCAGACGTCGCGGTGATCGTCGCCGCGCGAGCGGTGGTAGGCGCGGATCGCCAGCAGGCCGGCGTATTCGCCCTGTGCGCCGGAGTTCGGCTGCAGGCTGACGGCGTCGTAGCCGGTGCACTCCACCAGCATCGCTTCCAGCTCGTCGATCAGCTGCTTGTAGCCCAGCGTCTGGTCGGCCGGGGCGAGCGGGTGAATGTTGGAGAACTCCGGCCAGGTCACCGGAATCATCTCGGCGGTGGCATTGAGCTTCATGGTGCAGGAGCCGAGCGGGATCATGGTGCGATCCATCGCCAGGTCCTTGTCGGCCAGCGAGCGCATGTAGCGCAGCAGCTCGTGCTCGCTGTGGTGCGTATTGAACACCGGATGCTGCAGGAATGCGTCCTTGCGCAGCAGCGCGGCGGGCAGCGCGTCCGGCGTGGCGGCGTCGAGTTCGTCGATGTCGCCCAGCTCGGCGCCGAACAGGTCGGCCAGCGCCTGCACGTCGGCGCGCGTGGACGTCTCGTCCAGGCTGATGCCCACGCACTGGCCGTGGATCTGGCGCAGGTTGATGCCCTTGGCGGCGGCCTTGTCGTGAATGACGTCGGCATCCACGCCGGAAATGCGCAGGGTGTCGAAGAAGTCGCCGCCCACTTCGAGCCCGGCCTTGCGCAGCGTCGCGGCCAGAATGGCGGCCAGGCGGTGCGTGCGGCGCGCGATGCGCTGCAGGCCTTCCGGGCCGTGATACACGGCGTACATGCTGGCCATCACTGCCAGCAGCACCTGCGCGGTACAGATGTTGGAGGTGGCCTTCTCGCGGCGGATGTGCTGCTCGCGGGTCTGCAGCGTGAGTCGATAAGCCGCCTTGCCTTCCGCATCCACCGACACGCCGATCAGTCGGCCCGGCATGGAACGCTTGAACGCGTCGCGGCAGGCCAGATACGCGGCGTGCGGGCCGCCGAAACCGAACGGCACGCCGAAGCGCTGGCTGTTGCCGACGACGATGTCGGCGCCCCAGCTGCCGGGCGAGGCGATCAAGGTGAGCGCGAGCAGGTCGGTGGCGACCGCGACCAGCGCGCCGCGCGCGTGCACGGCTTCGGCGACGGCGCGGTAGTCGTGGATGGTGCCGTAGGTGTTGGGGTACTGCAGCAGCACGCCGAAGCTGTCGACCGTGGCCGCGTCCGCGGCCGGGCCCACGTGCAGCGCGATGCCCACGCCGTCGGCGCGGGTGCGAAGCACTTCCAGGGTCTGCGGATGCACGTCGTCGGCGACGAAGAACACGTCGCTCTTGGACTTGGCCGAGCGCTTGGCCAGCGTCATCGCCTCGCCAGCGGCGGTGGCTTCGTCCAGCAGCGAGGCGTTGGAGATGTCCATCCCGGTGAGGTCGGCCACCATGGTCTGGAAGTTGATCAGGGCCTCCATGCGGCCCTGCGAGATCTCCGCCTGGTACGGCGTGTAGGCCGTGTACCACGCCGGGTTCTCCAGGATGTTGCGCAGGATGACGTTCGGCGTGTGCGTGCCGTAGTAACCCTGGCCGATGAAGCTCCTGTAGACCTTGTTCTTCGAGGCGATGGCGCGGATCTTCTTCAGCGCGTCCACTTCCGTCATGGCGTCAGGCAGCGCCAGCGGGGCGGCCGACTTGATCTGGGCCGGCACGATGGCGTCGGTCATCGCTTCCAGCGAGGCGTGGCCGACCGTGCGCAGCATGTGCGCGATCTCGGCGTCGTTGGGGCCGATGTGGCGCTCGATGAAGGCTTCGTGGTGCTCGAGGTCGCGCAGGGAGGGGGAGGCGTTCTGGGTCATGACAGGGCGTCCGGAAATACCTGGTTAAAGGCATGACGTGCGTGCCGCACGTGGGGCGCCCCTCTGTCCTTTTGCCTGAGAGTTTGGAAGCGCGAGCGCTTCGTGCCCCTTCGGCGCCGGATCTAACCGGTCTCTCCAGAGTTGTTCCGCTAGCGGCGGTGGTATGGGAGCCTGAGCGATTACGGGCGTTGCGCCTTCGGCAGCGGACGCGTCCGCTTCTCCCACCGCGCCAAGGGGCCGATTATACGGCCTCGGGCCGGTTTTCGGCGGCCGCGGCCGGTGGCTCGCCGTCCCTGCGACAGCGCCTGGCGCTTAGGCCGGATCGATGGCGGCCATCGAAAACTTGCATTTCCGTCCCGCCCCGGGCCGGCGTAGCGTGTGCGGCATCGTTCCTCTGTCGAGACGCCTCATGTCCCAGCCTCCTTTCCGCCTGCGCCAGCTCGACCACATCGTGCTGCGTGCCATCGATCCGGCCGCCATGCAGGAGTTTTACTGCCGCGTACTGGGCTGCACCGTGGAGCGGCGCCAGGACGAGATCGGCCTGGTACAGCTGCGCGCGGGCGCCTCGTTGATCGATCTGGTGGGCATGGACGGCAAGCTGGGGCGCGCCGGCGGCGCGGCGCCCGGCAAGGAGGGGTACAACGTGGACCATATCTGCCTGGCCGTGGAGGGCTACGACGAGGCGGCGATCCGCGCCCACCTGGAAGCCCATGGGGTCCGCGTGGGCGAGGCCGGCTCCCGCTACGGCGCCGAAGGCGAGGGACCCTCGCTGTATCTGTACGATCCGCAGGGCAACATGGTCGAGTTGAAAGGGCCGCCGTCACGGGCGTGAGCCGGACGGCGGAGCGTCGGGGGCGGCAGGATGTGCCATGGGTAGCATGAGTAGCGAAATAGGTCGGCCATGCCGGCGGGTTTTCGTGCGGCGCGTTCTCCTGAGAGGGGTTCTCATGCAAAGGGTTCTCCTGCGGCGGATTTTGGCGCCGCACATTCCCTTTCGGCAGGTTCTGTGGCCGGTCTTGCTGGCCTGCGCCCTGGTGGCCTGTGGCACGCCGGCGCGGCGGCTGGCGCCCGAGGCGCACGCGCCGGCCGTGACGCTGGCCACGGCAAAGAGCTGGGCGATGGAGGCCACGCGGCAGCCATCGCCCGAGCGCACGGCGCGTGCCTGGTTGCGTTGCGCGGCGCAGGCCTATCGCGTGGCTGCCGCCGGCGGCCCGCGCGCCGAAGACGCGGTGGCGCTGGACACGCAGTGCACGGGGCGGCTGCTCGATCTCCTTCTGGCGAGCGAGCCGATGCGCTGGACGAATCGCAGACTGGACGTCGGCGGCGATCGGCTGGACGTGGAGCTGCGCGGGCTCTCTCCGACGCTGGTCGGAGCGCCCGCTTTCGAGCGCGCCGATCGCGTGCCGGTGTCCGACCTCGCGTTCGGCCAGCGTTTCGCCACCAACGGCTTCGGCGTGGCACTGGTGGCATCCACGCCACGCTGCAGTGACGCGCCGCGTTGCCACCTGATTCCTCCGGAAGGCGTCACCCGTGCCGCCGTGGCCTGGATCGAGGCGGATGCCAAGGATGCGCCGCGCCTGGTATTCGCCGATCCGCTTTCGCTCGGCAGCGTGGAGATCGGCGATCGCGCCTACGCGTTGTCGCAGGACACCACGGCGCCGTACGCGATGCTGGCGGATGCGTCCCAGCTCAAGCAGCTGGCTATCCGCAACCTGCTGGTCAACGGCAAGGATATCGGCCTGCGGCAGGGGGTCTACCTGCTGGAGGATTACGACCCGAACAAGATTCCCATCGTGATGCTGCACGGTCTGGGCGGCAGTCCGCTGGTGTGGACGCGCCTAACCAATCGCATCCAGGGCACGCCAGCGTTGCGGGCGCGCTACCAGGTATGGCACGTGGTCTACCAGACCAATGCGCCGCTGCTCGTATCGCGTCTGCGCGTGCAGGGTTTCCTCGACGATGCCTGGGCTGCGTTGGACCCCGGCGGCCGCGCGCCGGCACGCAGGCATGTGGTGCTGGTGGGGCACAGCATGGGCGGGGTGATCGCGCGGCTGCTCGCGGCCGACAGCGGCGATGCGATATGGCAGGCCGCGTTCGCCGTTCCAGCGGATGAAGTGCATGGGGACGCCGCGGATTTGTCGACCGTGCGCCGGTTGTTCTACTTCGCGCCTTATCCGGGCGTGGATACCGCGTTCTTCCTGGCCTCGCCGCATCACGGCAGTCCCGCGGCGGACGATTTCCTCGGCCGGCTGGCCCTGCGGGTGGTGAAGTCGAATGGTTCCGAACTCGACGCGCTGGCGCACTTGGTCAAGAACGACGCGGAGGCCTTCCGGCCGGAGGTGCTGCGCAACTATCGCGAGCGCGGCCTCACCAGCATCAGCACGCTTCGTACCGACCAGCCGGTAAGCAAGGCCGCCTGGTCGCTGCTGCCGGCGCCAGGCATCCGCTACTACACCATCGCCGGCAGCTTGCCGGGCGAGGCGGTGCCCGGCGATGGTGTGGTGCCGCTGGAGAGCGCCTTTCTGCCCGGCGCGGTATCCACCACGACGGTGATCTCGGGACATCGCCTTTACCGCAACGACGAAGCGATCAACCTCATCGTGCGGGTGCTGAGCGAATCGCTGTAGCGCCGGCCGAGCGAACGGGTGCCCGCCGGAAGCAAGCCCGCGCAAGCGTCACTCGGCGGTACGCACACCACCGGCGATCCACTGTCCGCGCTCGGCTGCGCTGGCGCGAGCTGAAGCGACCGAAAGCGTCGTCGCCCGGCAGCTGGCGTGCCTGTGTCAGCCGGGCAACCACTCCAGCCGCATGGATCTGAATTCCTGCGGCGCTATCCCGTAGGCACGGCGGAACGCGCGCGTGAAATCGGAATGGCTGCCGAAACCGAGCCTCGAAGCGAGATTCGCCACGGCCAAGGCGCGAGGACGTGCCAGGGTCTCGGCGGCTTCGCGCAGGCGGCAGTTGCGGATGTAAGCGTAGATACCGCCCTCGTGCTCGAACATCCGGTACAGCGTCGGACGGGCCAGCGGGAAGACGCTCAGGATCTTGTCGGGCGAGAGTTCCGCCGAATAGAGGTTGTCCTGCACGTAGCGCCGGATGCGCGCCAGCATGGCGGCGCGGGCGGCCGTGCGAACGCTGTCGCTCATCCGCCGCTGTTTCTGGAAGGCGGCCAGGATCAGCTGAACGCAGATGCGCAAATGCGCCGCCGCCGAGGCGTCGTTCATCGCGGGCAGATCGCGGTAGAGCATCGACAGGTGATCGCCCAGCAGGGCAGCGAGCGGCGTGGTGTAGGCGACCACCCGGCCGTGGATCGATTCGGCGTCGGGGATGGCCGCCTCCACGACGGCGCGCGGCAGGAAGAACGCCAGCACGCGAGCACGCGTGGGGCGTTTCATGTGCATGGTCTGGCCCATGTCCAGCGCCAGGATGCCCGGAGTGAACTGCGTCGATTTCTGTGGCGTCCCGCCCGTGACGGTCTCGGCGATGCCGTCGACCGTCACGTGGAAGACGTAGTCGCGCAGGCTGTCGCGGGAAATGCGCGCGCCGGTGCGCAGCTGCGACATCGGGTCGGTGCGGCTATCCAGGTAGATCATGTCCGGCAGCGCGTAGGTATCGATCTCGCCGCGGAAACCGTTGGCCACCTGTGCGCGCGACAAAGGCACTTCGAGAATGCGGCCGACGTAATCGCTCCAGGCCAGCATCTGCAGCTCGGTCGCCTCGTCCGCCACGCTGAAGCGCTGGCGGACGAGCGGAGACGAATCGGCGCCGGCCCATGCGGCGCGCAGGTAAGCGTCCTTGTCGTGATGGCTGGCCAGGGCCTGCCGCATGGTGTCGGAGTAGGCACGATTGAAATGCGGCGATCCCACGGTGGCGTCCTGTTCGCATGCCAGGCGGTGCGCGCCACGAGCCGGCACGTCCCCCTATTTCCACGGCCCGGCGAGTCCGCTCGCCAGCCGCCCCTGATTCCCGCGACCGACTATACAAACGCCTCGTGCAAGGCGTGTGGATGCGCAGCGGCGCGAGGCGCGAATCGGCGTCCGCAGACATCCTGTCCTTGGCAGTTATCGGACGCGCCCGAGGCGGCGCATGTTCTTTCGACATTCAGTCGCGGCACGAAGCCGGCTTGACCGTGCGTCTCACTTTTTGGCGGAGGGGCTTCTGCCGCGTAGCCGGGTGCCTATGCTGAAGCCGATATGCACACGGAGTCGGCCGGCGAGGCTTCCGTTGCCATGGACGATCCGGCCGATGTCGCGCGTTGCATGTTCCAAGGACCGAAACGCAACGTTCTCCAGGGGGAATCCGCATGAATACGTCGCCGCTGCGACCCACCGAGTCGCATCTCCTGCATTTCAGCTTGCCCGCCTCGGAGGCGGAGCAGGCATTGACGCTGAATGTGTGCCTGCAGCGCTATCCGCTGCGGCGCCATACCGCGCAGACGCGCCTGGAGGCGCGCAGATCGCATGGTTTCCTACGCCATGCATCCGACGAGGAATTGAGCCATTACGCCGATGTGCCCTTGCCCAGCGATGCGGTGGCGCTGATGGAGGTGACACGGCCGGTCGAGGTCGATGGCGTGATGGCCGAACACACCGTGCACATGGGCATCCATGTGCCGCGCGCCGGCATGCGCAAGGCCGTGGATCATCTACGCCGGCGTGCCACGCCGTTGTGGGATGTCCATCCGAAGCTGGCCCGGTTCGCTCACTTGCTGAAGGCCGATGGCGAAACCATCGATCCGCACCCGGACGACATCGGCGTGTGGCAGACACCATTCGAATCGGCGGTGTCACTGCTGTTCATGCATCCGGACATCCTTTATCTCGACGGCAAGAACGGTCAGGACGATAAGCCTGGTTACATCCTGGATGCCTGCGTACGGGCCGCTCTGATGCATACCGGCGAACTGGTGGATGTGATCGAGACTCTGGGCAACCGGTGGGCCCGGACCGAGCGAGCCGTCGGCCCCGACGGCAAGCCGCTGGTCGATCATGAGGGCAAGGAGGTCTTCACCCGCATCCTCCATCCGTCGGTGAGCCGCGCCATCGGAGGCACCCTGGCGCTCGCGGTCAAGCTGGTGAAGGACGACGAGTTCCTGCGCGAAGTGAAATGGTCGCAGCAATACGGCGAACCCACCAATGGTTATCAGGCTACGGCAGCGGACGACGCGGCATCGCATCCGGTCGTGCTGGGCGATGCGGACGCGGCGGCCGCTTCGGTGTCCTATGGTGCCGGCCCTTACCGCTGGGCGCTGGCCAATCGCACGCCGGGCAGTGGCCTGACGATCGAGCCGGATTTGAAGTATGACGGCCCGAAAGCGAAAGAAGAGTTCAGCGCCAAAGACATCTGGATGAGTGCCGATCCCGGAGCGACGGCGCTGACGCCCGAGGTGGTGAAGGAGTTGCTCGCCGGCCGCGTGTTCGTGCAGCTGTCCACGCCGGCGCATCCCACCGGCGTGCTGCGCGCGCAGCTCTCGCCGGTCGGCAAGGTAGAAGACGGTAAGGACGTCAAGTTCGAGGCTGTCTTCAGCGGAGCCTCGGCGATGCCGCCGGTGGATAGCGGGGCGGTCGCCAGCGGCACGTTCCAGCTCAACGACCTGCGCACGGCGTTGACGTTCACTGTCAACGGCCGGAATCTGGGGGCTTCGCCCAGCGGCGTGCTGGGCATCGGCGCGGCGGGAGAGCGTGGCAAGCCGGTGCGGCCTTTCAGCATCGTCGACGACAGCGGTCACGGCACATTGACGCTGTCGTGCCGCAATCATTGGCTGCGGCATCTTTCCGCCTGCGTCCGCTACCTGGACGGCGATGGCAAGGTCATCGCGCCGAAGGACTGGTCCGAGAAGATCCCCGCCGGTCTGCGCCCGATCTTCCAGCAGGATGCCAACACCAAGTTCCTCGAGCTGATTCCACCCGTGCGGACGGTGTTCGCCATTCCGCTCGATGCGGATACGACCCACGTCTCCATTCCGGTGCCGCAGGACGCGCGCTCGATCCAGGTGTATTTCGGCGGACTGGGCAGCGGGGGCAGCTACGATCCGGCGACTTGCCCGATCGGCCTGACCTTGACCGTGGTGGTCGAGATGGCCGTGCCGCTGGTCCTGCTGATCGCCGGTACGGCGGTTTCCAATTCCGAGCCCATGCTCAAGCTGATCGCGAACAAGCCGGTGTTGTTCGCGGTATGCGCGGTGGCCGGGTTCCTGGTCGCCGGCGGTTCGGCGACCTATATCGGCACGTCGCAGGATCCGTCGCGGGCGTTCAAGGACGTGGCCGTCCAGCTGGGACCCATGTTGCTGTCGCCGGCCACGGCGCTGGGCCAGTACCTGCTGCAGAAATATGCCGAAGGCATGGCCGCTCGCGCGGTGCCGTTCTTCAACGTGTTCACCACCGTGGTCAGCGCCGCGGTGACGGCAGCGCAGCTGGCGCAGACGAGCATCGAGGTGGCCTCGTCGCCGTGGGTGTTCCATGCGGAGATCACGCGCGCCATCGATCTGGCCGTTACGCTGGTGCCCGATCACAACTATCACCGTTTCCCCGATCTGGCGACCTACTACGAAGTGAGCGTGGTCTACGACAAGGGAGCGACGCTGCCCAAGCAGACCTTCAAGCTGAAGAACGGGCCGCCCTGGAGCACGCCGATCAGGGTGAACTTCGAGAAGGTGCCCGCTGGCGGGCGGCTCAAGGTCTATGTGTTCTTCTACGCGGCCAACGGCTGGCAGGCCGGACAGGGTGAGACGCCATGGATCGAAGCCAAGGGTACGCGCGACTCGACCCTGGTCATCGATGGCCTGGAAATCGTCACCAACGAGGTGCCGCTGAGCAAGACGTCGGTGTACTCGCACGCGTCCAAGATCGCCTACGACCCGGCTGCGCGCGGTTATTACTGGCAAGCGACCAAGACGCCGCCCACGGCCACCTCGCTGACGCCCTCGCCGCACACAGGGAAGGCGATCCAGCGATGGCTTTCGATCACGACGGCTCAGCGACCGGCGATGATGGCCTACAGCTGGCAGGCCACCGGGCTCAATCAGCCGCTCGACGACGCGGCGAAACAGCCAACCAATCAATCCATGTACACGATGCAGAACCTGTCCACGCTGGAAGGCCCGGGCAGCGCTTACGCGCGGCCCGCAGTGGGATTCAACGATGCGCCGGGCGTGTTCTATGACGTGGCCAGTCCGCACGACGGCAGCGGCCGCAATTTCTTCGCTGACTCCAGCCGCGGCGATTTCCATGTCGAGCGGAGTCCGGCCGGCGGCATGCACCTGCGCCGCGTGGCGCTGACTTACGGCGGCAAGCCGCCGGCCTTCGCTACGCGCAGCAACGAGAGCTGGGGGCGCTTCCCCATACCGATGGATCGGTACATTCTGCATCCGCAGGGTATCGTGCTCGGCATCAACTACAGCACGCACAAGATCTACATTTTGCCGCTGCCGAAGGGCCCGAGCGCGGACGACAAGGCGCCGATCGCGACGATGGCGGCGGGCGAGGGTTTCCGCGAAGGCATGCTCAAGGGGCCGCGAGCGATCGCGACAGGTCTGGACGGTCGCGTGCTGATCCTCGAAGGCGGGAATCACCGCGTGCAGGCTTTCGATATCGCAGGCAAGCCTGTGGCGTACTTCAAGAACCCCGGCGGCGGCGCCAAGCTCTCCACGATGGCCTTGCGCGAGCCGGAAAAATCGATCTATCTCGATCTTGCCGTGGAAGCGAAGGGTTATCTGTACGTGTTGCGGTATCGCGAGGCCGCGCACGCGGACAACTACATGGTCGACATCTACGAGCCGGACGGCAGCTTCCTGGTGTCGACACCCCGCGTGGCGGCCGACAAGATTACGGTGGATCTGTTGCGCAACATGTTTACGCTCAACTACGAGGTGATCCTCGGCAAGGATGGGCGTGCGGAGCCGTCGGTGAGTTTGTGGATTCCGCCGGCGCCGTCCAAGTGAGCGATGCGGACATGCGAGACATGGAGGCGGGGGAGGCCGGGAAGGCTCCCCTGAGCGACTTTCCGTTCCAGTTCATTGGCAAATACCGGCTGTCGCTGATGGTGACGCCGAACCGGCAGTATCTGACGGGCGACAAGGGGAGTCCGGCCCTCAGTTTCACCACCGACCCGAAGAAAGCGCTCGTGCTTGCGCTGTATGCCGCGTCGTCCGCCGGGGAGCGCGACAAGGGCGTGATCTTGCAGGTGACGCACGAGTCGGTGCCGATGCCCGGCGGCTTCATCGGCGTGCCTGGGCTGGAGGGCGCCGTGTATGCCCTCAGTACGGTCGATTACCGCAACGCGACCGTGTTCGGCATGCAAACGCCCGCGCAGGGGCAGATCCGGCTGCGGCACCGCAAAGCGGATCGCTACCTGATGGCGGTGATGGCTTCCTCGGGGATGACGTTGTGGCTCCCTCCGCAGGGATTTTTCGATGAGCAGCCATGGCAACTCGATCCGGTGCAATTGTGGAACCCCCAGACCATGGAGAACGCGGATCTTCGTTATGTGCGAGGGTTGCGGCATCTGGGTGTGACCTGTTTGTCATTCGCCGGCGCACAGCTGCTTCAGGCCGACTTCGCTGGTGCGAAGCTCATGAATTGCAATTTCCGCAACGCCCGTTGCGAGCAGACCGGTTTCATCGGCGCTGATCTCAGCGGCGCTAACTTCACCGGGGCCAACGTTACTGGTGCCCAATTCGGCGGTGTGAGCGCCGTCGAAGCTAAATTTCCCGGGGTCAGATTCTCCAAGGGGAGCTTCGATTCCCGCTACGGCCTGCCCTCGTTCGAGAGGGCTACGCTCAGTTCCGCGGTATTCGACGATTGCGACCTGAGCGGCGTGAAGTTCGTCGGCGCGAAGCTCGACAAGGCCAGTCTGAAGAAAGCCAAGCTGCGAGGCACCGATCTGAGCAGAGCAGATCTCGCGGAAGCCCGGCTTGACGATGCAGATGCGTTCAACGCGATATTCGCAAGCAGCGGTATGACGGGTGCCACGCTCGCGAGGGCGAATCTGGTTGGGGCCAATTTTCAGAAGGCTGTGCTTACCAGGGCGTGCTTCGAGGATGCGAAGTTGGCCAGACTGGGTGGCAAGAACACCGACTTCACGGATGCCGTGCTGTACGAGATCGATTTCAGCGGCTGCGATCTGCGTTATGTCGTGATTGCCGGGCGCCCGAATTTCCATAAGGAAGCCGGTGCAGTGCCGGACGAGAAAACGCGGCGCGCCCTGTTTCGCCGCGCCCGCGTACCGCTCGCGCTCATCGGCGAAAAGAACTGGCGCATGCTCGACTTGTCGGAGGCCTCGATCGAAGGTGATCTGTCGACCATGAAAGACTTTCGCGCCGAATACGCGATCTTTCCCGATGGTTTTGCGTTGTGCGAGGGCATAGATCTGACGGGGGCGAAGTTCAATTACGCGCGCATGGTGCGTATCAAGTTGCATCAAGCGGTATCGAGTGCCGACTCGGCTGACCCCGCCACCATTACCGATTTCACCGGGGCGGACTTGCGTAGAGCCCAGCTTCCGGGGGCGTTTCTGGAAGCAGCCATTTTCAGCAGGGCCATTCTTCACGGCGTCAACCTCTCGAACGCGCAGCTCAGCTACGCCAAGTTCGATTCGGCCCGGCTGGATTCGATTGCGGACAAGGAGGGCGGATCCACACTGCCCATCAGAGCGAACCTGAGCTACGCAGTGCTGCTCAACGCCGATTTTTCGCGGGCGTATCTCGATAGGGGGACCGAGAGCACGCACGGCGCCAACCTCGGTGGCGTCAAGTTCTATGGCCTGGACGCGAAGGTGACCGAAGCCACTCTCAATGGTGCCGATTTCAGCGGAGCCTACCTGGGAGGCGTGGATTTCAGCGGAGCCAAGGCGATGGACAGCGTCATCTTCGCGATGGCCTGCCTGGTCAATTGCAAATTCAACGGCGTACTCATGCGCCAAGCCCAATTGAATGGCGCGTGCCTGCTGGGCGCCGATTTCACTGACGCCAAGCTCGATGGCGCTTCCATGGCCAAGGCCCTGATCGCCGATGCGCCGCGAAGCGGAACGCAAAATACGCTTAAGGTGATTGGGATAGGAGGCGGGCTGAGTCTGGAATATGGCCGGACCAAGGTATCCAGCAACGCCACCAGTCGGGAGACCACGTGCCCGTCCGGCATGAACGGGCCGTGTGAAGAAGCGCACTGGCAGCGCGTCACGGGACCCAGGGAATGGGTTTACCGATCGAGAGGCGCTTAAAAAGCTCGCGGAGCGCCGAGGCGGCCGGTGCGCCATGCCGTGTCGGTGCCGGCCGCGCGAACACCGAGGCTTCGGGAATCAGGTGGGCTGCGCGCATGTCCACCCGTTGACGGATCGAACGCCCAGTCGGACCCCGGAAACGAAGAAGCCCGCCTTGCGGCGGGCTTCGTCTACAATTGGTGCCCAGGAGAGGACTCGAACCTCCACGGTTTTACCCGCTAGTACCTGAAACTAGTGCGTCTACCAATTCCGCCACCTGGGCAGGTGTCCCGCGCATCGCGAAGCGAGCTGCGTGAGCCGCGTAGATTAGGGATGGAGCTAAGGGTTGTCAACTATTCTTTTACCGTTTCTTCATCGCGTCCGGCCATGACGGGTCTGACGCTCCTCATCAAGGCTGATAAGTGACCAGAAAAAGCAAGGACAACACCACCCGCGGCGGCGCCAAGACGCCCCGCCGCACGAACGTTTCCGCCAAACCGGCGCCCTCGTCGCGCAAGCGCGCGGACGTATCGCCGAAACCGGGCGCAACTCGCGGCGGCGCCGATCCCCATGCCGAACGCGAGGCCCAGCGCTACGAGCGCCCCATTCCCAGCCGCGAGGCGATCCTCGCCCTGCTGACCGAGCGCGGCGAACTGCTGACGGAGGCACGCATCGCCGAAGCCCTGCAACTGCATGACGAATACGACCTGCACGCGCTGCGCAAGCGCCTGGGCGCCATGGTGCGCGACGGGCAGTTGTTGCTCGGGCGGCGCGGCG
>JBCNOA010000180.1:0-9374 GCA_039594095.1 Dyella sp.
CTCGGCGACACCGCCTCACGCGACTACGCCGCGAAGCTGCAGCGCTTCAACGCCTTCGCCGCGCCGGAACTGCGCCAGGCCATCGCGACCCTCGAACTGCGGCCGGGCATGCGTGTCCTGGATGCCAGTTGCGGCACGGGCGAGGCGCTCGCATGGTTCGCCGCCGAGGTCGGCGCGCAAGGCGCGGTCGTCGGGATGGACCTGGCGGCGGCGCACGTGGCCGCGGCGCAGTCGCTCGCACGGCGCTGCCGCGCGCTGGCGATCCAGGCCGATCTGCTGCGCGCACCGCTGGCGCCCGAGAGCTTCGACCTCGCATGGTCGGTCAACGTCGTGAACCATCTGCGCGATCCGGTGGCCGGCGTGGCCGCCATGGCCGCCCTGCTCCGCCCCGGCGGACGCATCGCGCTCGGCCAGAGCTCGTTCCTGCCGGACATGTACTTCGCCTGGGACGCGCGGCTGGAACGGCTGGTCAACGAAGCGGTACGCCAGTACTACCGCGACCGCTACCGGCTCGACGAACGCGACCTCGCCGCCGTGCGCGCCACCGTCGGCCTGCTGCGCCGCGCCGGCCTGAAGAACGTGCGATCGCGCACTTTCATGATCGAGCGGCTGGCGCCGCTACGGCCCGAAGACGAACGCTATCTCGTCGAAACCATTTTCCGCGACACCTGGGGCACTCGCCTGCGCCCCTATCTGGCGGACGACGACCACGACACGCTGATGCGCCTGTGCGACCCCGCGCATCCGGACTTCTCGCTGCGTCGCGCGGATTTCCATTTCCTGCAGACTTTCACGCTGGCAGTCGGCACGATCTGAGTCCGCGGCCGCGCCGGAGCGCGTGCCGCGGACGGGCCGCATCAGTAGTCGTAGCTCACGCTCAGGCGCACGTAGCGCGGCGCCTCCCGATAGAGCGCCGTGCCAAACAGTGGATTGGGCGAATACGGTGCCTGCTCCGAGTTGGGCTGCAGGAACGTCGGGCGCTGTTCGTTGAACACGTTGAAGACGTTGGCGTTGAAGGCCAGCCGCATGGCCGCGAACGCCGGACGGTAGGTCACGCCCAGGTCGAGCTGGTGCAACCACGGCAGCCGGCCGTGGCTGCCGGGCGGCGACGGCTGGCCGTTGCAGTAGTGATAGGCGTTGCCGTAGCCGACCGGGTCGCTGTGATCCGGGCCGTAGTAGCCCAGGCAGATGCGCGGGTTGCCGGATTGCACGCTCAGGTTGCCGGAGAGCTGCCACTCCGGCGTGAGCTGGTAGTAGCCGTAGAGCTTCACCACATGGGTGTGATCGTTGTTCTGCGGCCCGTTGGTGTGCTCCATGATCGCGTAGTTGTCCCAGTCTTCGCTGGCCGAGGCGCCGCCCTGCAGCAGGTCGGAGCGTACCTGGCCCTCGGTGTTGCCGTAGCTGCGCGAGAACACGTAGTCGATCTTGCCGTACCAGGTGCCGTCGAACGGATGCTCCAGGAAGGTTTCCAGACTGTAGTAGCGGCGCTTCAGCCGGTCGAAACCCAGCTCCGCGTTGCTCATGGGAACGCCGACCAGGCTGCCGTCCGTGGTGACCAGGTTGAAGGTATTGGCGCGCCCCGGATTGATCAGGTAGCAGCTGTTGCTGGACGCGATGTCGTAGCCCAGCGCCTGGGCCTTGTCCAACACGCGGTTGACGTCGCAGAAGTCATCGATGGCGTTGCGCAGGATGCGCTGCGTCAGCTTGGCGCCGTACACCCATGCGGGGCCGGCGGTCTTGGTGAAGCCCAGGATGAATTCGTCCTGGTCCTCCGCCTTGATGCCCTTGCCTGTCACCGTGCGGGGATCGGGCGGGATGCCGAACGAGTTGTTCGCCGAGACCGGCGCGGACATCACCGTCAGCCCGGTCGGCGTGCCGTCGGCCGCGATGCCGCCGTAGGTGTAGTACTGCTGCGTACTGACGTAGCCGGCGGCCGCGCCGGTCGCCGGATTGAGCGGCATGCTCAGGTAATAGCGGCCCGCATTGCCGTAGACCTTGAAGCTGGAATCGCCATCGACGTCCCAGCTGAAGCCCAGGCGCGGCGCCCATTGCGGCTTGGTCTGCGTGATGAAGGCTTCGCCGTTGGGGTTGTAGTCGGTGAACTGGTCGTTGCGCAGGCCCAGCGACAGCAGCCAGCGGTCGCTGACCTGCCATTTGTCTTCGATGTACTGGGCGCGCTGCATGGAGCGCACGCTCACGGCGTTGTTCGCGATGTTCTTCTGGACGTAGTAACCGCTCTGGCCGTTGGGGAAATTGGCCGGAGCCGGCACGCCCAGGCCCGACACCAGAGGCAGGTTCGGCGTATCGGTATGCCCGTACTGCCAGGTGTAGCCCGTGCCGGAATTGCGGTTGCCCTGGTTGAGCGCCTCCGAGCGCTGGTTGTCGATGCCCACGCTGATCATGTGGTCGCCGAGGTGGTAGCTGATGTCCAGGCGCGTGTTGGTCGTCTTGTTGCCGCGCGCCGGATCGTAGAGCGTCGACACGGTCTGGTTGTTGCCGCGCGGCACGCCGCCGGTGAGCGCGGGATTCTGATTGGTGATGCCGCTGACGTAGGTCAGGCTTTCGTCGTAGCTGCCGGGTACGTCGTAGTCGCGCGTCTTCATCTCGCCGTACATCGCGCTCACCGTGAGGTTTTCGGTGAGATAGCCGGTGTATTTGGCCACGTAGAGATCGCCGCCCACCTTCGTGTTGTCGTCGGCGTTGATGAAATCGCCCTTGCGCCGCGCGGTGTAGTCGTAGCCGTAGATGGAGCCGCTGCCCTCGCGCTTGTCGGAGGCGCCGGTCACTTCCAGGATCTGGCTGTCGGTGATGTTCCAGTCCAGCTTGCCGTACCAGCGCGGGTTGTCGTAGCGGTAGGTCTGGTAGGGCTTGCTGTTGTCGACGGCATTGACGTTGGTGCCGTCCTGCCGCTCGAACTCGCCGGCGACGAAGAAGAACAGCTTGTCCTTGATCAGCGGGCCGCCGACGTAAGCGCTGGCGGTGGTGGTCCAGACCTTGTTCTTGCTCTTGGGGTCGTACAGGTTGCCGGCCACCGGCGATACCGGCGTGCCGTTGGCGTAGTAGAGGTCGGTGTAATCGCTGCGCGCGAACGAAGGTTCCCACAGGATCTGCGCGCCGAAGTGCCACTGGTTGTTGCCGCGCTTGCCGACCTGATTGATCACGCCGCCGTCGGAGCGTCCGTATTGCGCGCTGTAGCCGCCGGTATACACCTCCTGCTGATCGATCGCGCCGTAGGGCAGCGTGATGCCGCCGTGGCCGTTGAGCGGATCGGTCGTGTTGAAGCCGTTGATGTAGTAGGCGTTCTCAGTGGCGGCCGAGCCGCCGAAACTCACCAGCGGCTTGCCGGTGGCGCTGGTGAAGTTGGCGCTGTTGCGGTTGACGCCCGGCGCCAGCATGGCGATCGCCTCCGCCGAGCGGGCCAGCGGCAGCTTCGCCAGCTGTTCGGCGGTGACGACGGTGCGCGAATCCACGCTGGTCACGTCGATGGCCGGCAACGCGTTGCCCACCACGTTGACCGAGCCGAGATTCGCCACTTCCTTGCCGGCCGCGGCGGCGGCGCCCGAGAAGGAGACGTCGGTGCCCGCGCCGACCTGCAGGTTGATCCGGTCGCGCGACTCCACCGTCTGGCCGTTCCGGCGCAGCGTGACCGTATACGTTCCCAGGGGCAGCTGTGCGGCGACGTAGCGTCCACGCGCGTCCACGCCGACTTCACGCTTGAAGCCGTTGGCGCTTTCGATCAGCACGGTGTCGCCGGCACCCGAGGCGACCTGGCCGAAAATGGAGCCGGTCGTGGACTGGGCGAGCGCCGCGCCGGAAGCCATCGATCCGATGGCGAGCGCCAGAAGCAAGACACGGCTATGCGGCAACGGTTGCGTCGCTTTGATCATGTTCATCCCCATCGCTGGCGTTGAGCCCCGGGACGAGATGACCGCGCCGCATGGCGGCACGCCGGCACGCAAGTGCGCCAGGAAGCGATGCACCGTAGCCAGGACCGGATCCAAAAAAGCCCTATATGGATCGATCCAAATCTCGCCCCCTAGAAAGCCCGGGAAGATCGCTCTCCCCGGGCTTGCCGCAAACTTGCATCGCGGTCACACGATTGTCAACTGTTTCGTGTGCATCCCATCCGGACATTTAGACGTCTAAACGATGCGGCCCAAGCCATTCACTTTTCTTTCACGTCATACGGACTCTTCGATGAAGCGCCGTCGGGAAAGCGCGATGAGCGCAGCCATGCTCCGCAAAAGCGAGAGACCCAAAAGAAATGCCGAGCCGACCGTCGCGCGCCGCCGTGGCACACATCGAATGTCCACGCCACGGTCGCTCCTCACGCCTCCGCACCTCCGGCCGGCCGAAGCGCAGTAATCCGCCTGGTCTCGCGAACGCCCCCTCGGGGGGCTTCTGTAAACGTGCGGCTCAGGCAATATAGGGGGCTGCCAAACAGGGGGAAGGAACGCCGTGGAACCGAGCCATATCTCGCCCGTGCGCGAGCATCACGTGCACCAGCGCCATTTTGATCGGCTGGTGATGCTGTCGGACGGCGTCTTCGCCATCGCCATGACCCTGTCGGCGGTGGAACTCAAGCCCGAAGGACATCCGGGCGCCAGCCTCATCGAGCAATGGACCACGCCGCTGCTGATCTACTTCGTCAGCTTCTTCATCGTCGGCGGCCTGTGGATCCGCCACCGGCGCGTGCTGGCGAACCTGCGCCGCGTGGATATGCCGGCGGCTCTGCTGACGCTTGCGCTGCTGAGCCTGGTATCGCTGATGCCGGTCGTCGTGCGGGTCCTGCTGACCGACGACGGCGCCTCCGCGAACGGCATGCTGATCTACTCGCTGGCGCTGATGGCCAACTATCTGTGCCTCACCGCCGCATGGGGCTATGCCGCCTTCGTCGGCGACCTCGCGCCGGACGTGCCCGCCTCGCGGGCCTGGAGCTGGCTGCTGCAGGACCTGTTCGTGGCGATGCTGTTCGGTGCGGTGGCGCTCTACAGCCTGGGCTTGAAACTGCCGGCACTCCTGCTGACCCTGGTCGGCATCGGCCTGCGCTTCGTGTCGTGGACGAAGGAGCGCACGGTGCGGGGAAACGAAGCGGCCCCATGATCCGCGGATGCGGGTTCGGCCCGCATCCCGAGACCACGTATCCTGCTCGATCCCTGCTCGCGAAGGCCTAGGCGCTTGCGTCGCTACGGCCGACCCGCTTACTCGCCGATGGCGGTCAGGGCTTCCGGCACCGCCATCAGCCGCTCCTTGCCGATCGGCTTGCCGCTGACATCCGACAGGCCGTAAGTGCCCTGCTCGATCTTCTCCAGCGCCCGCCGGATATCGCCGAGGCGGCGCACGGCATGCCGCACGGTCGCGTCGTCGCTCTCGCCGATCTCCATGGTCAGGCCGTCGTCGCCGCTGTCGCGAACTTCGCCGACGGATGCGAATTGCGCCGTCACCTCGTCGCTGCCGGCCGCGTCGCCCGCATGCTTGAGCTCCTCCAGCATGGCTTGCAGACGCTTGCGCTGCGCTTCGACGAAGGCCGGGTCGAGACCACTGTGGGAGGAATGCCTGTCGTTCATGACGCTGCCTTCGCGTGGGTAGGGTCCACGCAGCTTAAGGAGCGCCCCCGCGCGCGCCTATACCCGAAACGGTAGCCCTGGGCTCAGGCGCGCCGGAGGCTCTGGAGTGCCGTCGGCAGCAACTCGGCCACGGTCGGATGGATGTGCACCGCTTCGGACACCGTCGTGTACGGCGTTTGCGCATACATCGTATCGAGCAGGCAGTGGATCGCCTCGTCGCCGTTCACGCCGAAGATGGCCGCGCCCAGCAGGCGCTTGTCGGCGCCGTCGACGATGACTTTCATGAAGCCCGCGGTCTCCCCGCGCTCGACGGCCCGGCCGACCCGCGACATCGGACGCGTGCCGACCAGTACGTCGTGGCCGGCCTGCCGCGCCTCGCGCTCGGTCATGCCGATCCGCGCGAGCGGCGGATCGGTGAACAGGCTGTAGGCGGTGATGCGGTCCGAGATGCGTCGCCGGCCCTCGCCCAGCACGCTGTCGGCGACGATCTCGAAATCGTTGTACGACGTGTGCGTGAAAGCGCCCTTGCCGTTGCAGTCGCCCATGGCCCATATGCCCGGCGCCGTCGTACGCCCCTCGTCATCCACCTGGATGTAGCCGTGCGCATCGAGGGCCACGCCGGCCTTGTCCAGGCCCAGGTCGTCGGTATTCGGCCGCCGGCCCACGGCCAGCAGAAGATGGCTGCCCACCGCCTCCGCGCACAGCTCATTGCCTTTCGCCTTCACCCGCACCGCGCCTGCTTCGCCTTCCAGCGCGATGCACTCGGCGCCCAGGTGCACAGTGACGCCTTCGTCGCGCAACAGCGCCATCACCGCTGCGGAGACTTCCTCGTCCTCACGCGGCAGCAGCCGCGGGGAACGCTCCACGACGGTGACCTTGGAACCGAAGCGCCGGAACATCTGCCCGAACTCCAGGCCGATGTAGCTGCCGCCGACGATCAGCAGGTGCTCCGGCAACTCGCGCAGTTCCATCATGCCGACGTTGGTCAGGTACGGCACCGTTTCGATGCCGGGCATATCCGGCACCGCGGCGCGGCCGCCCACGTTGATGAAGAACGCGTCCGCTTCGATCGACTCGTCGCCGAGGCGCACGCTCGTGGGCGATTCGAAATGCGCATGGCCCTGCAGCAAGGTGACGTTGGGCATGTCGCGCAACCAGCGCTCGACGCCGTCGCGCGCCTTGCCCGAAATGCCGCGCGTGCGTTCCCATACCCGCTGCATGTCGACCTGCGCCTCGCGTTCCGCGCGCACGCCGTATTCATGCGCCCGCCCGGCCATGTGCGCCACGTAGGCACTGGCCACCATCGCCTTGGTCGGAATGCAACCGGTATTCACGCAGGTACCGCCCACGAGCTTGCGTTCGATGACGGCGATGCGCCGGCCCGCCTTGCCCAGCCGCTCGGCCAGCGGCGGACCCGCCTGCCCCGCGCCGATCACCACCGCATCGAAATGCTGGCCCATGGATGTTCGCCTTCGCTATGGACGGAGACCGGATCATGCGCCTGCGCGGCTCAAAAGGGAGTGCACGATCGGGTAGCCGTGCCGGCGGCCGCGTACCTCGCGTTCCGCCGCGGAGGCTCCAGGCTTGCGCCTTCACGAAAGGCTCCCGTATCGTCCGGACAGCATCCACGGGGGACGCCGTGCCGATCCTGCTGGCCATCGCCTTTCTCGCCTGTCACGCGCTCGCCCTGGCGCTGTTTCCCGGCCACGCCAAGCCGCTTTCCTACGTCTTCCTCGTCGCCGCTCCGCTGTCGGCGGGCGTCGCCTGCGCATGGCGCAGCCGTGGCGATGCCGCCGCCCAGGGCTGGATCGCCCTGGCCCTGGGCATGTGCCTGTGGACCGCCGGCATGGCCTCCAACATGGTCGTGGAGGTGGTGCTGTCCAACGCCAACCCGACGCCGGGGCTCAGCATGCTCTGCTACGTGCTGTACGGCGTGCCGCTCACTTATGCGCTGGCCACGCCCGCCACCGAAGCCTGGCCGGTGCGACTGATCGATGGCCTGCTGGCGCTGGCCGTCGGATACCTGTTCTTCGTGCATACCTTCTCGTTCGCCACGCTGAGCGATACCAGCGAGGACGGGGTCGCACGCCTGCGGCTGATGTTCGACATCGAGAACGTCTTCATCGCCGGGTTTGCGCTCATCCGCTGGCTGGCCTCCGGCGGCGAACGCCGCGTGTTCTTCCGCACGCTCACGGTCTTCGCGCTGCTCTACCTGGCGACGGCGGCCTACATCAATCACTTCCAGCAGGACACCGACTACGGAACCGCGATCGACCTGGTGATCGACCTGCCCTTCCTCGCGCTCGCGACGATGGCACTGCGCCGCTCCGCCGAGGCCGAAGCGGATGCCGCGCCGCGGCGCTTCAGCCATATCGTCCGCGCGGGCAGTCCGCTGATGATGCCGATCACGTTGCTGGTGGTGTCCGGACTGCTGCTGCGCACGCACGCCTCGCTGGCCACGGCGGGCTTCGTCGCCGCGCTGCTCGGCTACGGCGTGCGCAGCGTGCTGACCCAGGTGCGTACCCTGGAGGAGCAGGACCACCTCAGCGAACTGACGCGCATCGATCCGCTCACCGGCATCGCCAACCGGCGCCAGTTCGACGAGGCGCTGAAACGCGACTGGGGCCAGGTGGCCCGCGGCGAGCACGGCATGGCGCTGCTGCTGATCGACGTCGACCATTTCAAGCAGCTCAACGACGCGTTCGGGCACCCCGCCGGCGACGCCTGCCTGCGCGACGTGGCCGACGTGTTGAGGGTATGCGCCACCCGCAGCAGCGACCTGGTGGCCCGCTATGGCGGCGAGGAATTCGCGGTGATCCTGCCGTCCACCTCGATGGACGGCGCGGAGCGGCTCGCCGAAACCATCCGCGCGGCGATCGAACGCCGCCGGATACCCGTGCCGCCGCCCCAGACCTGCCTGACGGTGAGCATCGGCATCGGTTACGCGGCCGAATGGGCAGGAAGGCAGCCGGACGCACTGATCGCCGCGGCCGACGAAGCACTCTACGAGGCCAAGCGCAACGGACGTAACCGCGTGTTCCTGCAGACGCTCTGACGACCGCGGACGCGGTCCGTGCGGCGGTTGCCTTTGGACGTCCGTCCGGCGATAAACGCGCTTCCCCACTCCCATCGGTCGACTCTATGAGCACAGGCATCTTCGATGTTTCCGGCCACGTCGTCGTCATCAGCGGCGCCAGCCGCGGCCTTGGCCGCGAGATCGCGCGGCAGTTCCTCGGCCAGGGCGCGATGGTGGCGATGGGCGGCTACGACGCGGCGGAAGTCGCGCAGGCGGTGAGCGTGCTGACGGGCGAGTTCGGGGAACGCGTGGCAGGCCACCCTGGCGATATCGCCGATCCCGCGGTGGCCAACGACCTGGTGTCGCTGGCCCTGGACCGTTTCGGCCGCGTCGATCACGTGGTGTGCAACGCGGGCATCGACATCATCAAGCCCGCCGTCGAATACACGCCGGGCGAGTGGGAGAAGATCCTCGCGGTGAATCTCGGCGGCTCGTTCCACCTCGCACAGGCGGCGGCCAAATACTGGATCGCCCACGCACGGCGCGGCTCGATCGCGATCACCTCGTCCATCGCCGGCAGCGTGGGCATTCCGACCCTGGCGCCTTATGCGGCCAGCAAGGGCGGCGTCAACCAGCTGGTGCGCACGCTCGCGGTGGAATGGGCGCCGCACGGCATCCGCGTGAATGCCGTGGCGCCGGGCTACATCGACAACATCATGGACGGCGTCACCGCGCACCGCGACCCTCGCTCGGAGGAGCGCATCCGGCAGTTCACGCCCATGGGCCGGCGC
>JBCNOA010000181.1:0-9289 GCA_039594095.1 Dyella sp.
AGCTTCACGGCGAGCTCCTCGCGCGTCGCCGGAGCGCGGAGCACCGGAGCGGCGAGCCAGCGCGCCGCTTCGGCCGAGCCCGCTGCGGTGATGCGCCAGTAGACGTGGCCGTGCTCGTCGGCCTCCCCGCGCTGGAGCATTTTCCGTCGGCGCTCTGGGCGAAGCTGCTGGCCCGGCATGCACGCGCACCGAGCGCCGAGGCGCTGGCCTACGGAGATCCCCGGGGCTGCCCGCAACTGCGCGACGCCATCGCGCACTATCTGGGCGCGATGCGCGCGGTGCGCGCGGACGCCTCGCAGGTGTTCATCACCACCGGCTCGCAACACGGCGTGCAGATCTGCGCGCACGCTCTGCTCGATGCCGGCGACCGCGCCTGGCTGGAAGATCCCGGCTATCCGGGCGCGCGCCAAGCCTTCGGCACCGTAGGCGCGCGCGTCGTGCCGGTGACGGTCGACCAGGAAGGCCTGGACGTGGCCGAAGGCATCCGCCGCGCGCCGGATGCCCGGCTCGCCTATATCTCCCCGTCGCATCAATTCCCCCTGGGCGTGACGATGAGCGCCGCGCGGCGCATGCAACTGCTGCAATGGGCCGCGCGCGCGGGCGCATGGATCGTCGAGGACGACTACGACAGCGAGTACCGCTTCGGCGGCCGCCCCATCGCTTCGCTGCAGGGCCTGGATACCGAGGCGCGCGTGATCTACGTCGGCACCTTCAGCAAAGTGATGTTCCCTTCCCTGCGGCTGGGCTACATGGTCGTGCCCAAGGACCTGGTGCCGGCGTTCGCCGCCTGCCGCGATGCGCTGGACACCTGCACCTCGACGCTGCCGCAGCTGGCCATGAACGATTTCATCCGCGAAGGCCATTTCGCGCGCCATATCCGCCGCATGCGCATCCTCTACGCGGAGCGCCGCGCCGCTTTGGTGGCCTCGATCCGCACTCACCTGCCGGACACCCTGGAAGTGATCGGCGCCGAAGCCGGCATGCAGCTGACCGCGCTGCTGCCGCCGGGTGTCGACGACGTGGCGCTGTCGCGCCGGGCCGCGCAGGTCGGCGTCTCGGCCCGGCCGCTGTCGCCCTGTTATGCCGAGCCGCCCGCGCGCGGCGGCGTGATCATGGGCTACGGCGGCGCCGACGCACGCGCCCTCGACGAGGCGGTGCGCCGGCTGGCCTGCTGCCTGTGATCAGCGCTCGGCCACCTTGGCGCTGGCCTCGTCGATCACCGCCTCCACCTGGATGCGCAGCGCCACTTCCATCTTGAAGCCGTAGTCCTTGCCCGCGCTCATGCCGAACGCATCGCGCTGGAACGTCGCGCCGGCGTCGGCGCCGCACAGCTCGCGCTTGAGCAAGGGATGCGGCACGCACTTGAACGAGTTGATCGCCAGTTCGAGCGGCCGGGTGACGCCGTGCAAGGTGAGCTCACCCACCACCTTGGTCGGCTTGCCGTCGACGAAGCCAGTGAGCTTGCCCTTGTAGGTCGCCGTCGGGTACTTGGCCGTCTCGAACAGCTCCGGCCCGCGCGCCGCTTCGTCCATCTTGTCCAGACCGAAGTTGACGCTGTTCATGTCCACCGTGATGTCCACCGCACCCGTACCGGCCGCCTTGTCCAGCGTGATCTTGCCGCTGGTGCGATTGAACTTGCCGCGCCATACGGACAGGCCACCGAAGTGGTCGGCCTCGAAGCTCGGATAGGTGTGGGCCGGATCGATGGTGTAGGTGGCGGACGCAGCGTGGGCGGCGGTGCCGGAGAGGCCGAGGATGGCGGCGGCGGCCAGGATACGCAGGGGACGGCGGGCGATGGCGTGCATGTGTGGTGCTCCTTGTTGATCGCAGGATCTTCCGCCGATGGGGCGGGCTTGCCTAGGCGACGAACCGGAGCTTCGGAAATCGACACGCATCCTCTGGCGTGCCTCCCCGGCCGCGCGACATACTGGCGGCTCGACAAAGGGATTGGGGGAGTCGATGAAGCGTCTAGGGATACTGCTGCTGAGTGCGGCAGCGTGCAGCGCCGCCATGGCGCAGACCGCGGGCGAGGTACGGGCGAAAGCCGAGTCCAGTCTGCTGGTCAACGGTCATATCGTGGTGGCTCCTGACGGAACGGTCAGATCTTTCGGTCTCGATCGGAAGGAACCCGCCGCAGTGATGGAGCTCATCAAGCGCTACTCCAGTAGCTGGCACTTCGAGCCGGTGCTGGACAACGGCACGCCGGTAGAGGCAACGGCTCCGATGCACTTGCGAGTGGTGGCATCGCCCGATGGCACGGGGTATGAGTTGCACGTCGTCAGCGCCACTTTCGGCAATCCTCGGGGCCACAGCGACGAGCACGTCACCATCAAGGACCACGACGCGCGCCCGACCTTTTTCCACGCGCTCACCTATCGAAAGCAAGCGGCCGGCAGCATCCGCCCGACCGGCTTCGTGCAAACCGCGCAACCGACCGGCACCGTCTTCATGGTGGCGCGCGTCGAGCGCGATGGCAGCATCAGCCACGCCAGCGCCGAACAGGTCAATCTCGACAAGGTGGGCCCCGAGCCCGTCATGCGCGAGATGCGCAAGACGCTCGCCGAAGTCAGCACGCGCGCTCTGCGCCAATGGACGTTCAACCCGCCCTCCGCCGGCCCGCTGAAGAATGCCGACGGCTGGATCATCCGAGTGGTGTTCGCCTACCACGAATACGAGCTTACCGAGAAGGACGCTCGCGACGTCGCCTGGCACACCTACATTCCTGGCCCCAAGGAACCGGTTCCGTGGCTGGACGAGTACCGGCGCACATACAAGGCGGAAGGCATGGGCATCGATGCCCTGCCCGACGACAGTCTCATCACGGTCGGCATCGGCTTGCATCTGCTCAATCCCCCGAGTCAGTCCTGATCACATCCACGTGGATGCCCTGGGGCATATAAGCGTGCTGCCGCATCCGCTTGAGAGAGGCCACCGCTAGCGACGCCTGCGTAAGCTCGTCGCTGGCGGACCCTTGCCCGGAACGGCCCTGGGGTGACGCACCCGTATGTCGTGGCGAATGAATGACCGTTCGCGGCCAAGGCCGTGCGTGCCCATCCATATGGCAACCGGCAGAGTCGAGCGCGATACTGCCCGCCCGAACTGCGGACAAGGAACGTCGATGAAACGGTTGAGAATGCTATGGCTTGGCTTGGCCCTGTGCGGAGCGACCTTCGCCCAGACCCCAAGCGCCGTGCGCAAGCAGGCCGAAGCGAGCATGGTAGTCACGGGGCATATCGTGATCGAGCCGAACGGCGCCGTGCGTTCGTATGCGCTGGATCAGCAGGACAAGCTGCCTGCTCCAATCGTTGACCTCATGCGCAGCAACATCGCGGCGTGGCGCTTCGAGCCGGTCATGCGCGACGGCGTCGCGACGGCCGCACAGGCGCCGATGAACGTGCGCGTGGTCGCTACCCCCGAAGACGACGGCAAGACCTTTTCCCTGCGCATCGCCGGCGCCACCTTCGGCGACGGCCCGGCCGACGAGCAACCTCGGTACAAGCAGCGAAGGGCACCGTCGTATCCGCAGGAGGCCCTGCATGCGCGCGTGGCGGGCACGGTCTATCTGCTGGTCCGCATCGGGCGCGACGGCACCGTGGAGGACGTGTCTGCCGAGCAGGTGAACCTGACGGTGGTGGATACCGAGCGCGGCATGCAACGTTGGCGCAAGGTACTGGCCGACGCCAGCGTGAAGGCCGCGCACGACTGGACCTTCGAAGTGCCAGCCGCCGGCGCGCACAAGGACGACGGCGAATGGGTCGTGAGCGTGCCGGTGGCCTTCCATCTGAGCCCATGGGGCACACTCGATCGGCCGGCCGGCTACGGCACCTGGGAGGGCTACATCCCGGGGCCTAAGCAAACCATCCCGTGGATGGAGGAATACCGCCTCCGTCATGCAGGAAACCGCGACAACCGTTCCGATGCCATCGCGGACGACGGCCTGCACCTCGTCGGCAGCGGCCTGCGCCTGACTACGCCGCTGGGTCCGTCCTGAGGACTGGGGCGCGGAGGCGCCCCTGGAACGACACGACCGCTGCGCCCACGCAGGCTTCGCGCGTCAAGCCACGCCGTACGGCAAGTTAGGCGTGGCCACCACGCGTTCGCCCACCGGCTCGCCGTGCAGAAAGGCGAAGGTCGCGTCGATCACTTCCGGCGCGTCGAGCACTTTGTGGTGACCCAGCCCCTGTGTGGTGAGCAGGCGCGCACCCGGCCAGTAACGGGCATAGCGCTCGCCCTCTTCCCACGGCACATCGCGGTCGTCCAGGTCGTGCACCACCAAACCCGTCTGGCCCAACGCAGGCAGGTGCTTGTGCAACTGCAGCTCGTGCACGGTGACGCCGGTGCGGCGCTCGAGCCAGCCGTAGAAGGCTTCGCGCAGATGGTCGCTGAGCCTCACGAAACGGAAGAAGCGCCCGGTCGCGGCCTCCATGTCGGCCGCCGGCGCGATCAGCACCAGCCGTTGCGCGTGCCAGGCTTCGGTCTGCGCCAGCGCGAGCGCGGCGCCGCCGAGGGAGTGGCCGATCGCGAGGGCGGCATGGCCGTAGTGCTGACCGATCGCGCGGATCGTGTCCACGAATTCGGGCAGCGTGCAGAGGTGACCGGTGCTGCGGCCATGGCCGGGCTGGTCGAACGCGACCACCGCCAGTCCGAGCTCGCGCAGGCGTTCGACCCAGGGCAGGAAGCGCAGGCCGAAACTGGACCAGCCGTGCACGAGCAGCGCGTACGGCTGCGCGGACGGATCGCCCCATACGTAAGTGGCTATCTTCTCGCCGCCGACTTCCAGTTCGCCCTGCACCATGGCCTCGTCCGGCTGCGCGGCCTGCGCGCGAGTACGGCTGCTGGCGAACGGCGTGGCGAACAGGCGCGCGGCTCGGTCGACGGTGCGACGCGGCGCCAGGCGACTGCCCAGGGCGAAGCCCACGCGCACCGCGCCGAGCTTGAGCAGGACGCCCGCCGAGTGGTGGCCGTGGCGATGGGAATGTTGGGTGCGCGGCATGGGAGGCTCCTGGCGGGGATCAGGCGCGGTAACTGGCGAACAGCCGGTCGATGGCCGAAAGCGCGCGGCGTCGCGCTTCCTCGAAACCGAACAGGCCGGCATCGTGGTGCAGCATGAGCATGAAGGCGTAGATCTCGAAGGCGAGCTGGGTCGCGTCGGTCTCGCCGCCGAGATGGCCTTCGGCGATCGCCTGGCCGATCGCCTTCTCGAGCTCGGCGCGCCAGCCGGCCTGCTGCCGGACGACCGCATCGTGCAGGGCGCCCTCGCGACCGTCGTACTCGCTGGCCGCGGAAAGCAGCACGCATCCGCGCTCGTACCTGCGCGCCCATGCGCACCAGTGTTCGACGATCGCGCGCAAGCGTGGCAGGCCGCGCGGCGCCTTCAGCGCCGGCAGCAGCACGTTCTCCATGAAACGGCGCGCGCCAAGCTCGAGCACGGCCAGTTGCAAGTCCTCGCGCGAGCCGAAGTGAGCGAACACCCCGCTCTTGGACATCTCCGTGGCCTGCGCCAGGTTGCCGATCGAAAGGCCTTCCACGCCGTCGTTGCAAGCCATGGCGTAAGCCCGGTCCAGGATCATTTCACGGGTGGCGGCGCGCTTGCCGGTGGGAGCGATGGCATTCATGGGTGCGAAAATAGAACGACCGTTCGTTCTTTTCAAGCATTCCCTGCGCTCCCGGCGACGACGGTCGCAAGGTTATGCTTTGCGCCACGTTTTCCAGGGAGGACCCACGCATGAAATTCCGCCTGTCGCTCGCACTGGCTCTGGGCGCTCTGCTCTCCGGCTGTGTCACCTCCCCCACCGGCCGCTCGCAGCTGATGATGGTCTCCGACGGCGAGATGTCGAAGATGGGCCTGGCCGCCTTCGACGATATGCGCAAGCAGGGCAAGTTCGTCGATTCGCCCAAGGAGCGCGCCTATGCCACCTGTGTCTCCAGCGCGCTGGTCTCCGTGCTGCCGCCGCCGTGGAACACGCAGCAGTGGGAAGTGCAGATCATCGACGACAACACGCCCAACGCTTTCGCCCTGCCCGGCGGCCGCATCGGCGTGAACCGCGGCATGTTCAAGGTCGCCACGGACCAGGATCTGCTCGCCGTGGTGCTGGGCCACGAGCTCTCGCACGTGGTGGCGCGCCACGGCGCCGAACGCGTCTCCGACAACATGGCCGCCCAGGCGGTGGTGCTGGCCGGCAGCGCGTACGCCGCCAGCCGCGGCACCAATGCGGGCTACGCCGCGGCCGCGCTGGGCGTCGGCGCGGAGGTGGGCATTCTGCTGCCGTTCTCGCGCACCCAGGAGAGCGAGGCCGACACGCTCGGCCAGCGCTACATGGCGCAGGCCGGCTTCGATCCGCGTGCCGCGGCCACGCTGTGGCAGAAGATGGGTGCGCAAAGCGGGAGCGGCGCCAAGCCGCCGGCCTTCCTTTCGACCCACCCCGCCTCGTACAACCGCCAGCAATCGCTGAGCAAGCAAGCCGAAGAACTGATGCCTGTCTACGAACAGGCACGCACCAACGGCCGCAAGCCCGACTGCAAGCTCTGACGCCTCGCCCCGCGCGGGAGCCATCGGCTCCGCGCAACCCCACCGGCTTCTGAATGGCGCATGCCGGCGCCGTCAACAGCGCCGCACGCCTTCCGTTTCTCCCGCTCAGGCCGCTCGTTGCGCGGCCGAGGAGAAACCGCATGAAACCGCTGGCACGAACGTTCGCCTTGCTGACCGCGCTGGGCCTGGGGCTGGGCGCTTCCGCCTACGCACCCGAAGCCGCCGCAGGCACGCAGGTCTCCGTGCAGATCGGCGTGGCGCCGCCTCCGCCGCGCTACGAAATCGTGCCGCCGCCGCGCATCGGCTACGTGTGGGCGCCCGGCTATTGGCGCTGGGATCCGTATGCGCGCCGCCACGTGTGGGTCGTCGGACGCTGGATGCCGGCACGCCGCGGCTACTACTACCGCCCACCGCGTTGGGAGCACTACGGCCCCGGCTGGCGTTTCCACGACGGCTACTGGGGCCGCTGAGCCCGCAACTACCTGCGGCGCGAATGCCTTACCGTTCGCGCCGTCGTTTTCCGGCATGCAGAGGGGCATGCCCCGGCTCCCCTCCGTGGCCGCTTCACACCCACCCATCGAGGCTTGATTCATGCAGATCCGTCTAGTTGCTCTCGCCGTGCTGACCGTGCTCGCCAGCGGCTGTGTCGAAGAGCGCGTCGTCCACGACCGCCCCGTGGTGGTCGAGCGCCCGGTGGTGCGGCGCGAAGTCGTGGAGGAAATCGTCGCTCCGCAACCGCCGCCGCCGCGCGTGGTGGAAATCGAGCCGGAACCGCGCCCGGGCTACATATGGGCGCGCGGCTACTGGCGCTGGGACGGCCGCGAATACGTCGCCGTGCCCGGGCACTGGGAAGTGGTGCGGCCCGGCTATCGTTACGTGCATCCGCATTACGAACACCACAACGATGGCTGGCACCTCAATGTCGGCGTCTGGGTGAACGGCTGACCTGGGATCTCTTCTCCCCTCCCGCAAGAACCCCCTCTCCCCTCTGGGGAGAGGGTTGGGGTGAGGGGCCCTACGAAGCAAGAAACTCGATCATCCCCGAACCCACATCCTGGACCAAGGCAGAACGCCGCCTCCGCAAACCGGCCATCACGCCGACCGTGCCGCCAACTCCCGCCGCTCCTTCCCCGGCGACGCCACCATCGCCCGATAGTCCCGCGGCGTCATGCCTACCGTCGCCTTGAACTGCCGCGCGAACGCGCTCTGGTCGGCGAAGCCGCAAGCGAGCCCGATCGCCGCCACGCTCTCCTCGCCATGCAGCAGACGCATGGCCGCCTCGATGCGCAGCTTCGTCTGCACCTGCTGCGGCGTCAGCTGGAACACGCGGCGGAAGTGCCGTTCCAGCTGCGCCACCGACACGCCGGCCAGCTCCGCGAGCTTCGCCACGCGCACACCTTCGGCGTAATGCTCCTGCAGGTAGGCGAGCACGCGACGCAGACGCACGTAAGTGGGGTGGCGGCCATCCGGCTTGCCCAGGTCGCGCGAGATGCCGACGATGCCCTGCACTTCGCCGTGCTGCATTTTTCCGGCCTTGAGCAGCGGACGCTTGCAGGTAAGGCACCAGCCCGGCACGCGGTTGGGGAACATGTGCACTTCGAGCTGATTCTCGATCACCTCGCCATCCAGCACGCGGCGATCCTGCGATGCATAAGAACCGCCCAGCGTCGCGGGAAACAGCTCCACCACGCTGCGCCCGATGACGTCCGATCGCTGCTTCAGACCCAGCCGCCGCACCAGCGTGAGGTTGGCGTGCGTATAGCGCCCCTGGCTGTCCTTCACGAAGAACACCACGTCGGGCAGCGCGTCGAACAACGCCTCCAGTTCATCGGCTGAAATCTTCATGTCCATCGCAAGTCCTGTCGGTCGCCAAGCCTTGTTGCGACCGCAGCATGGCACAAAAACGGCCTGAGGCATTGTGCCGATTTCCGCATGGAGCGATGCCAAGCGTTTCTAGACGCTCCGCCTCCCGGCGGCGAGCATGGGCGCCATGCATACCATCGACGTCATCGACTCGCATACCGGCGGGGAACCCACCCGCACCGTCATCGCCGGCTTCCCCGACCTGGGGGGCGGCAGCCTGATGGAGCAGCGCGAACATTTTCGGCGCGACTTCGACAAGTGGCGCGCCGCGATCGCCTGCGAGCCACGCGGCTCGGCCACCGTGGTGGGCGCCCTGCTGCTGCCGCCGCAGAGCCCCGACGCCTGCGCCGGCGTCATCTACTTCAACAACGTCGGCTACCTGGGCATGTGCGGTCACGGCACCATCGGCCTGGTGCGCACGCTGCAGCACATGGGGCGCATCGGCCCCGGACTGCATCGCATCGAAACTCCCGTAGGCACGGTCGGTGCCGAGCTGCACGAAGACGGCCGCGTCTCCATCGACAACGTGGAGAGCTACCGCCACGCCAAGGACGTTCGCGTCGACGTCCCAGGCTACGGCACGGTCACGGGCGATGTCGCCTGGGGCGGCAACTGGTTCTTCATCACCAAGGACACGCCGTTGCCGCTGGAGATCCATCACCAGCGCGAGCTGACCGTCTACACCGAGGCGATCCGGCGCGCGCTGGAAGCGCAAGGCATCGCCGGCGCCGAAGGCGGCGAGATCGACCACATCGAGATCAACGCCGACCTCGCCGGCAAGGCCGGCCGCAACTTCGTCCTCTGCCCCGGCCTGGCCTACGATCGCTCGCCCTGCGGCACCGGCACCAGCGCCAAGCTGGCCTGCCTGGCCGCCGACGGCAAGCTCGCGCCGGGCGA
>JBCNOA010000182.1:0-9238 GCA_039594095.1 Dyella sp.
GCGTTTGCCTAGGGCGGTTGCCTGGTCCTGCCGCCGCCGGGGCCGCTGACGGGCGAGGAGCTGACCCGAGCCCTGTGTAGCCATGCAATCGACCATGCGCTGATTCCGCCCGCGCTGCTGGAAACCCTGGAGCCGGAAGCCTTGCCGGCCTCTCTGATGCTGGCCACCGGCGGTGAAGCATGTTCGCCCGCACTGGCGGAGCGATGGTCGCGAGGGCGGCACCTGATCAATGCCTACGGCCCCACCGAGTCGAGCGTTTGCGCAAGCCTCAGCGAGCCGCTGGGCGGAGCTTCGGCCCCTATCGGGCGCCCTGTGAACGGGACCCGGCTTTACGTACTCGACGGCAACCTGCAGCCCGTGCCGGCTGGCGTCGCCGGCGAGCTTTACATCGCAGGGCAGGGACTGGCGATGGGGTATCTGCACGATGCAGCGTTGAGCGCGCAGCGTTTCGTGGCCGATCCGTTCATGCCTGGCGAGCGCATGTACCGCAGCGGCGATCGTGCGCGTTGGCGTGACGACGGACAGCTCGACTATCTCGACCGCGTCGACCGCCAGCTCAAGCTTCGCGGCTTTCGCATCGAGCCGGCCGAAGTCGAGGCGGTGCTTCGCAGCTTGCCGGAGGTCGCACAGGCCGTGGTGATGCTGCGCGAAGATCGCCCGGGCGAGCGCCAATTGGTGGGGTATGCGGTCGGCAGAACGACAGCGCCCGATGGCTCGGAGGGGAGGGGCGATGCATGGCGTCGCCAGCTGTGCGATAGGTTGCCCGATTACATGGTGCCGACGGCGGTGGTCGAGTTGTCGGCCCTTCCGCTGAGCGCCAATGGCAAGATCGATCGCGCGGCGTTGCCGCCGCCCGCCTATCGGGCTCGCGACCGGCGCCTGCCGCGCAATGCTCAGGAGAGCGCCTTGGCCGTGCTGTTCGCCGAAGTGCTCGGACTGGATCGCGTCGGCATCGACGAGAGTTTTTTCGACCTGGGCGGTCATTCCTTGCTGGCGACACGGCTGGTCAGCCGTATTCGCACCGTGCTACAGCTGGAGTTGCCGATCCGGATGCTGTTCGAGGCGCCTACCGTGCTGGCGCTATCGCGACGACTGCAGGGGCGCGGCGTGCTAAGGCAGGCATTGCAGCCCCGGGCCAGGCCGCCGCGCATTCCGCTCTCCTATGCGCAGCGCCGGCTGTGGTTCATTCATCGCTTCGAGGGCCCCAGCGCGACGTACAACATTCCGCTCGCGCTGCGCTTGCGCGGCCCACTGGATGTCGAGGCGCTACATCAGGCGGTGGCGGATCTACTCGCCCGCCACGAGAGCTTGCGCACCGTGATCGATGAGCACGAGGGCGAGCCCGAACAGCGCATTCTTTCGGTCGAGGAGGCGTTGCCGACCATCCACAACCTGAGAGTCGACAGCGAGGCTGAGCTCGCCGCTGCGCTGACGGAGGCTGCCGGCCACCGTTTCGACCTGGGCGAGGAACTGCCTTTGCGTGTGAGCCTGTTGCGGCTGGATGAGCAAAACCACGTCTGTTTGTTCCTGCTGCACCATATTGCCGGCGACGGCTCCTCCATGACGCCCCTGGCCCGCGACCTGGGGCACGCCTACGGTGCGAGGCTGGCGCATCGCGCACCCGACTGGCGCCCTCTGCCGGTGCAGTACGCCGACTACGCCCTGTGGCAGCGCGAGCTGTTCGGCGACGAGACTGATCCGGAGAGTCTCATCAGCCGCCAGTTCGAGTATTGGAAGGAGGCGCTGGCGGGCCTGCCCGAGCAGATCGCGTTGCCGAGCGATCGTCCTCGCCCGGGCATAGCGAGCTATCGTGGGGACTATCTGGGCTTCAGCGTCGACGCGTCGCTCCACCGACGCCTTTCGGATCTCGCTCAGGCGCATGGCGCCACCTTGTCGATGGTGCTGCAGGCCAGCCTGGCGGCGCTGCTGACCCGCCTGGGTGCCGGCACCGACATTCCCCTGGGCAGTCCACTGGCCGGGCGCATGGACGATGCGTTGACCGATCTCGTCGGCTTCTTCGTCAATACTTGGGTATTGCGTGCAGACACCTCGGGCGACCCGGATTTCGTCACCTTGCTCGCTCGCGTGCGAGAGCGCGCCCTGGAGGCCTACGCGCATCAGGACGCGCCGTTCGAGCGCCTCGTGGAGCTGATCAATCCATCGCGCTCCACGGCACACCATCCCTTGTTCCAGGTGGCGCTCGCGCTGCAGAACCAGGGAATGCCCGACTTTGCCTTCGCCGGCATGGAGGTGAGTCCGGAGGCAACCGGTACGCGTGCGGCCAAGTTCGATCTGTTCTTCGCCCTGGCGGCAAGGACCGACGGACAGGACGGCCCGCAGGGCCTGGATGGCGAGGTGGAGTACGCGTCCGATCTGTTCGATCGCTCGACGGTACAAGGCTTGGTGCAGCGCTGGCTGAGCTTCTTGGATGCCATGGTGCGCGACCCTCATCGCGCCATTGGCGCCATCGATCTGCTGAGTGCCGCCGAGCGGCAGCAACTGCTGGTGGACTGGAATGCCACCGCCCGCCCACTGCCGCCCGCCGACCTTGCATGCTTATTCGCGCAACAGGTGGTTGCCCATCCGGACGCCGTCGCGGTGACCTCGGAGACGTATTCGCTGACCTACGCGCAGCTCGACCATCAGGCCACGCGCCTGGCCAGGCAGCTGAGCGCGCACGGTATCGGGCCGGAGCATGGAGTGGCGATCCTGCAGCAGCGCTCGCCGGCGCTGGTGGTATCGCTGCTGGCCGTCATCAAGGCCGGCGGCTTCTATGTGCCGTTGCATCACGCCTATCCGGATGCACGGCTTGCGCTGATCCTGCGCGAGACTGGAGCGATCGTCCTCCTCGCGGACCGAACCATCGAGACGCGTGCCGAAGTGGCTGATGTCACGACGATTCGAGTCGATCAGCTCGACCTCGATGCGCCTGCCCACGATCTGCTGTCGTGGACACCGCCGCCGGCGAAGCCGGAACAGCTCGCCTACGTGATGTACACCTCGGGCTCCACGGGCGTGCCGAAAGGCGTGGCGGTGAGCCAGCGAAGTATCGTGGCGCTGGCCCGCGATCGGCGTTTCCAGGGAGCGGCGCAACGCTGCGTCCTGATGCATTCCCCCCATGCGTTCGATGCGTCGACCTATGAAATCTGGGTGCCCTTGCTCAGTGGCGCACGGATTGCGATCGCCCCACCCGGGGAGGTGGACATCGACTTGCTGTCGCACGCCATCGTGCGGCACCAGGTCAGCGCGCTGTTCCTGACCACGGCGTTGTTCGGCCTGCTGGCGCAGGAGCGGGTGAGCTGCTTCGCCCGGGTGAGCGAGGTCTGGACCGGTGGCGAGGCCGCCGACACCTCCGCGTTTCGTACCGTGCTGGACCAGCACCCGGAAATGACCGTAATACACGTCTATGGCCCCACGGAAAGCACCACCTTCGCCACGGCGTCCGCGCTGCGCGCGCCCTATCGCACCGAGCAGGGCGCGCCGATCGGTGCGCCCATGGACAACACTCGCGCTTATGTACTCGATGAGGCATTGCAATGCGTGCCGGCGGGCGTGCCTGGTGAGCTGTACCTCGCAGGCACTGGCCTGGCACGCGGCTACCAGGGGCGGGCAGGGCAGACCGCAGAGCGTTTCGTAGCCAACCCGTTCGGTCGTGGCGATCGCCTGTACCGCACCGGCGATCGGGTGAGATGGCGCACCGATGGCGCGCTGGAGTTCCTCGGCCGCACCGACCATCAAGTGAAGATACGCGGCTTTCGCATCGAGCCGGACGAGATCGGCGCGGTGCTGCGGCGCCATCCGGCGGTAGCCCAGGCGGCCGTGGTGGTGCGCGACGATCCGCCCGCTGGAAAACAACTGGTGGGTTACGTCGTGCTTGGCCACCCAGGTGGCGAGCAGCGCAACGCGACACGGGAGCAGGGCCAGGTCGATGAGTGGCAGGGCATTTACGACAAGCTGTACGGCGACGCCGCGGAATGGCCTCTGGGAGAGAACTTCAGCGGCTGGCAAAGCAGTTATACCGGTGAGCCGATCGCACTGGAGGAGATGCGCGAATGGCGCGAGGCGACCGTGGCGCGCATCAGGATGCTCAAGCCGCGGCGCGTGCTGGAGATCGGTGTCGGCAGCGGACTTTTGCTGGCGAAACTTGCGGGCGAATGCGAAGCGTACTGGGGGACGGACTTCTCCGCGCCGACCATTGCAGCCCTGGAGCAGCAGCTGAGCCTCCGCTCCGATCTGCGCGATCGCGTGACGCTTCGCGTCCAGCACGCGCATGTATGGGACGGATTGCCCGTCGCCTATTTCGACACGGTGATCATCAACTCGGTCACGCAGTACTTTCCCAGTGCCGCATATCTGCTGGAGGTGATAGGCAAGGCCATGGACATATTGGCGCCTGGCGGCGCCCTGTACCTTGGCGATGTGCGTCACCTCGATCTGCTGCCGAGCTTTACCTGCGCGGTGGAAAGCTTCAGGTCTCCGTCAGACATCGAGCTCGACGAACTGAGCCGGCGAGTGCGCCAAAGCGTGTTGGCGGAGAAGGAGTTGCTGTTGGCGCCGGAGTTCTTTACTTCGCTGCCGGCCAACCATCCGGCCATTGCCGCGGTGGATATCCAGCTCAAGCACGGACGCGCCGCCAATGAGTTGACCCGCTATCGTTATGAAGTGGTGCTGCGCAAAGGCCCGATACCCGTCGTCTCGTTCACCGACGCCCGCCGGCTCCCCTGGACCGAACTGGGCGATATCGAGACGCTGGCTTCGCGGCTGCGCGAACGACAGTCAGCCGTCTTTCGCGTCGCCGGCATTCCCAATGCTCGCCTGGTCCAAGAGTGGATGGCCTACCGCGCCTTGCAGACCGGTGTCGGCAGGCGCACGCCGGATGCTTCAGGCATCGATGCCGGCATCGAGCCCGAAGCCTTGCATGCCCTGGCAGAGCAGATGGGGCATCGCGCCTGGCTGACCAGGAGCGATGCCGGGGATGGCAGCATGGACGCCGTGTTCGCGGACCGCGCAGCCCTGCCGGACTCCTTCGCACTGGACGGTCTCTATCGATCCAAAGAGGCGCGGCGCGAGCTTGCCGCGTGTGCCAACGATCCGGCCAATTTCGATCAACTTGCCGAACTTCGGCGGTATGCCGAGCGACAATTACCCGAATACATGCTGCCCTCGGCGATCGTCCTGCTCGACAACCTGCCGCTGAACACGAACGGAAAGCTGGATCGGCACGCCTTGCCCCCGCCCGATGCCTTCGGCGGACAGTATCGGTCACCGCGCCATCCCCAAGAGCAAGTGCTGGCCGAGCTGTTCGCCGACGTACTGGGCCTGCCGCGCGTGGGTATCGATGACAACTTCTTCGAGCTGGGCGGGCATTCGCTGTTGGTGATGCGCCTGGTGAGCCGAATCCGAGCCTCGCTCGGCGTGGAACTCCCCGTACGCGCAGTGTTCGAGACCCCGACGGTCTCGGGCCTCGCGCCCCAGCTGCGCCGCGCCACTCATGCGCAGACTGTGTTGCCGCTGCGCGCCGTTGGCACGCGACCTCCGCTATTCTGCCTTCCGCCGGGCGGAAATCTGTCCTGGTGTTATGCGGGACTTGTCAGCCACATTGCCGCGGACTGTCCAGTCTACGGCTTGCACCCACCCGAGGCCGGCGTCTCGCGCCTGACCATCCAGGACGAAGCGCACCACTACGTGGCGGAAATCCGCCGCATCCAGCCGCAAGGTCCCTATCATCTGCTGGGCTGGTCAATCGGCGGCCTGTTGGCGCATGCCATCGCCACCACGTTGCAGGCGCACGGCCAGGATGTGAATGTCCTGGCCATCATCGATGCTTACCCCATGGGTCATGTCGTATTGAGCGACGTGGTGGCCGAGCGCCACACACGATCGGTGCGCCGCAATACGGTCAAGAGCATCCTTTCCGGCTTCGGTGTCGACGAGGAGCGGATACCGGACCAGGTCGATGACCACCATCAGTTGCTTGACGCCCTGGTGGCAAAGGGTGACCTGCCGGTCGACGATCGGCTCACGATCTCGCGCATGCTGCATTCGTTCGAGCGCAGCAGTGAGCTGGCCTCCACCTTCGACCCGCGGGCCTTC
This sequence comes from Dyella sp., assembly GCA_039594095.1. Classification (GTDB taxonomy): domain Bacteria; phylum Pseudomonadota; class Gammaproteobacteria; order Xanthomonadales; family Rhodanobacteraceae; genus Dyella_D. The sequence goes on from JBCNOA010000182.1 coordinate 6,094, forward strand.
GAGGGCGACCTGCTGTTCTTCCGAGCAGGTATCGTGCCGGAAGGACAGTGGACGCCATCCGCCGAGACCTGGGCACCTTACGTCACGGGACGCATCGAGATTCATGACGTGGCGGCCGATCACTTCCGCATGCTCGATCAGGAGGTACGTGACTCCATCGGCCGAGTACTCACTCGAAGGCTGCAGGCATGATTAGTCGCCATGCAGAGAGGGACAGGCCCCGATGTCACCAGACAAAATAAGTCAGCACCACACCTGGCACGGGCACGACGAAATCGATCTCGAACGAATCTCCTACCGAAAATGGGGCGGCGAGTGACTGCATGATGGTAAAGCTCATGCGCTGTCGTTCCTCGTCGATGGCGCGCAGACGGATGGCCTCGAATCCGAAGAATCGCCCAACGGCGGAGAATACGCCTTTGTAGAAGCTTTCCTTGGCGGAAAACGCTGCTGTAAGCAACACGTCAAACGGCCGCCGCGCCGATGCTACACGTATGCATTCCAGCTCGACCGAGTCCATGGCGACCTGCATCAACGCATCTCGCGCCTCAGGACCCACTATGCGCTCCATGTCGATACCAAGGCCCTGTAAGACATGGTCTGGCGCGACCGCTGCCGCAGCCAATCCCGAGCAATGCGTAATGCTTCCGATGAAGCCCGGTGGCCAGAGGGGTTCACGCTGCGCCCCCATACCAATCACCGGCCAAGAGGGTGCGATGCGCGCCGCGATCTCGATAGTCGGTTGAACTGCTGCCAACGCATGACGGGCAGCGATTCGGCCGTAGAAGAACTCCTCTTTTCGAGCGGCCACGCTTCGAACGATCGATGGCGGCATCGCGATCCCAAAAACATCAAATGCGTCGACTGGCAGACGACCCGGCTCAAACGCAATGAGTTGAATGGAAAGTACGCGCTCGCCCTCGCCAACTTTGAGGCACCGAAGTAACCATGGATCAGATGGAATGTGCCGTATCGTCATGAAAACGCGAGTTGCCGGTATCGGTAGCCAGTGATGCGTCGGGATATCGAGTATCCGATCCATAAGGTCAGTTCGGCAGTTATAACGCGTTCCGCGTATCGCCGGAGGAATAAGGCAAGCGGCGAGGCCTATGGGCTGCAAGTCTGTCCAGCGGGCTAGGCGATGATTCGGGTGGCGACCAAGGGCATCGCCTGTACTGCCGGCCGTGAATCAGGTCGGCTGGAAAGAGCGATTAGCGCCTTTGCTGCAGGGAAAGTGAAGTGGGCTGTCCGAACTTTCTATTCGCAGCAAAGGTGTCTTCAAGGACAAGGCGATGACTCTCGACCCCGAACCGGTGGCGCGTCCTTGAGATGCTCCCTCAGCGCTATCGGCGGCCGGGTTGATGGTCGTACTGGCAAGACACCGCAGGCCGCACCCAGGCACGACTACCCATTCGGGTGGAGCCCAAGACCCGAGCTGGGATTGAGCGCCGACTGACGCCTGGGAACACTGGCAGTCCAGTCACGAAGGCCTTCGCGGCCCGGAGAGAGTGCGATGTTCAGGTCCGTTCTATTAGCAACTGCGCTGTGCCTTGCGGTGCCCGCAGCCGCCGAGGTGCCCCCATTTCCGGCGAAATTTGAGTCGCGCGACATCGCGTCGAACGGCGTAACCCTTCATGTCCGTGTCGGCGGCCATGGGCCCGCCGTGCTGCTGCTGCACGGTTATGGCGAGTCGGGCGACATGTGGGCTCCGCTTGCGGCAGCCCTGAAAAACAATCACACCGTCATCGTCCCCGACCTGCGCGGGATGGGGCTCTCGTCGCACCCGACCAATGGCTTCGACAAGATGACCCAGGGGCGCGACATGCAGGGGCTGCTTGCGACACTGGGGGTCCAACGCTATGACGTCGTCGCGCACGACATCGGCAACATGGTGGCGTTCGCGCTGGCCACGCAGCAGCCGGACCGGATCGGTCATCTTGTGATGATTGACGCCCCGGTCCCGGGCGTCGGTCCGTGGGACGAGATTCTGAAAACGCCGATGCTTTGGCATTTTCGCTTTGGCGGCCCCGACATGGAGCGACTCGTGGCCGGCCGAGAGCGCATCTATCTCGACCGCTTCTGGAACGATTTCTCCGCGAATCCTGCCCGTTTCGACGAAGCATCGCGCCAGCACTACGCCGCGCTCTACGCGCGTCCCGGCGCGATGCACTCGGGCTTCGCGCAGTTCGCCGCCTTCGACCAGGATGCGACTGACAATCGTGCGTGGCTGGCAGCGGGCAACAAGCTGACGATGCCGGTGCTCGCACTCGGTGGCGAGAAGTCGTTTGGACCGACGATGGCTGTCGTGATGCGCGCCGCTGCTTCTAACGTGACCGAGGGTGTCATTCCCGACTCCGGGCACTGGATCATGGAGGAAAACCCCAAGGCGACGGTCGCCCGGGTGGTTTCTTTCCTGGAGAGCGGAAAGTGATCGCGCGCATCGCCAGCGCGGTGGCGCTCATAGCTGCCTTTTCGCTCGGAGCGCCCGCGTCCGCCGCAACGCAGCAGACGCGCCTGTCGCCTGAGGACATCGCTGCGCTCGCCAAGGGAGGGGCAGGGCCCGGCACCTCGGGCGTCGAAGGTATCCGCACCACGGTTCTCTACGGCGACCCGACGGCGCAGGGCCCCTACACGATCGAGATCCGTGTGCCGCCCCACACCAAGATCGCCGCTCACACGCACCGGGACGACCGCAGTGCGGTGGTTGTCAGCGGCAAATGGTTCTTCGGCTACGGTTCGATCGCGGACGAGGCGAAGGTAAAGCTGTTGCCTCCAGGAAGCTTCTATACCGAACCCGGCGGGGCGCCGCACTTCGCGATGACCGGCGACGAACCGGCGGTCGTCTACATCACCGGGCAAGGGCCGACCGACACGCGCTTCACAAACATCCATTGAAGGCTGGGCTATGACTTCCCCCAATACCATTCGCGATCCGATCGCCGATGAGTTGCTCACGCCACAGAACGCGGCGCTGGTGATCATCGACTTCCAACCCGTCCAGGTCGCCTCCATCGTGTCGATGGAGCGCCGCGAACTGATCGCCAACGTCGTTGCTGTCGCAAGGACGGCGAAACTCTACGATCTGCCAGTCGTGCTCTCCACCGTCAACGTGGCGACAGGCCTTAATACCCCGACCATCCACCAG
>JBCNOA010000183.1:0-9112 GCA_039594095.1 Dyella sp.
ATCCTCTCCGCGGCGATGGTGGCCGGCATGAAGCCCGGCGCGCTGATCGTGGACCTTGCGGCCGAGGGCGGCGGCAACTGCGAGCTGACGCGCCCCGGCGAACGCATGGAGCAGGGCGGCGTGGTCGTGCTCGGTCCGCTCAACCTGCCCGCGGGCGCGCCGTTGCATGCCTCCGAAATGTTCGCGCGCAACGTCTACAACTTCGTCGAGCTGCTGGTGAAGGACGGCGCGCTCGCGCCGGATTTCGAGGACGAACTGGTTGCCAAGAGCTGCGTGGCTAAGGCTGGCGAAGTGCATTTCCAGGCATAGAGCCCGATCGCCGTCTGTTAAATGGGAGTCAAGAGAGGAGGAATCTTGTCTTCGGACGCCTATCCATGTCGGCGCATAGGTATGCCGGAAGGCGTCAGTTATGCCGATCGCGAGGCTTGCGCCCTCCATAGGCGGCCCTGTACGAAAGCTCGAGCGTATCCCGACGGCTAGTTGAAAAATCTCTGTTTTCGAGGGTGTTTAGCAGAAGATGGCGGCCGCATTGCAGCGTTCTGATCAAGGCAGTAACGTCCCTGCCTTTCGCGGACACGGCCTCAAAAACCGGGATTTAGAGTGCCGCCTTTACGGAGTTGAGGGGAACCGGAACCAATGGCTGTCCTGTTGATGATGCCGCCGCAATATACATACAGGCTCGCATGCTTCACGCGGCGATGATTGGATTGATTACGAGGCGAGGCGTGTTCATTTTCGCCCTGTCCCTGCTATTCGTCTTATGCCTGTTCGCCTGGGAGCATGATCTCGGCTTGAGCTTGGCCGACGAAGGCTATCTGTGGTACGGAGTTCAACGCGTCCTTTTGGGCGAAGTTCCGTTGCGCGATTTCATGGCCTACGAACCAGGCAGGTATTACTGGTCGGCCGCCTGGATGGCGATGAGGGGCAACCAAGGGATCGTCGGCGTCCGAATGGCCATAGCAGCGTTCCAGTTTCTTGGACTCTGGGCCGGCCTGCATGTGGTTGCCAAGGCCATGCCTGAAAATCGCCGGGGCAGTAGATTGCTGCTTATCGGCTCGGCGCTGACGCTGATCGCATGGATGGTGCCTAGGCACAAATTGTTCGACATTTCGCTTTGTTTGTTCCTTCTGGTTGGACTGGCGGGATTGATCGAGCGTCCGGTACGCAGCCGATACATTGCTATGGGAGCGATGGTGGGGCTGGTTGCGGGTTTTGGACGCAACCACGGGCTTTACGGCGCAGTGGCGAGCATTGGAGCCATTGCGTGGCTGAATGTCGGGCGAGAGACTGGTGTCGGCATCATGCGCGGCTTGTTGTTCTGGGGTATGGGCTTTGCAATTGGGCTGCTCCCCTTGCTGGCGATGGTTGCCTGCATACCTGGCTTTGCCCGTGCCATGGTGGATTCGGTGGCCCTGCTGCTGGCGCAGGGCAGCACCAACCTCCCATTACCAGTGCCGTGGCCTTGGACCGCGCCGTGGGGTCATGCGCAGGGCCTCCCTGCGTTATCGCAGGTTCTCATCGGAAGTTACTTTCTAGCACTGCCGCTATTTTGCGTGCTCTCTATGGCTTGGTGCATTCGTCAACGGTGCGCCGGACAGCACATGCCGCCAGGTTTCGTGGCGTGCGCCCTGCTGAGTGCCCCTTACGCGCATTTCGCTTTTTCCCGCGCTGATGCCAGCCATCTGGCTCAGGGTATTTTTCCGCTGCTGGTGGGGACGGGCATCATTGTTTCCCGCTCGTCGCCCCGGTGGAGCGGCATGGTTATGGCGGCCTTGTTCGCGACGGGCCTCGTGGCGACACTGCCGCTCCACCCGGGCTGGCAATTGCGGGATGCTGCGGGGCTGACCACTGTGGCGTCTTATGGCGATACGATTAAGGTCGACGGGACAATGGCGGCAGAAGTCACCCGATTCAGGGAGCTGGTTGCGACTTACGCCTCAGACGGCGGAACCTTTGTTACGGTGCCCTTCTATCCGGGGGTCTATGCGCTGGCAGGACGCCGTGCCCCTATGTGGGAGCTGTATCCATTGTTCCCGAGGTCAATAGTGTTTCAGAAGCAGGAAGTCGACCGTATGCGAGCGGCTCGCCCACGCTTCGTTTTTGTCGTGGATGTCCCTCTCGATGGTCGTGCTGACCTGACGTTCTCACGGACGCATCCCGTCGAGTTCGACTATTTCCTGGGGGAGTTCAAACGTTCACTTCTCTTTGGAGGGAGTGCGTATCTTTTCCTGCCCGTCGCCAGTGCTGGCGCGCCCGGCATTCGCTGACTAGTCGATGCGACCGTAATCCTTCATGGCCCTCATCTCCGTCGTCATACCCGTTTATAAAGCGCAGGAATGCCTGGACGAACTCTATCGCCAGCTCACTGCCGCCCTTGGATCCATCACCGAAGACTATGAGATAGTCATGGTCGAAGATTGTGGCGGTGATCAATCCTGGGAAATCATTGCGCGGCTTGCCGATATGGACCACCGCGTACACGGCTTGCAGCTGAGTCGTAATTTCGGCCAGCACTATGGCATTACAGCCGGGCTCGATAACTGCGATGGCGATTGGGTCGTCGTGATGGACTGCGACCTCCAGGATGATCCCGCGGAGATTCCAAAGCTTTACGCCAAGGCCCTCGAAGGCTACGACGTGGTGTTGGCCAGGCGGGGGCGGCGTGCGGATTCCTTTCTCAAAAGTCTTACCTCTCGCCTGTTCTACAGAGTCTTCGGTTACCTGGCCGATATCGACTATGACGGGGAGGTCGGCAACTTTCGTATTGTGTCGCGACGCGTGGTCGAAAGCCTGAGATTAATGAGGGAAAAGCTTCGATTCTTTGGCGGCTTGGTCGCGTGGGTTGGCTTTCCGACGGCAAGCGTCGATGTCGTACACGGCGACCGATTCGCTGGAGAGACCTCATATTCGTTTGCCAAGCTTTGGAGGCTCGCTTCCGAGATCATCATTGCCCATTCAGACAAACCTCTCAGGCTGGCGGTGAAGGCAGGCTTTTTCCTTTCGTTAGCCGCATTCGTCTATGGCGGCTACATTGCCTACCGAGCGTTGGTCTACGGCGTGCCCATTACAGGCTGGAGTAGCCTGATTGTTTCCATATATTTCCTGGGTGGCATCATTATCAGCCTCCTGGGCGTGCTTGGCGTCTACTTGGGAAAGACATTCGACGAGTCGAAGCGGCGCCCTCTCTACATCGTGCGCCGTACGACGACCGATGCCGCACGATTGGGGCGCCCGGCTAAAACCGTTTGACCACATGCACAGGCGATGCCTACATGAGTTACTACCCGAGGTCAGTCCTGGATACCATGGGTTTCAGAGCCCTGGGGTCCAATGTTCTCATTAGCGACAAGGCCAGCATTTACAATCACGAAAGCATAGAGATCGGCGATAACGTCCGAATCGACGATTTCTGCGTGCTATCCGGAAAGATATCTATTGGCCGCAACGTGCACCTGGCAGTGTTCGCCAATCTCGCTGGTGGAGAGAAGGGCATTGTGATGGAGGATTTTTCCGGCCTGGCTTACGGTTGCCACGTCTTCACGCAAAGCGATGACTATTCGGGTCAGACTCTAACCAATCCGACCGTGCCCGATGAGTTCAAGCTCGAGGCAAAAGCCAAAGTAACGATCGGGCGACACTGCATCATCGGCACCTCATCGATAATTCTCCCGGGGGTCACACTTGCCGAAGGAACCGCGGTGGGAGCAATGACCATGGTTACCAGGAGTACCGATCCCTGGTCGATCTATTTTGGCGTCCCGGCGCGCAAGATTAAGGAGCGCAAGAGAGACCTTCTTGCGTTGGAGGCCCTCTACATGTCCGATCACAGGAATGCCTGAGGCGGACGATATCGGGGGCATGCCCTCGCAAGTGAAAGGCTGGCAGCGGGGGTACCATCTTGGACGCGGCTAGCGTTGGCTGGAAAACTCAGATGCTCCGCTACGTGGCCGTCGGCGTGGCGAGCAACGCCGCTGCATATCTTTGCTATGTAGCGCTAACGTCATTCGGGTTGTGGCCGGAATGCGCCATGACCATCGTTTACCTGACATGTGCATTGTTGGGGTTTGTCGCGAATCGAAGGTTGACGTTTTCACACAAGGGCAACGTCACGAATTCGGGTATGCGGTATGTCATGGCTCAGGCCGTCGGATACGGCCTAAATGCTTTCCTGCTTTTCGTCTTCGCCAATCGTTTCGGCTACCCCCATATGTGGGTCCAGGCGGCGGCTATCGTCGTTGTGGCCCCTCTTCTTTTTCTGGCGATGAAGTTTTTTGTTTTCCCGCGGACCAGCCGGTGATCGCTAAGAAACTTACTTATCCCGCATCGTTCGCTGGTTACGCGCTGCTGATGCTATGGCTATTTCTGCCTTACTTATGCGGAGAGGTCATTGCGCCTACCCGCTTGGGAACGCAGTTGGGTATCAGCGACATCGCCGGGCAGGGGCCGCGATTCGAAAACGAAAAATTCAGCGATTACTCCAATGTCTTCGTTCCCGAGGTCAATGCATTCCTCAATGGGCCTCGTTCCGGTGATGTCGCCCTATGGGAGCCACACAATGAGCTAGGCAGGCCGCTTTACCATGTTTCAGGGTTCAGTCCAGTGTATCTTCCGGCGCGCCTGCTGCAGGCCGTCACTCACTCTCCGAGCCGGTTCATTACGGCATGGAGCTTGTCGCTGGTATTTCTGTCGGGCATTTTCATTCTGCTTTTCTGCAAGCAGATTGGCCTGACTCCGCTTGCCGGCATGACGTCGGCTATCTCCTATGCGGCCTCGCCGATACTGCTGTACTGGCTGGCCTTTCCAATGTTCATCGCCTCGTGGTGCTGGGCTGCCGGTTGCCTGTGGTCGCTACGGCGAGTGGCGGACCGCGCCGATCTCCTGGCCGGCGTCTGCTCAAGCTTCTGTGCTTACAGCTTGCTGATGACTTCGTATCCGCAATTGACCGTCTACCAGATCTACATTATCGGCGGATATGCCTTGGCCTTGATTATTCAAGCTTCGCGATCGGGGTGGGGTGCTACGCGGCGCCTGATCTTATGGGCAGGGGGCAGTTGGCTTCTGGCCATTTTGCTGTCGGCGCCGATGCTCATAGACCTTTTCAGAAGCGCCCTGCAATCAAACCGTCTCCGGCCGGACGACGGTTTTTTTCTTGCCGCCATGCCCAGCTTCTCGTCGCTCCACGATTTAGTCAGGGAAGTCGTGCTGGCCACGATGCCCAATTCGTTCGGTGTTCCGACGCGTGCGGACTACCCCGTGGCCTACAACGGGCTCAGCGTTTGTCTTCTGACGGCGTCACTGATCGTGGTCGGCATTTTTGCGAAAGTCCGCGGCGGTCGAGCATGGTGGATAGCGATCGCAATCGTCATCGGGGTGGCGACCATTAGGCCGATCTACTCATTCGGTATTGCTCATCTAGGGCTTGGACTATCGCGAACGAATCCATTGTCCATGCTTCTTATGCCCTGCGTGATGCTCCAGGCTCATGTGATCGATTCGCTCCAACGTCATCAAATGAGTTCGTGGCGGGTCGCATCGTTGACGGGGGCTGCCATGCTGACTTTGCTGACGGCGGGGATTGTCTTTGGCATCACGGAAAACTGGCCGATTCTTTGGTCGCAGATCGCCGTCGACGTACTCGTTGCCGCCTCCGTGGTCGTGCTATGCCTTGGGGAGCATCACGTCATTCTATTGACGATGGTCAGCGCTTGCTGGCTGACTCTGGTGGCTTCCCCTGGCTTGTTGAGACAGTTGCCATCGCAGATCCACAGCGAGTCGTCATTGAGTAAGGCCGTTGCTGCGCGGCTACATGACAATGCGCGTTACGCCGTAGTGGCGCCGGGGGTAAAAGCGTTGCCGCCGAATTTCAATGCCATGATCGGTCTCTCGTCGATTCATAGTTACGATAGCCTCTCACCGCGCCGGTACCGCGAATATCTGCATCGATTGGGCGGTGAGGCATCGACATACGGGAGATGGAACGACCAGATCTCGCCGGACTATGCGAGCGCGTCGTTCTGGATGAGTGATGTCGCGCTCGTGCTCTCCCCCAGCAAGCTGGTGGATCCCTCGCTTTCATGCGCGACACAAGTGGAGTCGGTTTGGCTATGCGATGTGCCGCGGCACATGGGGCAAGTGCTTCAGCTTGTCGGAGGCACTCCGAAGACCACCGTCGCGGATGTCACTGTCGGGGACCCGAGGCTTTCGCCAGCTCTCCCGGCCAAGGTAGTGAGGGATGAGGGCGATGCCATCGAAGTTACAGTGTCGTCTGCGCCATCGTCCCTATTGATCATAAGCCAACAGTATCATCCGGATTGGCATGCGCGGGCTTTTGTCCGCGGGCAGTGGAGGCGCGCAAGATCTCTGCCGGTCAATGGCTTCTTTCAGGGGGTGGTCATTCCGGACGGAGCTGAGAGAGTATCGCTGGCCTTTCGCCCCATAGTTCGCCATGCAGTACTGGCTAATTATGTGTGGGTACTGTTATTTGCGCTCCTGGCGATGGAAGCGCTTCTTGCTTGGCAATCCAAATCCGGTCATGACCATGAGTGAAAGCGAAGTCATTCCCTTCAATCGGCCCCATATGACGGGCAAGGAGCTTTATTACATCGCTCAAGCTCATTTCAAAGGCGCGCTCGCGGGCGATGGCCCCTTTACCAAGCGTTGCCACGGCTGGCTGGAGCGCAGCACTGGCACGCCGAAGGCACTATTGAGTCATTCTTGCACCGCGGCACTTGAAATGTCCGCGATGCTTCTGGACATCCGTCCGGGCGATGAAGTCATCATCCCCTCGTACACCTTCGTGTCGACGGCCAACGCGTTCGTCCTGCGCGGTGCGGTACCGGTTTTTGTCGATATCAGGCCGGACACGCTTAACCTCGATGAAAGCTTGATCGAAGAGGCCATCACGCCGCGGACGAAGGCGATCGTGCCGGTTCATTACGCCGGCGTCGGTTGCGAGATGGATGCCATCATGGCGTTGGCTGAGCGGCGCGACATCAAGGTCGTCGAGGACGCGGCGCAGGGTGTCATGGCTTCTTATCGAGGGAAGGCCTTGGGCGCGATAGGCGATCTAGGGAATTTCAGCTTCCACGAAACCAAGAACGTCATTTCGGGCGAGGGCGGCGCATTGCTCGTGAACGATCCTGAGCTGGCGTCAATGGCGGAGGTCATTCGGGAAAAGGGTACGGATCGCAGCCGCTTCTTCCGCGGAGAGGTGGACAAATACACGTGGCAAGAAGCAGGGTCTTCCTTCCTGCCAGGGGAGCTGGTGGCAGCGTTTCTGTGGGCACAGCTGGAAGAAGCGGAGGAAATAACCAAGCAGAGGCTGGCCATCTGGCAGCGCTATTACGATATGTTGGAGCCGCTGGAGCGAGCCGGTTTTTTGCGGAGGCCCATCGTGCCAGACTGGTGTGAGCATAACGCTCACATGTTTTATGTGTTGCTTGCTCCCGGATTTGATCGCCAAGCTTTGCTCCAGGCGCTTAAAGCCCAAGGCATAGGGGCAGTCTTTCATTATGTGCCTTTGCATTCTTCGCCTGGTGGCCGACGCTTTGGCCGGGCTGTGGGAGGCATGGCGGTCACTGACGACTTGTCCGAGAGAATTATTCGCCTTCCTCTCTGGATAGGATTGAGCGTCCAGCAGCAGGCGTTTGTCGTCGAGCAGCTTGCGGAGTTCATGGGCGCATAGTGAGGAACACCTTTCTTTTAACGCAGCCGGACCCAGGAACGGCTTGCCGAAGGCGGCCTCGCCAGGGCGACCTCGTTCTGATGTGTCTTGCCGGTGCGGGAGCTTTTTCCATTGACTAAGCATCCATCTCGATCGCCTGATGGCGTCTCTTACATGGACGAGGATCACGACACCTGCCTCGGCGTTGAGGATGGCTCGTTCTGGTTTCGTCACCGCAATGAATGCATTGCCTCGCTCGTGTCGCGCTACCCTTTCGAGGGTGTCTTCTATGACATCGGCGGCGGCAATGGCTACGTGGCGAGGAGGTTGCTGGATGACGGACTCGATGTCGTGTTGGTAGAGCCGGGGCAGCGCGGCGCGGAGAACGCGCGCGCGAGGAGACATATTCCGCGCGTTATCTGTTCGACATTATCTGGCGCGCGTATTGCGGAGGGTTCCGCGGGAGCAGTCGGGGTCTTTGATGTCGTCGAGCATATGGAAGACGACCAGGGCTTCATCCGGAGCGTCGCCGAGATATTGACGCCCGGCGGAATGCTCTTCCTCACCGTGCCGGCGTATGCGTGGATGTGGTCCGATGCGGACGTCGCGGCAGGCCATCATAGGCGCTACACCAAAGCGTCGATGCAGAGACTGCTGAAGCCATACTTCGACGTCGAGTTCTCTTCATATTTCTTTTTGCCGCTCCTTTTGCCGATCGCAGCATTGCGTGTATTGCCGCACAGATTGGGCATAAGTCGGACGGCCACCGCCGAAACCGAGCATGGGACGGGCGGCGGCGTGGCTATTCGGGCAATGGAGTGGCTGCTTGCGCGCGAACATCGTTGCATGGCGCGTGGCTCGGCCATTCCTCTGGGGGCCAGCCTGATCGTTGCTGCGCGCCACAGGTGATAGCCATGATCCAGTGCGGCCACAGGAGGAAGCGCGTGGCTCGCGCTCCGGTCGTTCGTTGGCGAGCAGCCGAAGGGGCAGCCGCCCCATGGCATCAATGGGGCGGTCGCCCGTGGGAAGGCGGCGGTCCGAAGCCGCCCATCGGCCGGGGCATGCCCGGCGGAGGCGTGCGATGCGGGGGGATGCCGTGCTCCTGGCGGAACTGGTGCATGAGCTGCTGGCGTTGCTCCGGGGGCAACTGCTGGTAGCGCTTGAAGGCGTCGTGCAGCTGGCTGCGCTGTTCGGGGGAGAGCTGCTCGAACTTGCGCATGTTGGTTCGCGCCTGCTCGCGCTGTTCGGGCGTCATCTTCTGCCACTGTTCGATGCGCTCGCGGATCTGCTGGCGGCGCTCCGGCGGCAGCGTGCTCCATTCGTGGACGCGATCGAGCATGCGCGCCTGGCGTTCGGGCGGATAGTCGTTCCATTCGCTGCGCAGGGGACCGAGCATGTCGCGCTCGGAAGGCGAGAGGCTGTCCCAGGAGCGCGGACCCGGCGGTGGGC
>JBCNOA010000184.1:0-9107 GCA_039594095.1 Dyella sp.
GCTGAGCGGGCCGCGTCCCTGAAACGCGGGGGCGGCAACGAGCATCGCTGAAGGGAAATGGCGCGCCCGGAGGGATTCGAACCCCCGACCAATGGCTTCGGAAGCCACTACTCTATCCGGCTGAGCTACGGGCGCGTGATGAAACGGAGGCCGTGCGCGGAGCGGTCCGGCGCGCGGCGGAACGCGGAGTATAGCGACTCGGGCGCCCGTGCGCGACGACGGAAACGAAAGGGCCCGCCCCGGCATAGCCGTGCCGGCGGGCCCTTCGCTTGCCTGATCGTGGCGCCCCGCGCGCGGCGGGGCGCCTGGATCCCTCAGCGCGCCTTGAGCAGCTCGGACAGGCGATCCGGCTTGCCCTCGATGCGCTCCAGGTGCGGGTACTTCAAGCCGTCGTGGTAGTCGATGCGCAGGGTCTGGTACTGGTCGAAGTTCTTCACCAGCAGTTCCACCGGCTTGCTCTTGTCCTTCGCCGCCTCGGTCACCGCGTCCTTGATGGAGTCGCTGGAGAATTCCTTGCCATTGACCGCGATGAGCTTCATGCCCGGCGACAGGCCGGCCTTGAAGGCCGGGCCGTCCCACAGTACGTCCGTGATGTCGCCGCCCTTGCCCAGCGTCACGCCCAGCGAATACACCAGGTTGGCGCCGCCGAAGCGGGCCTCGGCCGCCTTCATCGCCGCGGAGGGCTTGTCGTTGTAGACCACCTTCCAGCCGCTGGCCTCGATGCCGCCGGTGATCGGGCCGTGGCCGTCAAGCCGCTCGCGCAGGTAGCTGGCCCAGTCGTACGGCTGGATGCCGTTGAGCGTCTTCACCACGTCCTCGAAGGTGTAGGTGTTGACGTCCCACTTGCCGTTCTCCATGCCGAAGAAGGCCTTGCCGAAGTCGTCGATGGACTTCTTGTTGCCCGACAGCTCGCGCAGCTTGCCGTCCACCTCCAGCCAGATCATCTGGCCGCCGGAGTAGTAATCCTCGCTCATCTGGTAGTTGCGATAAGGCAACGGCCGGCGCTGGGCGATGATCGGGTCGTTGGTGGTGTCCTGGATGTTGCGCCACTGCTGCAGGCCGGGGCGGCCCTTGTCGTAGTTGGCGGCGACGGCGGCGAGCATGTCGTGCGCCTCGTCCTGCTTCCACAGGCCCGAGCGCGCGGCCATCACATAGCCCCAGAACTGGGTCTGGCCCTCGTACACCCACAACAGGCTGTCCTGCATGGGCACGTTGAAGTTGGGCGTGGACAGGTCCGCGCCACGACGGTACTTGCCGTCCCAGGAATGGTTGAACTCGTGCGGCAGCAGATCGCGCGCCAGCACGTTCTTGTCCCACTCGGTGAAGTAGCCGGTGCCCACGCCGTTCTCGCTGGAACGGTGATGTTCCAAGCCGTTGCCGCTCATCTTTTCGCTGAGCGAGAACAGGAAGTCGTAGTGGTCGTAGTGGTGCGCGCCGTACATCTTGTACATCTGCTGCACCAGGTTCTGGTGCACCTTCAGCTGCTCGGGCTTGATCTCGAGGAACTTCGGATCGTCCGCCACGATGTTCAGGTGTACCGGCGTCTTGGAACCCGGATCAAGGTCCACGCGCTTGAAGTACTTGCCCGCGTAGATCGGCGAGTCGACCAGGTCGTCGAACTTGATCGGCTTGAAGGTCACCGTATCGCCGCTGCGCGAGGCCTCCTCCAGCGCGGTGCCGAACTGCCAGCCGGCCGGGAACTTCACGCTGGCCTCGGCCTGGATGCGGCTGGCGTAGTAGCCGGCCGGATACAGGGTCACCGTGTTCCACTGCAGGTTGAGCATCTCCGGCGTCATCACCACGCGGCCCTGGCGGGCGTCCTGCGGCGAGAGGTACTGGAACTCCACCTCCACGCTGCTCGCGCCCTGCGGCACATCCACATGGAAGGCGTAGACGTTGAGCGGATCGCGCGTCCACTTCAGTTCCTTGCCGTTGGCCGACACCTTCAGTCCCGCCATCTTGTCGATCGGGCCGCTCGGCGAATGGTTGCCCGGCAGCCACTGCGGATACAGCAGGGTCAGCGGGCCCGGCTGCGCCGGCACCGTTTCGCGCACGCGGAAGATGCGGCGGGCGATGTCGGTAGCGTCGACGCTGACTTTGAGCGTGCCGCTGAAGGGTGTGTCCTGCGGTGCCGGGACGTCGGCATGAGCGGCGACGCCGCACAGGCCGAAGCCCGCAGCGAGGATGGCGGAAGCGAGGCGCGAAGCTTTCAAAACGGTCTCCTGTGGCGAACCCGGCACGCCCGCGGCGGACGTTGAACGGAATATGACCGCGCGATGCTAGACCGCGGCGACACGCCTCACCCCCTGCCAGAGGTCATGACAATTTCTGAACCTCGCCCTTCCCGTTCGCTGTCCCCCACTTGGGAAATGTAAAAAAGCCCTTATCCTTCGTGGCCCGCGACCCCGCGCGGCCAGTGCGACGACATTCCCCCCAAGGTCGTCGCACCGGAAATACCCCAAATAAAAGAATGGAGTTCTCCATGAACAAGACTCTGCTTTCGGCCGTGCTGGCCGTTGCTGCCCTGTCCCCGTTCGCTGCCCAGGCCGATGACGCGGCCAGCAGCAACCAGCTCAACAACTTCTTCGTGACCGGCAACCTCGGTCAGAGCAACTACCGCGTGGGCGGCATGTCGGATAAGAGCGACGTGTTCCAGAGCGTTCGCTTCGGCTGGCGCTGGAACAACATCGTCGGCGCCGAAGCCGGCTACACCTCGCTGGGCCAGGCCAAGCAGTACTACGGTCCGGTCACCGTCGGTTTCCAGCCGAAGGCTGTGATCCTCGGCGTGAACGCCAAGTACGACTTCTACGGTCCGTGGTTCGTCTCCGGTCACGGCGGCTACCTGCGTTCGCGCACCACCGGCAGCGTCACCTACGGTGACTTCCGCTCGACCGAGAAGAGCTGGAACAACGGCTGGTACGCCGGCGTGGGCGTGGGCTACAACGTGACCGACAACGTCGCGCTGGCCATCAACTACGACAACTACCACGTCAAGTACGGCCGTGCCGGCTCGGAGTACAAGCAGGCCAATGCCAACGTGGCGGCCTACTCGGCCTCGATCGAGTACCGCTTCTGAGCGCAAGGTCCTAGCGACCGACACGCCGGCAAGCAAAAAAGGGCGCCTTCGGGCGCCCTTTTTCTTTTGCACCGGACAGCGAGACTCACTTCAACGGCGCGGCGATCTGCCCCAGCCTGTCCGCCCCACCCGCACGCGTCAGATGCGGATAGCGCAGTCCATCGTGGTAGTCGAGCGACACGGTCTCGAAGAACTCGTTGTTCTTCACCAGCAGCTGGATCGGCCCGCCCTTGCCCTTGGCGCTCTTGATGGCGTCCTTGAGCGCATCGGCGGAATAGTCGCGGCCGTTCACCGCGATCAGCTTCAGACCCGGCACCAGGCCGGCCTTGAACGCCGGGCCGCCCCACAGCACATCGGTGAACTTGCCGTCGCGATTGAGCGAAAAGCCGGCGCCGTACATCAGGTTCACCGTATGCCGCACGGCTTCCGCCGCTTTCTGGATCGATGACGGCTGGTCGTCGAACGTCAGATTCCAGCCCGCGCTCGACGCTCCCTGCGCAGGCAGCTTGTCGCCGGTGTAGTCCAGGCGCTCGTGCAGAAAGCCGGCCCAGTCATACGGCTGCACCTTGTTCAAGGTCGCCACCACGTCGTCGAAGGTGTAGGTGTGCGGCACCTGGCTGCCATCCTCGATGCCGTGGAAAGCGCGCACGAAGTCGTCGAGCGAGCGCTTGCCGCCACTCAGGTCGCGGATCTTGGCATCGGCTTCCATCCACAGCAGCGTGCCTTCGGGATAGTAGTCGACGCCTCGCATGCGATTGGCCCATGAGGAACCCTGCGAGGAGGTCAGCTGCACGGCGTCGGCGGTGTCCTGCAGCGGGCGCCATTGCCGGCCGGTGCGATAGGTCATCGCAGCCTGCGTCTCGGCGATCCAGTCGCGGTACTGCTCGGCGGTCCACATACCGGAGCGCGCGGTCAGCACTTCGCCGTAATAGTTGGTCAGCCCCTCGTACACCCACAGCAGATCGCCCTGCATCGGCACGTTGTAATTCGGCGTCCACAGATCGTGCGGCCGGCGGAACTTGCCGTTCCAGGAATGCACGAACTCATGCGGCAGCACGAAGGCTGCGGCCAGGTACATGTTGTCGTCGGTGAGGAAGGACGGCGGCAGCCGGTCGTCGCTGGATTGCTGGTGCTCAAGCCCGAACGAGCCATTGTGGTCGGATAGTGTCAGCAAGAAATCGTAGTGCGCGTAATGCCGCGCACCGAACAGCTTCACCGCTTGCACGATCAGCGCCTTGTGCTGCGCCTCCTGCTTGTCGCTGAGCTTCAGATTGCCCGGATCGTCGGCCACGATGTCCAGATGCACCGGCCCCTTGGCGTCCGCGCTCAACGGCACACGCCTGAAGTATTCGCCCGCGACCAGCGGAGAATCGACGAGCTTTTCCAGGCTCACCGGCTTGAATGCGACCTGCGCGCCGGTCTGCGCATCCACGTCCAGTGCGCTGGCGAACTTCCAGTCGCGCGGCAGCGTCACCGTGGGCTGCACATCGATGCGGCTGGCGTAATAGCCGGCCGGATAGAACAACACCTGGTTGAATTCGATGTCCACCAGCTTGGGCGTCGCCGAACCGGTCGCGCCGTACAGGCCGCCGCCTTCTTCGCCCGGCGCCAGGAACTGAAATTCCAACTGCAGATTGGAGACGCCTTCCGGCACATCCAGGTGCAGCGTGAACATGTCGCGCAGATCGCGCCGCCACGGCAGCTGCTTGCCGTTGGCGCTGATGATCAGACCGCTGACGTTGTTGATCGGCCCCGACGGAATGTGCTCGCCCGGAATCCACTTCGGGTAGTACAGCGACAGCGCCCCCGGCTTCACTGGAATCGTCTCGACGATGCGATAGATCCTCTTCGGCGCATCGGTCAGATCGAGCTTGAGCGTCAACGTGCCGGGATACGGCTGATCCACCGCAGCGACATCCTCCGCCCACACCGGCGCGACCGCCGCCGCCCATGCCACCACCATCGAACAACCAAGCAACATCCTGGCGAACATAAACACAACCCCCGCGTAGTAGGGACGAGTACCGCGATGCTAGGCCGATGGGGGAGCGGGACCGCATGCCATTGGTCATGCGCGGGGTGAAGGGGTTCGCAGGGACGCTGGGGCGATCGCGTCGGAGAGGCTTCCGCAAGCACCCGCCCCTCATCCCGCCTTCTCTCCCACGGGGACTACCTTCGGGTCGCCCGGAGGGGAGAAGGAGAAGTGAGGTACTGAGGCACAAGAGCGAGCGAAGCGACGCTCCGAGCTGCTCTTGATCTTCGGGTCCCCTTCGCGGCGGTGAGGGCTGGACGATCAGGCCGCCGAAGGCGGGCGGGGACAGGACGTCCCCGCCTTTTCGATCAGGGCAGGATGCCCTGTCGAAAAGCCCGGCCAGCCCTCACCGCCGCGAAGGGTGCCTTTTCTTCTTGGTTACTTCTTCTTTGGGCAAGCAAAGAAGAAGTAACTCGCTCTCCGGCAGGAGAGCGAAACCCCTCGCCCATAAGGCGAGACAACCTAGCCGCGAGGCGACAACCGAGCCATGCCACCACTGCATTCCGGCCAGCACCGGAACGACGAGCACGTGGGGCCGAAGCAATGATCGTCAGCGCCTCGCACGGGGCTTCGCGAGCCCCCGGCGCCCAGCGTCAACCCCTCTCCAACTTGCTATGGCGCATCCCATACCCGACATACACCACCAACCCAATCCCCACCCAGATCAAAAACACCTTCCAGGTGATCCACGGCAACTCCGCCAACAACCAGATCGAAAACCCGATGCCCACCAGCGGCACCAAAGGCACCAGCGGCGTACGGAACGCCCGATGCAGCTCCGGCTTGCGCTTGCGCAAAATCAGCACGGAAGAGCAGATCACGATGAAGGCGGAAAGCACGCCGATGTTCACCAGCTTCGCCACTTCCTCGATCGGCAGCAGCCCCGCCACCAGTGCCGTGAACACCCCCAGCACGATGGTCGGCCGATGCGGCGTGCCGTAGCGCGGATGCGGCTTGGCGAACCAGCCCGGCAGCAAGCCGTCGCGCGCCAGCGCGAACCAGATGCGCGTCGCGCCCAGCATGAAGGCGAACAGCACGCTGATCAGCCCGAACACCGCCGATACCGACACCGTCAACGCCACCCAAGGCAAGCCGAGTCCCTTGAACGCATCGGCCACCGGCGCGTCGGTCTTGAGCGTGGAGTAGTGGGCGATGCCGGTGAGCACCAGCGATACCGCCAGATACATCGCCATCGAGATGCCCAGCGACAGCAGCACCGCCCGGGGCAGATCGCGCTGCGGGTTCTTCGATTCCTCCGCGGCCGTGGTGAGCGTGTCGTAGCCGAACACGGCGAAGAACACCACAGCGGCGGCGGTGGCCACGCCCTGGAAGCCGAAATGGCCCACGCCGTCGGGCCCGACGATGCGTTCGGGAATGAAAGGCACCCAGTTCGACGGCTTGATGTAGAAGGCGCCGACGCCGATCACCAACACCACGGCGGCGACCTTGATCGCCACCACCACCGTGTTGAAGCGCGCGCCCCATTCGGTGCGGAAGATCAGCAGCGCCGACACGCCCAGCGTCACCAGCGCCGCGATCACGTTGAACACATGGCCTTCGCCGGTGCCGATGGCACCTTTCGCCCACACAGGCATGTCCACGCCGATGCTGGCGAGCGCCGATTGCACGTAGCCCGACCATCCGATCGCCACCACCGCCACGATCAGCGCGTACTCCAGCAGCAGGTCCCAGCCGATCAGCCAGGCCGCCAGCTCGCCCAGCACCGCATAGCCATAGGTATAAGCGCTGCCGGTCACGGGAATGAGGCCCGCGAACTCCGCATAGCAGAGCGCGGCCGCGGCACTGGCGATCCCGGCGATCAGGAACGAGAGCGCCACCGCCGGTCCCGCGTTCATGGCCGCCTGCTGGCCGGCCAGCACGAACACGCCTACGCCGATGATGCCGCCGATGCCGATCGCGGTGAGCTGCCACAAGCCGAGCACGCGGCGGAAGTCTCCGCGCTTGCCAACCTCCGATTGGAGTTGCTCGACCGACTTATGGCGAAACAGCTTGCTGACCACGCTCATCGCAGGGCTTCCGGCTCAAAGAAGCGGCGATCATAGCGAATGGTCTTCGGCCCGCCACGCTGCGGGTGCGCACAAGCTCAGGCCAGGCGGCGCGTACGCAGGCGGATGGTCGCGAGAGCGGCCGCGCTGCCGAGACTCGCCGCCAGGATCGCCGGAACCAGCGCCGGCGGCGCCGCGACGACGCCGAACCACCCGCCGGTGATGACGGCGGCGAGCGCCGTCGCGGCCAGTCGTGCCGCCTCCAGCCACGTACCGGCGCGCCGGCCTTCCAGCAGCACACCCAAAGCGGTCAGGCTGAAGAGCAGAAATGCCGCGTAGGCCAGCAACGCAGATGCCGGCAAGCGCTTGGCCATGTCCAGGAACCACACGCCCATCAGCAGCAGCAGCGCGAATTGCACGATGCCGTAGACGACCAGGTCGTGCGGCAGCTCCGGTGCATAGCGCTGCCGCCGGATGTCGAACGCGGGTTTGGAGAAACGCTCGGCCACGTCGGCCGGCCGCCAGCCGGGCGGCTTCACCCATACCAGCCACTTGTCGCGCCAGCGCCGCGCATGCCACGCATCCTTCAGCGTGGCCCAGTACACCTCGGCGTTGGCCCACAGCGGATTCCAGCTGCGCAGCGGCGCACGCGTGCCGTACACCGGCGGATCGGCGTCGTCCTCTTCCACGAAGGTGCCGAACAGCCGGTCCCACAGGATCAGGATGCCGCCGTAGTTGCGATCCAGGTATCGGTCGTTCACCGCGTGGTGCGCGCGATGGTTGGACGGCGAACAGAACACCCGGTCGAACCAGCCCAAGCGGCCGACCAACTCGGTGTGCACCCAGAACTGGTACAGCAGGTCGATCAGCGCGACCACCGCGAATACTTCCAGCGGGTAGCCCAGCAGCGCCATCGGCAGATAGAACAGCCAGCCCAGCAGCACGCCGCTGCCGGTCTGGCGCAGGGCGGTGCTGAGGTTGTAGTCCTCGCTCTGGTGATGCACCACGTGCGCGGCCCAAAGGATGTTCACCTCGTGGCCGGCGCGATGCAGCCAGTAATAGAGGAAGTCATACAGCAGCAGGCCCGAGACCCACACCCACCACGCATCCGCGGGCAACGCGAACAGCGCGAGGTGCTTGGCGCACCAGGCATAGATGCCCAGCGTCAGCAGCTTGGAGAACACAGCGACGATCTGCGAGATCACCCCCAGCGACAGGCTGTTGATGGCGTCGGCGGCGTGATAGACGCGGCGCCCGCGCCATGTCGCCCAGGCCAGCTCCAACGCGATCAGCACGAAGAAGACCGGGGTGGCCCAGCCGATGATGATCTCCTGCGTATTCACGCTACCGCCGCTTCCTCGGGCGGCGCGCGCATCACCGAGCGCGCCAGCAGCCACAGCGCGCCGAAGTAGCTGCCCAGGATCCACACCGCCGCCCATGGCAGGCTGAGGCGGAATCGGTTCCAGGCCAGCAGCGTGTCGCTGAGCATGAACAGGATGGAGCCGGCGCCCGCGAGCCAGGCCGGCGCGGCGAGCTCGTCGCGCGCCATCGCGTGGTGCCAGGCGCGCCCCACCGCCTGTCCGCCCATCGCGGCCAGCACCATGGTGTAGACCACCACCGGAATGTGCAGCTCCTCCGGCAGCGTCGGCCACAGGGACCATAGGCACAGCGCGCCGTAGGCAAGGCAGATCAGCATCGCCAGCGGCTTCGCGCCGAAACGGGCGTCGCCGGTCAAAGCCACCAGAAAGCACAAATGCGCGAACAGAAAGGCGACCAGCCCCTCAACGAACAGATCCTGCGGAAGCATCAGCAGCACGTCGCCGGCCAGCGCCAGGCCGAGGCCGCCCAGGACCCACGCGCGGTAGCGCGCGGCAATCGGTTGGCGCGTGCGCCAAGCCAGTGCCAGTACCAGACCGGTCGCCACCGGCTTGCAGATCCAGTGCAGCCACATCCACTCGCTGCCGGCTTCGCTGTCGGCGAGCATCGCGCCGGC
>JBCNOA010000185.1:0-9102 GCA_039594095.1 Dyella sp.
AGCTAGACCGATCCGGGGGACACGGTCATGGACGACAAGGGGGACGCCATCTTCCGCCCGAGGCCGTTCTTTCCGGTCATCGAGAGCATGGCGATGATCCGCCTGCGTAGCGGACACATGCCCGATACCATTGCCCAGTCGTTGGTAGAGCACCGTACGATGCTCGTCTTGCGGCGTCGGCTTCCGCCTGCCAGCGATACGTTCGTGGAAACCAGCTATCTGCCGGTGACCGGCGATGTCTGGATGGCTGGCATGTATGTGGCGTCGGAACGCGGAATGCGCACCGTCGACCTCGCCTTGCCGGGCGATTATGTATTGACGGCCGGCACGCAGCGGCTGCGGGCCTCGATCGACGGCGGTGCCGTCAGCGACTCATGGAATCTCGGTGTGGGCAAACATCAGATAGACACAACCATCGATCGCGCATTGCTCCTGGTCTGGCGTCAGGCCTGGGAGCGAGGCTGGCGGCCGGCGGTCGTGCGGCCGCCGGCCGAAGGAGCCGGGGCGCGCGCATGCCAGTGACCATCGACGGGCAGACCCGCCTGCTGGTGGTCGCTCCGCACCCTGATGACGAGACCATCGCCACGGGCGAGCTGATCCAGCACGTCCGCGCGGCAGGCGGGACTGTCGACATCCTGCTGCTCACGGCGGGTGACAACAATCCGTGGCCGCAGCGTTGGCTTGAGCGGCGGCTGCGGGTCGGGGCGTATGACCGGCGCCGATGGGGTGCGCGCAGGAGGGGAGAGGTCGGCCAGGCGCTGGCGCGGCTGGGCCTGCCCGACGAGGCGCTGCATCCGCTGGAGCTGCCCGATATGGGCGTGACCGGCCGGCTTCGCGAGGACTTGCCGGGTCAGCTCCGGGAATGGAGCGGGTGGCTGTCGCGCTGCAGGCCGACGCTCGTAGCCATTCCTTCGCTGGCCGATGGACATCCCGACCACAGCGCAGCGCATGTGCTCGCACGTCTGGCCGTGTCCGGGGCGGCCAGCCGGCCGTTCGTGCTCAGCTACCTGGTGCATGGGCGCACGGAAGAACGTGGTCAGCCGGTAGCCCTCGCCGCCGGCGCCGCCATGCACGCCAACAAATTGGCCGCGCTGGAGGAACACCGCAGCCAGATGGCGCTCAGCGGAGGCCGCATGCGGCGGCTGGCAGACCGTCAGGAATGTTTCCGCACCGTGGAAGAGGCGGAAGGCTCCGGCCGACTGCCGTGGCAGCCGGCCGCGGCACTGCGCCCATGGCTCAAGCTCACCGTGGCCGACCGGGCAGGGGCGCGTACCTGGTCGTGGTCGCGGGCACCGCTGGAGCGCGAGACGTCCGGACACTGGCGGCTGGCCGAGGAGCGCCGGACGGATGGCCCGAGGTTCGCCAAGCTTCACGCGGACGTGCCGTCGCTGTGGATCTTCGATCACTGGGGCTGGTGCGAGCTGTGACCCGGACGGCCGTGATCCGGCTCGCAGGCACGGAGCGGGCCGCTTTACGCCCGGAGGCGTCGCTCGCTAGGATGCCCCGTATCGGGCCGGCACCGTCCCCGGCCCGCAGGGAACCATCATGAATCCGGCCATCGCGGCTCGACAGGGCATCATTTCGCTGAAGATCAAGGACACGGCCGCGCTCTATAACGCGTACATGCCGTTCCTCAAGCATGGCGGCCTGTTCGCCCCCACGGCCCAGAGCTACTCGCTCGGCGACGAAGTGGTGCTGCTCGTGAACCTGGCGGACGAGGGCGAACGCCTGTCCGTGGCCGGCAAGGTGGTGTGGGTGACGCCGGTCGGCGCCCAAGGCAACCGCACGGCCGGCATCGGCGTGCAATTCAACGATTCGTCCGACGGCGAGGTGGCGCGTTCCCGCATCGAAGCCATCCTGGCCGGCATGAGCGGCTCGGAGCGGCCGACTCATACCATGTGACGTCATCCTCACGCCGCGAGGCGTTGACTCGGCGTCGGAAGGGGCTTCGATGTCCCTGGGCAAAAAGGCCTTTTTCGCGCCGGCCGGGGCGGCTGCCCGGGCCAGATGAAATAGTCGTCAAGGCTTGTTGTTGTTAAGCGCACTGATACAATGTCGCGATTCCCGAATTCAATCGTGGAAAGTCGGACGCTCGTGCCTTTGACGCGCGCGATCGTGGCTGATTAGCCCGCGGCCCCGAAGGGCCTGCCGATCCCAGTAGCCGGACCGTTTTTCCCCAGACGGTCACTGATGCGCCCCGATGGCGCGGAGGTACGTGACATCGTGCTTGCCGAATACTGGCCCATCCTGCTGTTCATCGGCGTTGCGACGGGCTTAGGCCTCGTCTTGCTGGCCGTCGGCCTACTGGCCGGGCCGCGCCGTCCGGAGTCCGAGAAGCTCTCGCCCTATGAGTGCGGCTTCGAGGCTTTCGAGGACGCCCGCATGCGCTTCGACGTGCGCTATTACCTGCTGGCGATCCTCTTCATCATCTTCGACCTGGAAATCGCCTTCCTTTTCCCGTGGGCGGTGGTCTTCGACAAGATCGGCATCGTCGCCCTCGTTGAAATGGCGCTGTTCCTGCTGCTCCTGGTCATCGGTTTCGCTTACGTGTGGAAGAAGGGAGCACTGGAATGGGAGTGATCTCCTCCATCGACCGGGTGATGCACAACCCGCAGCCGCTGAACGTGGTGGACGACATCCTTCGTCCGGCCGGGGACAACCCCGTTATCCAGCGCGGCTTCGCCACCACCTCCGTCGACGCGCTGATGAACTGGGCGCGCACCGGTTCGATGTGGCCGATGACGTTCGGCCTCGCCTGCTGCGCGGTCGAGATGATGCACGCCGGCGCCGCCCGCCTGGACCTGGACCGCTACGGCGTGATCTTCCGCCCCAGCCCGCGCCAGTCGGACGTGATGATCGTGGCCGGCACCCTGGTCAACAAGATGGCCCCTGCGCTGCGCAAGGTCTACGACCAGATGCCCGATCCCAAGTGGGTGATTTCCATGGGTAGCTGCGCCAACGGCGGCGGCTATTACCACTATTCGTATTCGGTGGTGCGTGGCTGCGATCGCATCGTGCCGGTGGACATCTACGTGCCGGGTTGCCCGCCGACCGCAGAAGCACTGATCCACGGCATTCTGCAATTGCAGAAGAAGATCCGCCGTACCAGCACCATCGCGCGGTCCTGAGGCATCAGCCATGAGCGAAACGAAAACGAACTCGCTGGCCGAGCGCCTGTCCGCGCGATTCGGCGACACGCTGAAGGTCACTGTCGTGCGTACCGAGGTCACCGCCGAAGTGGCGGCATCCGACCTGATCGCGGTGGCTACCGCGTTGCGCGACGAATCGGCCTTCCGCTTCGGCGAACTGGTCGACCTCTGCGGCATCGACTATCTGGGTTACGGTCAGACCGAATGGGATACCGACACGGTGTCCGGCACCGGTTTCTCGCGTGGCGTGGAAGGCGAGGCGATGGGCCGCTTCAAGTGGGCCGATCGCCCGCGTGACGTCAATCAGCCGCGCCGCTTCGCCGCGGTGATCCATCTGCTGTCGATCGAGAACAACCAGCGCCTGCGCCTGCGGGTGTTCTGCGAGGACGACACGCTGCCGGTGGTGCCATCGGTGACCGGCGTGTGGGCTGGCTCCAATTGGTTCGAGCGCGAGGCGTTCGATCTGTACGGCATCATTTTCGAAGGCCACCCGGATCTGCGTCGCATCCTTACCGACTACGGTTTCGTCGGCCATCCGTTCCGCAAGGACTTCCCGCTGATCGGCAACGTCGAAGTGCGCTACGACCCCGAGCAGAAGCGCGTGGTCTACGAACCCGTGTCGATCGAGCCGCGCGTACTGGTGCCGCGCGTGATCCGCGACGACGCCGACCTGTTGCAGGCCAAGGCCGAAGCCGCCGACAACTGGCGGGAGAACTGAGCATGCAGGAAATCCGCAACTACACGATGAACTTCGGCCCGCAACACCCGGCCGCGCACGGTGTGCTGCGCCTGGTGCTGGAGATGGACGGCGAGACGATCGTCCGCGCCGACCCGCACGTGGGCCTGCTTCATCGCGGCACCGAGAAGCTGGCCGAGTCCAAGCCGTTCAACCAGTCGATCGGCTACATGGATCGTCTGGACTACGTGTCCATGATGTGCAACGAGCACGCCTATGTTCGCGCCATCGAGACCTTGCTGGGCATCGAGGCGCCGGAGCGCGCGCAGTACATCCGCACCATGTTCGACGAGATCACCCGCATTCTGAATCACTTGATGTGGATTGGTTCGAACGCGCTCGATCTTGGCGCCATGGCGGTGTTCCTGTACGCCTTCCGCGAGCGTGAAGAGCTCATGGACGTGTACGAGGCGGTTTCTGGCGCGCGCATGCACGCCACGTATTACCGTCCGGGCGGCGTCTATCGCGATCTGCCGGCCAAGATGTCGCAGTACCGCGAGTCCCCTTGGCACAAGGGCAAGGATCTCAAGCGCCTGAACGCGTGGCGCGAAGGTTCCATGCTCGACTTCCTCGATGCCTTCACCGCCGACTTCCCGTCGAAGGTGGACGAGTATGAGGAGCTACTGACCAATAACCGCATCTGGAAGCAGCGTACCGTCGGCATCGGCGTCATTTCGCCCGAGCTTGCCCAGCAATGGGGCATGACCGGCGCCATGATCCGCGGCTCGGGCGTGGCGTGGGACCTCCGCAAGAAGCAGCCCTACGCCAAGTACGCGGAGATGGATTTCGACATCCCCGTGGGCGTCAACGGCGACTGCTACGACCGCTACCTGGTGCGCGTGGAAGAAATGCGCCAGTCCAACCGCATTATCCGGCAGTGTGTGGACTGGCTGCGCGCCAATCCGGGTCCGGTGATGGTGGAGAACTTCAAGGTCGCGCCGCCCAAGCGCGAGGCCATGAAGGAGGACATGGAAGCCCTCATCCATCACTTCAAGCTGTTTACCGAGGGCTATGGCGTGCCCGCTGGTGAGACCTATTGCGCGGTCGAGGCGCCGAAGGGCGAGTTCGGTTGCTATCTGGTCTCCGACGGCGCGAACAAGCCGTTCCGCGTCCATCTGCGCGCGCCGGGTTTTGCCCATCTTTCGTCGATCGATCCCATTGTTCGCGGCCACATGCTGGCCGACGTCGTGGCGATGATCGGCACCTATGACCTCGTGTTCGGCGAAGTCGATCGCTGAGCCGACGGGAGCATACGCATGAAAGCCACCGGAAATTACGAGCAGGTCAAGAACGTCGACCCGCTTGCCGTGCTCAACGACCATACCCGTCATCACATCGACGAGTGGGTCGCGAAATTCCCGCCGGACCGCAAGCGTTCGGCACTGATCCAGGCGCTGTTCGCCGCGCAGGAGCAGAACCAGGGTTTCCTCACCGACGAGTTGATCACCGCCGTCGCCAAGTACCTCGAACTGCCCGCCGTGTGGGCCTACGAGGTGGCCAGCTTCTACTCGATGCTGGAGACCAAGCCGGTCGGCCGCAACAACGTCGCGATCTGCACCAACATCTCGTGCTGGCTCAACGGCGCCGAGGAGCTGGTCAAGCACTGCGAGAAGAAGCTGGGCGTCAAGCTGGGCGAAAGCACCCCGGACGGCCGCGTCTACCTCAAGCGCGAAGAAGAGTGCATCGCTGCCTGCGCCTGCGCGCCGGCGATGACGGTCAATGGGCATTACCACGAGCGTCTCACGATCGAGAAGATCGACGAGATCCTCGACGGTCTCAAGTAAGGGCAGGGCGTCATGGCATACGGTCCGGCACCCAAGGAACATCAGGTCGTCTACACCACGCTGCATTTCGACAAGCCGTGGGCGATGGACAGCTATACGCAGGTCGGCGGCTATGAGGCGTGGAAGAAGATCCTCGCCGAGAAGCCCGATCCGAACGCGCTGATCGAAGAGATCAAGAAGAGCAACCTGCGCGGCCGTGGCGGCGCGGGCTTCCCGACCGGTCTGAAGTGGTCCTTCATGCCCAAGGGCAACATGCAGAAGTACATCCTCTGCAACTCCGACGAGTCGGAGCCGGGTACCTGCAAGGACCGCGACATCCTGCGCTTCAATCCGCATGCGGTGATCGAGGGCATGGCGATCGCCTGCTATTGCACCGGTTCCACGGCGGCTTACAACTACCTGCGTGGCGAGTTCCACCATGAGCCCTTCGAGCATTTCGAAGAAGCGCTGAAGGAAGCCTACGCCGCCGGCCTGCTTGGCAAGAACATCCAGGGTACCGGCATCGACGTGGACATCTACGGCGCGCTTGGCGCCGGCGCGTACATCTGCGGCGAAGAAACGGCGCTGATGGAATCGCTCGAAGGCAAGAAGGGCCAGCCGCGCTTCAAGCCGCCGTTCCCCGCCAACTTCGGTCTGTACGGCAAGCCGTCGACCATCAACAACACCGAAACCTACGCCTCGGTGCCGGCGATCCTGCGCAAAGGCGCGGACTGGTTCCTGGCTCAGAGCAAGACCAAGAACGGCGGCCCGAAAATCTTCTCGGTCTCCGGTTGCGTGCAGAAGGGCGGTAACTTCGAGGTGCCCCTGGGCACTACTTTCGACGAGCTCCTGGAGATGGCCGGCGGCCTGCGGCCGGGCCGCAAGCTCAAAGGTGCGATCCCCGGCGGCGTGTCGATGCCGGTCCTGCGCGCAGAACAGCTCAAAGGCCTGCCGTTCGACTACGACACCCTCCGTGATCTGAAGACCGGGCTCGGCTCGGGCGCCATCGTGGTGCTGGACGACACCGTTTGTACGGTGCGCTTCACTCGCCGCATCTCGCAGTTCTTCCATAAGGAGTCCTGCGGCCAATGCACCCCGTGCCGCGAAGGCACCGGCTGGATGCACCGCGTGCTGACCCGCATCGTGGACGGGCAGGGCACGATGGAAGACCTGCATCGCCTGAAGGCCATCGCGGGCCAGATCGAAGGCCACACCATCTGCGCGTTCGGCGAAGCCGCGGCGTGGCCGGTGCAGGGTTTCCTGCGCCAGTTCTGGGATGAATTCGAGTACTACATCGTCAATGGCCGCTCCATTGTCGACGACCAGCTTGGAGCCGCCGCATGAGTGCGCAGCCCGCCAACAACACGCCGCCAGATCTGCTGAACGTCGAGATCGACGGCAAGCCCACGCAGATCCGCAAGGGGGCGATGATCATCGAGGCGGCCGATGCCATCGGCGTCGCGATTCCTCGCTTTTGCTATCACCGCAAGCTTCCCATTGCCGCCAACTGCCGCATGTGTCTGGTGGAAGTGGAGATGGGCGGCAAGCCCATGCCCAAGCCGCAGCCGGCCTGCGCCACTCCGGTGGCCGAGGGTATGAAGGTGACCACCCGCTCCGCCGGCGCGCTGAAGTTCCAGCGCGACGTAATGGAGTTCCTGCTGATCAACCATCCGCTGGATTGTCCGATCTGCGATCAGGGCGGCGAGTGCGAACTGCAGGACGTGGCGCTGGGCTATGGCCGCAGCGTATCCCGCTACACCGAGCGCAAGCGCACCATCGCCGACGAGAACCTCGGCCCGCTGGTCGCCACCGAGATGACGCGTTGCATTCAGTGCACCCGTTGCGTGCGCTTCACCAGCGAGATCGCCGGTACCTATGAGCTGGGCGGCATGAGCCGCGGCGACAACCTGCAGATCGGTACGTATATCGGCAAAGCGCTCGAGACCGAGCTTTCGGGCAATGTGATCGATGTGTGCCCGGTGGGTGCGCTGACCAACAAGCCCTTCCAGTTCAAGGCACGCGCCTGGGAATTGGTCGCCAAGCCTTCCGTCGCCTACCACGATGCGTTGGGTTCCAACCTGTGGCTGCATACGCGCCGTGGCGAGGTGCTGCGCACGGTCCCGCGCGACAACGAGTCGATCAACGAGTGCTGGTTGTCCGACCGCGACCGCTACAGCCATCAGGGACTGTATGCCGCCGACCGCATCACCGCGCCGCAGGTCAAGCGCAATGGTCAGTGGCAGTCGACGACCTGGGAAGACGCGTTGAGTGTCGCCGGCGAAGCGCTGGCCAAGGCCCGCGGCGAGCTCGGCTTCCTGGTCCATCCAGCCACCACCAACGAAGAAGGCGATCTGCTCGCACGCCTGGCCCATGGCTTGGGTAGCGCGCATATCGACCATCGCCTGCGCCAGACCGACTTCGCCGACCAGGCCCATGCTCAGGCTTTCAGCCTGCCGGTGGCCGAGGTGGACAAGGTCAAGGCCGCGCTGCTGGTCGGCTCGGATCTGCGCTACGAAATGCCGCTGCTCAACCACCGCATGCACCAGGCGGTGAAGAAGGGCGCCAAGGTCTACGCCGTCAATCCGGCGCGCTTCAACTTCAACTATGCGCTGGCCGGCGAAGCCATCGTCGCGCCGCAGGCCTTGGTTGACGCGCTGCTGGCGCTGGCCAAGGCGGCTGTACAGGGCGGTGCCACCGCGCCTGCCGCGCTGGTTTCGGCCATCGACGCCGTCCAGGCTGATGATGGCGACCGTGGCGCGATCGACGCACTGAAGGCCGGCAAGGCCGTGGTGATCCTCGGCGAAGCCGCCGCGACGCATCCGCAGGCCTCGTGGCTGCGCGCGATCGCGCGCTTCATCGCCCAGGCCACCGGCGCCGGCTACAACGAAATGCCGGTCGGCGCCAATGCGCTGGGCCTGGCGCGCGTCGGCGTGCTGCCGGGTAATGGTGGTCTCGATGCGCAGGCGATGTTGAAGCAGCCGCGCAAGGCGTACGTGCTGTACGGCGTGGAACTGCCGCACGACGTCGCCGACGGAGCCGCTGCCATGCAGGCGCTGACCGCTGCTGAGAGTGTGGTGGCGTTCTCCGCCTATGCCACGCCCGCGCTGCGCGATCTGGCTGACGTGATCCTGCCGATCGCGCTGCTGCCGGAAATCGACGGCACCCTGGTCAATGTCGACGGCCTCGCGCAGAGCGTGGTGCAGGGCGCCCGCGCCCCGGGCGATGCCCGTCCGGGCTGGAAAGTGCTACGCGCGCTCGGCGGTGGCCTGAAACTGGCTGGCTTCGAGTTCGACGACCTGGCCGGCCTGCGCGACGGCATCGTCGATCGCAACGCCACCGCACAGGAAGGCCTCGCCCCGCGTGCGCCGGCGCAAGGCCTGAGCCGCCTCGCCACCTGGCCGATGTACCGCTCCGACGCGGTGCTGCGCCGCGCGGCCGCGGGGCGAGGCCTTCC
>JBCNOA010000186.1:0-9048 GCA_039594095.1 Dyella sp.
GGAGACCTCTTCCCAGGCGAAGAACGACGCTTCGCGCAGCCACTCGGCGTCCGGGCTGATCTCTTGCATGTAGAAGCCGTCGTCTTCGACGGAGATCAGCTTACCGATGTAGCAGACCTCGGATTCGTCCTCGCTATCCACATGGACACCGATCACAGGCGCCTGCTTGGCGGCGGCCTGCACGACATCGCGGATGTCGTCCAGCGGGAAGCCGCGCGGCATGCGCGGCAGCAAGTGCTTCATGGCCAGGGCTTTCTCCATGAAGACAGCGTGTTTGTCGGGAACCTCCAGTTCGGAGATGTCCCGGTGGCGCATGATGTACATGCCGTCGTAAGTGATGCTGTCGCCCACGACCCAGAGCAGGAAGAATTCGCGGCCAACCCCGCCGACATAGCCGCAGAAGCTGCCGTGCTCGAGCTCACCGCGCCATAGACGGACCAACTGCTGCAGGCGCTGCGCTTCGCGCAGCTGAGCCCGCTGGCCCGTCGTCTTAAGTTCAATCACCTTTCCCATACGCTACGAATTTTAACAGCGGGCCTCTTTCCCCATGTTTACAGGATGTAACGGCTCAGATCCTCGTCCTTGACCAGGCTGGCCAGGTTTTTGTCAACATATTCGGCGTCGATCAGGTATTTTTCGCCGGATTTGTCCGCAGCTTCGAAGGAGATTTTTTCGAGCAGCCGCTCCATGACGGTGTGCAGGCGGCGGGCGCCGATGTTCTCCGTCCGCTCATTCACCTGGTACGCAACCTCGGCCAGGCGGTTCACGCCCGATTCCGTGAAATCGATCGTCACGCCCTCGGTGCCCAGCAAGGCGACATACTGCTTGGTCAGCGCGTTGTGAGGTTCGCGAAGAATGCGCTGGAAGTCGTCCACCGACAGCGCGGATAGCTCCACGCGGATCGGCAGTCGACCCTGCAGTTCCGGAATCAGGTCCGAGGGTTTGGCCAGCGAGAACGCGCCCGAGGCGATGAACAGCATGTGGTCGGTCTTGATCGGGCCGTACTTGGTCGACACGGTGGAGCCTTCCACCAGCGGCAGCAGGTCGCGCTGCACACCCTCGCGGCTCACGCCGGCACCGCCCCATTCCGAACGCTGCGCGATCTTGTCGATCTCGTCGATGAAGACGATGCCGTTCTGCTCGGCCGAATACACCGCCTGCGCGCGGATTTCCTCATCGTTGAGCAGCTTGCCGGCTTCTTCGTCGACCAGCAGCGGTCGGGCGAGCTTGATCGCCAGCTTGCGCTTCTGTGACTTGGCACCGCCGAGGTTCTGGAACATCTGGCGCAGCTGTTGACCCATTTCCTCCATGCCCGGCGGAGACATGATTTCGACGCCGACGTTCATGGCGAAATCCAGCTCGATCTCGCGGTCGTCCAGCGCGCCCTCGCGCAACTGTTTGCGCAGCTTCTGGCGGGTATCGTTGTCGGTCGCCGGCGCGGGGTCGTGGCTCCAGTCAGTGGGCGACTGGCGGCGCGGCAGCAAGGCGTCGAGGATGCGGTCCTCGGCGCGGTCTTCGGCCTGCGAGCGCACGCGCTTGACTGCCTGTTCGCGGGTCAGCTTGTAGGCCACGTCGGTGAGGTCGCGGACAATGGATTCGACGTCCTTGCCCACATAGCCCACCTCGGTGAACTTGGTCGCCTCGACCTTCACGAACGGCGCGTTGGCCAGCGTCGCCAGACGGCGCGCGATCTCGGTCTTGCCCACGCCGGTGGGGCCGATCATCAGAATGTTCTTCGGCGTCACTTCATCGCGCAGATTCGGGTCCAGCTGCATGCGCCGCCAGCGGTTGCGCAGCGCGATCGCCACGGCGCGCTTGGCGTCGTGCTGGCCGATGATGTAGCGGTCGAGTTCGTTGACGATTTCGCGGGGAGTGAGTTCGGACATGGTTCGGCTCAGGGGCGTGATCGGCTCGGGGACGTGAATCGGAGGGCGAGTTGACGGCGCGCCGGAACGGAAACCGCGCGCGGCGACCAGCTCGTCAGAGTTCTTCGATCGTCGTGTTGTGATTGGTATAGATGCAGATGTCGCCGGCGATCTTCAGCGCACGCTCGACGATCTGACGCGCATCCAGCTCAGTGTTCTCCATCAGCGCCAGCGCGGCGGATTGCGCATACGGGCCGCCGGAGCCGATGGCGATCAAGCCGTGTTCGGGCTCGAGCACGTCGCCATTGCCTGAGATCAGCAGGGAAGCTTCCTTGTCGGCCACCGCCAGCATGGCTTCCAGGCGACCCAGGCGGCGGTCGGTGCGCCACTCCTTGGCCATTTCCACCGCGGCGCGCGTGAGGTTGCCGCCGTGCTTGGCCAGCTTTTCCTCGAACAGCTCGAACAACGTGAACGCGTCGGCCGTGGCGCCGGCGAAGCCCGCCAGCACGTCGCCCTTGCCGAGGCGGCGGATCTTGCGGGCGTTGGCCTTCATCACCGTGTTGCCCAGCGTGACCTGGCCGTCGCCGCCGATCACGACGCGTCCGTTGCGGCGGACGGAAACGATGGTGGTGGCGTGGAACGATTCCATGGGGAGAGCTACCTCGGCTGCGGATTCCACGATGTGGGGAAAGAGAGCGGTAAACCCAAGGGCGACTCATCAGGGGCCGCAATTATTTGCCGGCCCGCGCCATACTGACGGCAAGCTTACGATTGACAGCGGCCTTCACACGCTTTTTACTGCGGTCCGAGGGGTTCCGCCGCATGAACTTGTGGCGGGCGAGAGGGAGAGGGCTCTCACGGGGAAAACGGTCCCGCAGGACCGTGCGAAGAGCCTTGAATCGCCGCACTGAACCGGGCAGTCCGTGCCGTTCCTTTGTTTGGCTTTCGATTTGGATCGATCTATTTCTCTATATTCGCAAATTTAGATCGATCCAAATTCACTCCGGTCGGGGGATCGGAGCGCCAGACAGGGCAGCACAGCCGCCCGCCGCATCCCGGCAGCCTTGGGTGCGACCTCTCGAGTGCCGGCTCCGCCCGTCTGGGCGGGCCGGGTCCGCCCCGTCAGGGGCGTCATGGGGAGATCACAACCAATGTCGAGTCGTACGAGCAGGTCATCGTTGGGCGGTGCGCTGCGTCTTAGCGCGCTGGCCCTTGCTCTGGGCAGCTGTTTCGGCGGTACCGCCGCGCTGGCGCAATCCAATGCGTCGGGCGCCATCTTCGGCCGCACCGAGGCCGCGCCGGGCACCACCGTGCATATCGAGAATCCGTCCACCGGTTTCAGCCGGGACGTGAATGTGGACGCGGACGGCCGCTACCGCGCCGGTTCGCTGCCGGTAGGCGTCTACAAGGTCACCGTGCAGCGCAACGGCCAGACCGTGGACAGCCGCGACACCGTGCAAGTCAACGTCGGCACCGGCACGGAGGTGAGTTTCGGCGCCGGCGCCGCGGCCGCCGCCACCGGCGCCAAGAACCTCGAAGGCGTGAGCGTGGTGGCCAGCGCCGTCCCGGCGATCGACGTGTCCTCGGTGGATACGCGCACCGTGCTCAACGCCGAGCAGCTGCGCCGCCTGCCGTTACCGCAGACCGTGAATGCCGCCGTGCTGCTGGCACCCGGCGCGGTGAACGCAGACTCGCGCTACGGCAATGCGGTCTCGCTGGGCGGTTCGTCCGCCGCGGAGAACCAGTACTACGTCAATGGCTTCCCGGTCACCAACCCGCTCACGGGCCTGGGTGCCACCACGCTGCCGTTCAATTCCATCGAGCAGGAACAGGTGTTCACCGGCGGCTACGGCGCCGAGTACGGCCGATCCACCGGCGGCGTGGTGAACATCGTCACCAAGCGCGGCACCAACGAGTGGAAGGGCGGCATGCAGGTGCTCTATACGCCGGCCGGTCTGCGCGAGACCGAGCGGCCCACCTACCGCCCCGGCGACGGTGCGCAGATCACCGGGCGCGACAAGCATTCGGCGAAGCTGTGGGAAACCACCTATGCGGCCTACCTGGGCGGCGCGCTCATCAAGGACAAGCTGTTCTTCTTCGGCGCCGCCGAAAGCATCAAGTCCGAGAACAACACCTACACGCTGAGCAAGAACACCACGCGCGCCTACAACACCAACAAGACCGACCGCTGGCTGGCCAAGGTCGACTGGAACATCACCGACAACCACATCATCGAGCTGACGGGCCTGAGCGATACCGCGTCGACGTACGCCGATCAGTACGTCTACGACGGCGTCAACGACATCCAGTACGCGAAGAAGGGCTGGCGCAGCCAGAAGAACCAGGGCACCGCCGGTTCCTCGCCGGGCGGCCAGGTCTACGTAGGACGCTATACCGGCTACATCACCGACAATCTCACCGTCGATGCGCTGTACGGCAAGGAGCGCACGGATCACGTCGACCTCACCTCCGGCTCCAGCTGCACGTACTTCCAGGACAATCGCGACAGCGTGCCGCCGTCGCAGCGCCTGCAGGGTTGCAACATCTCCAGCGGCATCGCCGCGCCCGGCGCCTACGACGAGACCAACGGTTGGCATCTGAATGTCGAATACCGCCTCGGCAGCCACGACCTTCGCGCGGGCGTCGACCATTACAACGTCACCTCGCTCAACGGCTCGGATACCTCCGGCGGCGTGGGCTGGTTCTACTACGACAACCCGCCCAGCGGCGTGATCGAATCGCGCGGCAACCTGGTGGTGCCGCCGGGCCATACCGGCATCGTCGAGCGCTATATCTTCCGCGCCATAGGCCAGGCCAAGGTCAAGCAGGAAGCGCAGTACCTCGAAGACCACTGGCAGATCACCGATCGCTGGCTGGCTTACCTGGGCCTGCGCAACGAGCAGTTCGAGAACCTCAACGCCGACAACGAGGTGTTCGCCAAGCAGCGTCACCAGCTGGCGCCGCGCCTGGGTCTGTCCTGGGACGTCATGGGCGATTCGAGCCTGAAGATCTACGCCAACGCCGGCCGCTACCACCTCGCCATTCCGAACAACGTGGCGGTGCGCGGCGCATCCGGTTCGCTGTACGAGACTCAGTGGGGCACCTATGACGGTGCGGTCAACACCAACGGTACGCCGCCGAGCTGGCAGCCGATCGAAGGCGTCGTCTACGCCAACGGTGCCAACGGCACCCCGCCCGACCCGCGCTCGATCTCCGCGCGCAACCTGAAGGCCTATTACCAGGACGAGTTCATTCTCGGCTTCGACAAGCAGTTCGCCGATCACTGGACCTTCGGCGCGAAGGTGCGCTACCGAAAGTTGCGCAGCATCATCGACGATTGGTGCGACGACCGTCCGTTCGTCAAATGGGCGGCCGATCACGGTGTCAACTACGCCGACCCGTCGCCGACCTGCTACATCATCAACCCCGGCGCCTCCAATCGCTTCGCCATCGACCTGGACGGCGACGGCAAGCTCGAGGACATCCGGCTCACCAAGCAGGACATCGGCCTGCCGGAAGCCAAGCGCAAGTACTACGCGCTCGATGCCTACCTGGAGCACCGCTTCGACGAGAAGTGGTACGGCCGCATCGACTACACGTTCTCGCGCAGCTACGGCAACTCGGAAGGCTTGCTGAAGTCCGACATCGGCCAGCTCGATCCGTCGGTGACGCAGGACTGGGACCACAAGGAACTGATGATCGGCTCGAACGGCCCCGAGGCCAACGACCGCACGCATCAGATCCGTGCCTATGGCTACTACCAGATCGACCCGCAGTGGCTGGTGAGCGCCAACGTGCTGATCCAGTCGGGTCGCCCGAAGAACTGCATCGGTGTGTATCCGGGCGAAATCCCGTCGGAGATCAATTACGGCGCGTCCTACTTCTACTGCAAGGGACAGCCGACTCCGCGCGGCAGCCAGGGACGCCTGCCCTGGACCTATCGCCTGGATCTGGGCGTGCAGTACGCGCCGGCATTCGCCAGGAACAACCTGACCTTCAGTGCGACGGTCGTCAACGTGTTCAACAAGCAGACCGTGCAGAGCATCAACGAATCGGGCGAAACCGGCAGCGGCGCGCCCAATCTCAGCTACCAGCAGCCCCTTTCGTACCAGACGCCGCGTTACGTGCAGTTCGGCGCCCGCTACGACTTCAGCCTGTAAGCGCGTCACCGCGAGTGCCGCGGCGGCGGAAGACCGCCATGGCGACTCTCCCCATTGACCACCGCTCGCCGGTGGTCTTTTTTTTTCCTCGTCATTCCGAAGCCGTCATGTCGGCGACGGGCTTGTCGAGCAAGGATCAACCCTTGCGCTTCGCCCTTGGATGCGCCGCGTCGTACACCTTCGCCAGGTGCTGGAAATCCAGATGCGTATAGATCTGCGTGGTGGCGATGTCCGCATGTCCCAGCAGCTCCTGCACCGCGCGCAGATCGCCCGAGGACTCCAGCATGTGGCTGGCGAAGGTATGGCGCAGCAGGTGCGGATGCACGCGTTTGGCGAAGCCTTGGGTCAGCGCCAGCTGCTTGAGGCGCGCCTGCACCGTACGCGGGCTGATCGGCGCCCCGCCCCGCCCACGGAACACGGGTGTTTCCGGCGCCCTGCCTTGCGCATCGCCCAGCGCGCGCAGCGCGCTCACGGCGTGCCGCCCCACGGGCACGATGCGCGTCTTGCTGCCCTTGCCCAGTACACGGACTTCGCCTGCGTCCAGATCCAGATCGATCCAGCGCAGCCCCACCAGTTCGGACAGGCGCAAGCCGGACGAGTAGAACAGTTCGAGCATCGCCCGGTCCCGCACGCCGAGTGCGCCTTCGCCGCCCGATTCCACCAGCGTCGCCGCCTCGTCGACATCCAGCACCTGCGGCAGTTTGCGATGCACCTTGGGGCCGCGCACGCCTGCCACCGGGTCGTGGTCCAGCGAACCTTCACGGCGCAGCTGGCGGAATAGGCTGCGACAGGACGAGAGCAATCGCTGCAGGCTCTTCGGCGACAAGCCGCCGCGATGTTCGGCGGCGATGAAACCGCGCATCCGGTGCGCGTCCAGCTTGCCGAAGCCATCGATGCCCTGCGTTTCCATCCAGCGCAGCAGCTTGTCCAGATCGCGGCGATAGCCGTCGATCGTGTGCGGCGACGCCTTGCGCTCGCCAGCCAGACGGGCGAGCCAGGCCTGCACCTGGCTGCGCGGGTCCATGCTCAGGCGCCGTCCCGCGAGCGCTGCAGCGCGGCAGTCACCGTCGCCGCGATCATCTTGAGAAACACCGTGCCCATGCCTGGCTGGAACCGGTCCGGATCGCGGCTGCCGATCGCCAGCATGCCGACGTCGCCCAGCGGCATCAGCGCGGACGACTGGATGTCCGGGGCCTGGTCGCCGAACAGGCGATACAGCCGTTCGGCGGAGAGCCGGCCGGCCACGGGCTCGTGATGGGCGAGGAAATCGTCGAACTCCGGCAGCTCCTCCCGTCCGGCGGGCGCGCGCACCAGCCAGTCCGCCGGCGGCAGCGCCAAGTCGCCGAAGACCATCAGGCGCACCTGGTCGGTCTGGAAATCCTCGGACAGCCGCGCGATCACGCTACGAGCGGCGATCGCGGGCGTGTTGGCGCGCAACACCGCCACGTTGAGCTCGTGGATGCGCTGCATCAACCGCTCGTTCGCGGCCGCCACCGCGGTCAGCTCCGCGAGGCGGCGTTCCAGTTCAGCGTTCTTCTCGCGCAGGTTCTGCAACTGGTAGGCCGCCAGGGACGCGACCTGGCCCTGCTCGCGCGGCAGTTCGAGCTGCGAGGCCAGTTCGGGGAAGTCGTTGAGGAAGCCCGGATGGCTCCGCAGATAGGCGGCCACGTCCTTGGCCTGCAAGGTGTCGTCGAGAGCGGTGTCGGTCATGCGCGGGTACCTCGTCTGCCGAAGGGGCCGGATCGCCGTCCGGCCCCGAGTGTGCGATGCCCGGATGGGCGCTTCAATGCGCGCCGAGCCATTCGCCTTCGAACGCGAAAGCGGCTGGACCGGTCATCCATAGCGTGTGGCCGGGCCCGGCCCAGTCGATCTGCAGGCGGCCACCGGGAAGATCCACCTGCACGCTGTCGTCTACCGCGTTGCGCTGGCGCAGCACGGCCATGGCGGCGCAGGCACCGGTGCCGCAAGCCAGGGTCCAGCCGCTGCCGCGCTCGTGCACGCGCAGGCGCAGATGGCTGCGATCGACAAGCTGCGCGAATCCGGTGTTGGCGCCGTCCGGAAAGCGTGCGTGCCCTGTCAGCAGCGGGCCCAGCCGGGACAGCGACGGCGCCCCGAGGTCGTCCACCGCCACGACGACGTGGGGATTGCCCATCGACACCGCACCGACGTCGAGAGTCTCTCCGTCCACCTCGAGCGGATAGCGGTCGGCTGGAGCACCGGCGTCGAATGGCACGTGGGCCGGGCGGAAGTCCGGCTCGCCCATGTCGACGGTGACGCGGTCCGGGGCGATCACCCTTACCGCGACCGGGCCCGAAGGACTTTCCAATCGCACGGCTTCGCCCAGCGGCAGTTCGCCGGCCCGATGCAGCCACGCCGCGACGCAGCGCACGCCGTTGCCGCACTGGCCCGACGGCGAGCCGTCGGCATTCCAGATGCCGTAGTAGAAGCGGCAGGACGGATCGCGCGGACGCTCGATGCTGATGAGCTGGTCGAAGCCGATGCCGGCATGGCGGTCGGCCATGGCGCGGACCTCGGCCGGATCGGGCGCGAAGGCTGCTCCGCGCGCGTCGATCATCGCGAAGTCGTTGCCGATGCCGTGCATCTTGGAGAAGCGCAACGTCATGCGGGCACAGGCCTCAGTGCGCGGCCGGCTTCGCCGCGGTGGAAGCCGGCGCGGGCGCCGGAGTCGTCGCCGCTGGCGTCGGCTTCGGCGGCGGCATGAACAGCGGTCCCTTGTTACCGCAGCCGGCCAACATGGACGCGGCGACGCAGAGCATGAGCAGCAGGATCGAACGGCGCATGGGAGTGGGTTCCTACGGAGACCGCCGCAGTATAACGAGCCGGCCCGCAGGGACCGCATTCGTTTTCGCGGCCTCGCGCCGCGGCCGGCGGCAGGACGCTGCCGCTATCATGCGCGCACCGGCCGCGCCGCGGCACCACGAGACGTAGAGAGATGGACTGGACCACGCTGCTGCGCCTGCCCAGCACGATCCTGCTGGCCCTCGCCGCGCTCGCCCTGCTGT
>JBCNOA010000187.1:0-8973 GCA_039594095.1 Dyella sp.
AACGCCGCCCGCGCCAGGATAGACGTCCACCACCAGGCGATAGCCGTACTCTGCGGCCGGCTTCAGCAAGAAGCTCTTGTAGCGGCTCGAAGGATCGACCTTGGCCACCAGTTGGAGGCGGCCGCCCTGCTGGCTACTGTCCAGTCCCCTGAGCAGGCCCTGCGCCTTCGGCGCGGAGAAATCGCCGGCCAACGCGCTCCGGTCCAGATCGATCACCACCTGGCCGCCATCCTGGCGCGCCTTGTAGTCCAGCGGACCGGATACATCGAGCACCAGGCGGGTGTATTCCGGGCCAGCCCATACGCGTGCGGACTTCACGTCCGCGGCGTGCACAGCACAAAGCGGCGCCACGGCCAGCGCCACGAGGCAAGAAAACTGACGAATGGTGGTCGGATATCCCCTCATGGGCGGCATTGAAGCTCAGCACTTTTCTGAATGCAAGTGCTTTTCCCTTGAATATCCATAACCTGCAGCGGCTTTGTCAGGCTGTATCCAGCTATCGGATGCAAGCCATGCATGCAGAAGGGTCTCTCCCGCATGGGAGACGACGGCCGAAATCTCATTGACTATCGATACTTAGGCCTCTCAGCTTCAGGCATCTGCCGCCAGCTGAGCCAGCAGATGCTCGCCGCGTGGCGTAAGGCCAGCCACACGGATGGAACGCCCCAGGCCGGCGTAGGCAAGGTCTATTTGCAGGTCTGGCGCCGGCAGCGCCCCCTTGCCACGTTCGGGCCACTCGACCAGCACCAGCGCGGAGGGATCGGCCAGCGCGTCCAGGCCCAGCCATTCCAGTTCGCCAGGATCGGCAATCCGGTAGAGATCCAAGTGCCAGGCGGTACGGTCCTTCAAGCGGTACGACTCGATCAGGCTGTAAGTCGGACTCTTTACCCGCTCTCCCACACCCAGCGCGCGCAGAAAAGCGCGAGCGAAGCTGGTCTTTCCGGCCCCGAGGTCGCCGTGCAGATAGATCACCATGCCGTCGTCGAGCGCGGTGGCCAGCCGGCTGGCCAGCGCGGTCGTGGCGGTTTCGTCGGGCAGATCTTGATGCAAGGTATTCATGCGTCCAGTCCATTGAGCAGCCGGCGCAGCGGCACCAGCAGATCGGTCGCCAGCAACCCTCGTTCACCGCCTTGCGCAGCCGCGTCGCCAGCCCGTGCATGCAAGCCTACGCCGAGGCACGCTGCCTCCCAGGCGTCGCAGCCCTGCCCCATCAACGCGGCGACGATACCCGTCAACAGGTCCCCCATGCCGCCGGTCGCCATGCCGGGATTGCCCCAGGGACACACGGCCACGCGGCCGCGCGGGTCCGCGATGAGGCTGCCGGCGCCTTTCAGTACGGCCACGGCCTCATAACGGTGGGCCACCGAGCGAACGGCAGCGAACCGGTCGGCCTCGACATCCGCCACGGAGATGCAAAGCAACCGCGCGGCCTCGCCCGGATGCGGCGTAATGACCGCCGGCTGCTCGAACCTGCGTGGCTCGCGCGCCAGCAGATTGAGGCCATCGGCGTCCACCACCACAGGTTTTCCTGCATCCAGCGCCGTCAGCCAAAGCGCGTGCCCCCAGCCCCCCTGCCCCAGCCCAGGTCCCAGCGCTAGTACGTCTGCGCGCTCGAGCAGCGGCTGTAAGGATTGCGGACCGTCCACGCCATGCGGCATCAATTCCGGCCGTGCGGCTTGGAGAGCGAGCAGATTTGCCTCGCGCGTCGCCACGCTGACCAGGCCGGCCCCTGCGCGCAGCGCGGCTTCGCCGCAGAGCCTGATCGCGCCAGCGGTGCCCGCCTCGCCGCCGATCGCCAGCACGTGGCCGTTGTCGCCTTTGTGGGCATGGCGCGGGCGGCTCGGCAAGGTCTCGGGCTGCAGCAGCAGCGCGTCCGGTTCGACGCTTTCCCATAAAGCGTCCGGCAAACCGAGCGTGTCCAGTTCGAGCTTGCCGACGCAGTCGGGCGCACGCCCGGTATGCAGCCCGCGCTTGTGCGCGATGAAAGTCACCGTGACGTCGGCCTTGATGGCTTCTCCGGGACATTGTCCGGTATCGGCCTGGAGGCCTGACGGCAGGTCCAGCGCGAGGATAGGTTGACCACTCCTGTTCAGACGCCAGATGAGATCGGCCACGCGTCGTTCCGGCGCGCGCGTCAGGCCGGTGCCGAACAGGGCGACCACGTGCACGTCAGCCACCGGGAGATCGGCCGCCTCATCCCATAACCGCACGCTGCCCCCCGCCTGTTCGAAGCGCCCACGCGCGATGTCCGCATCGCCGCGCGATTCGCCCGCCAGCGCGAACAGCACGGTCTGCAGGCCTGCTTCCAGCGCAAGCGCCCCGAGCAGAAAGCCGTCGCCGCCGTTATTGCCGGGCCCGCAATACACAGCGACGCGATGGGCGTCAGGCCAATGACGCCGCAATGAAGCCAGGCCGGCCGAGGCCGCCCGGCGCATCAGTTCGATGCCGGGAATGCCCAGTTCCTCGATGGCTCGCCGGTCCAGCGCGCGCACTTGTTCGACGGAATAGAGTTCCTGGCTATGCATGCGGATGGGCGTCATGCAGCGGATTATAGACACCGGCCGCGGGCCGGACCGGCGGAATTACAATAAGCGCCATGCACTCCTCCGCCCCTCTCTCCCACGATTACGCGGCTCTCGCCGCCGACATCAAACGCTGGGCGCGCGAGCTGGGATTCGCCGACGCGGGGATCGCCGGCATCGACCTGGGCGAGGACGAGCATCACCTGTTGCGCTGGCTCGAAGACGGACATCACGGCGACATGGATTACATGGCGCGCCATGGCACCAAGCGCAGTCGTCCCGCGGAGCTGGAGCCCGGCACGGTCCGGGTCATTTCCGTGCGTATGGACTACATCCCGCCCGGCACGCGCAATGCCTGGGCCGTGCTGGAAGATCCCAACGCCGGCTATGTGGCCAGATACGCGCTGGGTCGCGACTATCACAAGCTGATGCGCAACCGGCTGCAGAAACTCGCCGAGCGCATCCAGGCGAAAGTGGGCGACTTCGGCTACCGCGCCTACGTCGATTCGGCGCCGGTGCTGGAAAAAGCGCTCGGCCGCAATGCGGGACTGGGCTGGATCGGGAAGCACACGGTGCTGATCAATCGCAAGGCCGGCTCCTACTTCTTTCTCGGCGAGCTCTACACCGACCTGCCTCTGCCGCTGGATGAGCCGGCCTCCGCGCACTGCGGCTCCTGCCGCCGCTGCATCGACATCTGCCCCACTCAGGCGATCGTCGCGCCCTACCGGCTGGACGCGCGCCGATGCATTTCCTATCTGACCATCGAACTGAAGGGCAGCATTCCCGAGGAATTGCGCGCGCCGATGGGCAATCGCGTCTTCGGATGTGACGACTGCCAGTTGATCTGCCCTTGGAACAAATTCGCGCGCGACACCGCGGAACCCGATTTCGCGCCGCGCCATAGCCTCGACGGCACGCGCCTGGTGGAACTGTTCGCCTGGAGCGAGGAGGAGTTTCTCCGCCGCACCGAGGGCATGGCGATCCGCCGCACGGGACACGAGGGCTGGCTGCGCAACATCGCAGTAGCGCTCGGCAATGCGCCCGGCTCGCCCGAAATCGTCGACGCGTTACGCGCGCGCGCGGACCATGCGTCTCCTATCGTGCGAGAGCACGTCGCCTGGGCGCTTGCGCGGCATCAGACGACGTGAAGCGGGTCAGCCTTCGCGGCGCTGCTGGATCTCTTCGATGAGCGCGCGCGTGGCGGTATCGAAGGCCGACAGATCGTCAGCCTGCCCTTCCAGAGCCGGGAGGATCTGGCGCGCGATCACCTTGCCCAGTTCCACACCCCATTGATCGAACGCATTGATGTTCCACAGATGGCCGAGCATGAAGACTTTGTGCTCGTACAGGGCGATCAGTGCGCCGAAGCTTTCCGGCGTCAGCGAGTCGAGCAGGATCACGGTGCTGGGCCGATCGCCGGGGAAAGTGCGCTGAGCGGCGAGCACGCGGCGAGCCGCCTCGTCGCCACCCTTCGCCTCGGCGAGGGCCTCGTCGAAGGTCTTGCCCAGCGCGAGCGCCGCTGCTTGGGCGAGCAGGTTGGACAGCAGCGCATCGTGATTGGCACGCAGCGGATGCGCGGGGCGCACCACGCCGATGAATTCGAGCGGAACGGTATCCGTCCCCTGGTGCAGCGACTGGAAGTACGCATGCTGTGCGTTGGTGCCCACGCTGCCCCAAACCACGGCCGAAGTGTCCTGCGTCACCGGTTCGCCCTGCGGCGTCACCTGCTTGCCCAGGCTTTCCATCTCCAGCTGCTGCAGGTACGAGGTGAGGTCGCCGAGCAGATCCGCGTACGGCACTACGGCGCGGCTCGCGCGACCGAGTGCATTGCGGTTCCAGTACTCGATCAGGCTGAGCAGGACCGGCAGGTTCTCGTGCCACGGCGCACTGCGGAAGTGATCGTCGATGCGCGCGGCTCCCGCGAGCATCGCGCGGAAATGCTCCATGCCGACGGCCAGC
Organism: Dyella sp.; assembly: GCA_039594095.1. GTDB lineage: Bacteria > Pseudomonadota > Gammaproteobacteria > Xanthomonadales > Rhodanobacteraceae > Dyella_D. The sequence goes on from JBCNOA010000187.1 coordinate 4,482, forward strand.
GCGAGCGACAACCCCACGGCGGACCATAGCGAGAAGCGGCCGCCGACGAAGTCCCACATCGGATAGATGTTCGACGATGCCACGCCCCAGCGCTCGGCTTCGGCCGTGTTCGCACTGACGGCAAGGAAATGCCGCGACGCCGAACGCGCGTCGCCGTCGTACGCCCGCATAATCCAGTCGCGCAGGATATTGCCGTTGAGCAGCGTCTCCTGGGTGGTGAAGGTCTTGGACACCACGATGACCAGCGTGCGCCGCGGATCGAGCTGACGCATCAGCTCATGCGCCGACTGGCCGTCGACGTTGGTCAGGAAATGGCTACGCAGTTCCGGCACATGGAACGGCGTCAGCGCGCGCACCGCCAGGCGCGGCCCGAGATCGGATCCGCCGATGCCGATATTCACGACATCGGTGATCTTCGCCGGCAGACCCAGGCTGGCCGAGTCGCCGCGCTCGACGGCACGGACCAGCTCCTCGATGCGGTGCAGGGTGTCCTCGATCTCCTTGCGCGCCTCGTTCGGCGCCACCGGAGGAAGACGCGAGCCGCCGGCACGCAGCGCCGTATGCAGGACCGCACGGTTCTCGGAAGTGTTGATCGGCTTGCCGGCGAACATGGCGTCGCGGGCGCGCTGCCAACCGCTGGCCTCGACGTGCTCGCCGAGCGCACCCAGCGCTTCGTCGTCGATCTTCTGGCGGCTCAGGTCCAGCAGCAGCGGGCCAACGCGATGACGCAGGCGTTCGCCGCGCTCCCGGTCCTTCAGCAAATCGCGCAGGTGCGTACCCGAGAGACGTTCGACGTGTGCTGCCAGAAAGGACGGACTGCGCTGGGGCGACATAGGCTCGTGCTTGGCGGGGATGGGGACCCGATCTTAGAGCCAGTGCGAGGCGTTCGTGTAGCCCGCGGACCGTTTCGTGCCGCGGCCTTCCAGGAAAGCGAACAGGCCGCCCGAGGGCGGCCTGCTTGCGAACGAAAGTGACGGGACTGCGAAGCCGACCGAAAGAGGCCGGATCAGGCCGCCGCCATCTGCTTGGGAATGGAACGGTTGGTGTGCGAGATGCAGTTGTTCGCGTCGACGTAGACCAGCGTGGGCTGGAACTGCGCCAGCTCCGCTTCCGACAGCTGCGCGAACGCGGCGATGATGATCAGGTCGCCCGGTTGGGCGCGATGCGCCGCACTGCCATTGACCGAGATGATGCCGGAACCCTCTTCGGCGCGCAGCGCATAAGTGACGAAGCGCTTGCCGTTGTTGATGTTCCACGCGTGGATCTGCTCGTATTCGCGGATGCCGGAGGCATCGAGCAGGAGGCCGTCGATCGCGATCGAGCCTTCGTAGTGCAGCTCGGCGTGCGTCACCGTCGCGCGGTGTATCTTGGCCTTGAGCATGTTCAGGTTCATGGCATGACTTCCAGCAGAAAAGGTCTGCGTAGCGGGCAATTATCGGATCGCGGCCCGGCATCCCGCAACGAGGGCCGGTCCGGGCGGTACATGGGGACAGATCAATCGAAGGGCAAGTTGTCGATCAGCCGGGTGCTACCCAGGCGGGCGGCGATCAGCGCCACCAGGCCCTCGCGCTCGCCCTCGGCGGGCTCGGAGAGGTCGTCCGCGCGGCGGATGGCCGCGTAATCCGGCTCGAATCCCGCCCGGACCAGCTTGGATGCCGCCGCTTGCTCGACCACCTTGAGCGCATGCCCCTTGAGCACCAGCTCGCGCATCTGCTGCAAGGTGGCGTGAATCTGCGGCGCCAGTTCACGCTCGGACGGCGACAGGTACTGGTTACGCGAGCTGAGCGCGAGGCCGTCCTCAGCGCGCAGCGTGGGCGCCCCCATCACCTTCACCGGCAGCCCCAGGTCGCGCACCATGCGCTCGATCACCTTCAGCTGCTGGAAATCCTTCTGGCCGAACACGGCCACGTCCGGCTGCACGAGGTTGAACAGCTTGCACACTACCGTCGCCACGCCGTCGAAATGCCCCGGACGATGCGCGCCTTCCAGCGTGTCGGTCACTTGCGGCACATGCACGCTGACGCTCAGGGCCGGGCCGAACGGATACATCGTGGCCACTTCCGGCGCGAACAGCAGGTCGCAGCCCTGCTCCGCCAACCCGGCCTGATCCTGCGTGAGCGTGCGGGGATAGCGCTCGAAATCCTCGCTGGGTCCGAACTGGGTCGGATTGACGAACACGCTGGCCACTACCCGGTCGGTGCGCGCCCGAGCCAGCTTGATCAGCGAATGGTGGCCTGCATGGAGGTTGCCCATGGTCGGCACGAATCCCACGGTCTGGCCCTGGGAGCGCCAGCCGCGGATCACGGCGCGCAATGCCGCGGCGTCTTGCACGGTCTGCATGGAGGTCTGGTCTCAGCTGAAGCAGTGTTCGGGGGCCGGGAAGGCGCCGCTGCGCACGTCCTCGGCGAAGGCGGCGAGCGCGGCTGCGACAGAATCACGCCCGGCGAGGAAATCCTTGCTGAACTTCGGCCGCTTGCCCGGCGTGACGCCGAGCATGTCCTGCAGCACCAGCACTTGGCCATCGCAGTGCGGGCCGGCGCCGATGCCGATGACAGGAATGTCCACAGCCTCGGTGACGCGCTGACCCAGCGCGGTCGGCACGCCTTCGAGCACCAGAAGGTCCGCGCCGGCCTCTTGCACCGCCTTCGCCTCGGCCACCACGCGATCGGCCGCCTCCTGTTCGCGGCCCTGAATGCGGAAGCCGCCGAACTTGTGCACCGACTGGGGCGTGAGGCCTAGGTGCGCGCATACCGGAATGGCCCGGGTCACCAACGCGTCGATACCCTCTAGAATATGCGGCGCCGCGCCCTCGATTTTCACCGCCGCCGCCCCGCCCTCACCGACCAATCGCGCCCCGGCATCCAGCAAATGCGGCACGTCGCGATCGGCCATGAATGGCAGGTCGCTGATCAGCAGGGTGGCGGACAGACCGCGGGCGACGGCCGCGGTGTGATAGACCATGTGATCGAGCGTCACCGGCAAAGTGCTCTTGTGCCCCTGCACCACCATACCCAGCGAGTCGCCGACCAGGGCGACGTCGATGCCGGCCGCCTCCAGTTGCCAGGCGAAGCTGTAGTCGTATGCGGTAAGCATGACGATGCGCCGGCCCTCCGCCTTCATGGCGCGCAGGCCGGGAACCGTCACGGGCTTGCGGGCGGGGGCATTGGCGTTCTGGACGTACACGGAGATTCCTCAGAGCCCGGCGAGCTCTTGGCGAGAAGGAAGACGCGGATTATCCGCCGCATCGCACAAAAGGCTCAAGGCAACGCCTCGCAGCCGCTGCGATCCACGGCGGACAGCAATGCGGCCACTCCGCCCTGGCCGGGAATGTCCAAGTCCGGCGCCAAGTCATTGAGAGGCAACAGGACGAAGGAGCGCTCGGCGATGCGAGGGTGCGGCAGGATCAGGCGCGGATCGTCGCTGCGCACGCCATCGACATGAAGCAGATCCAAGTCCAGCGTGCGAGGTCCCCAGCGTTCGCCTTCCCGCAGGCGGCCCGCTGCCCGCTCGATGCCGAGCAAGGCATCCAGTAGCTCCAAAGGCGGCAGGCCCGTGTCGAGCCGCACCGCGGCATTCACGAACGGCGGCTGATCCAGCACACCCCACGGCGGGGTGCGGTAGAGGCGCGAACGGCCCGTCACCCGCGTCTGCGGTAGACGCTCCATGGCTTCGACGGCTTGCGCCAGATACCGTCGGGAATCGCCCAGGTTGCTGCCCAGTGCGACGTACGCTGTCGTCACGCGGTACTCGATTTACCGTCGGGCTTACGCCGCCGCCGGCGCTTGCGCGGCTTGGGCGCCGGGGAGCCACCGCCGGCAGGGGGCGGCACGTCGGCGCCAGGTGCACCCGACAATGCAGCGGCCAGCGTCTCGTGCGGTAGTTGCTGCGCGTGCGCCCACCACTGACCCAATTCCCGGACGGCCAGCGATTCCGAACCGCGCAGCATCAGGAAATCGAATGCGGCGCGGAAGCGCGGATGCGCCATCAGGCGGAATACTCGCTTGCGTTGCACCTGTTCGAAGCGCGGCTGCAGCGCCCAGATCTCTTCCATGGTGATGGTGAAACGCCGGGGAATCGCCACGCGCTGGCACTGCTCGGACACCACGTGAGCGACCGCACGCCCCCACGCCTGCGAACTCTCGACACCCTTGACGATCCACGCATGCGCCAGATCGCGCACCTCGCCCCACAGCAATACGGCGAAGAGAAATGCGGGCGTCACCGACTTGCCCTCGGCGACTCGCGCGTCGGTACTGCCGAGCCCTTCCTCGATCAGCGCGCGCAATGTCTCATCGCCACGCTTGAGCGAGCGTGCCGTGGCAGGAAACATGAACTTGAGCAGCCCGCTGCGCTCGAGCATGCGGAAGCTCTTCAGACCGTGCCCGCTCAGGAACAGCTTGAGCGATTCGTCGAACAAACGGGCCGGCGAGCCGTCAAGCAGCAGAGGACCGAGTTCTTCGAACGGCGCGGCCGCCGCGCCGGCGATGCGAAA
>JBCNOA010000188.1:0-8923 GCA_039594095.1 Dyella sp.
ACGTCCGTCGCTGGAAAAGTTGCAGCAAGATTCCGGCAAAAATTCATTGTCGGTTCATTTGGAAATTCCAAATGCCGGTATTCGCTCAGTGCGCCTCGTCCCAGTTGGCTCCGACGCCCGCTTCCACCAGCAGCGGCACGCGCAGCTGGGCCGCACCGGACATGCGTTCGACAACGGCGGCGCGGACAGTGTCCACGGCGTCCTCGCGCACTTCGAACACCAGTTCGTCGTGCACCTGCATGAGCATGTGAGCGTCCTCGCGCGGCTTGAGCCACGCGGCGACCGCAATCATGGCCCGCTTGATGATGTCCGCGGCACTGCCCTGCATGGGCGCGTTCACCGCGGCGCGCTCGGCGCCAGCGCGCAGCGCCTGGTTGCGGGCCTTGAGGTTCTCCAGGTACAGGCGGCGCCCGAAGATGGTCTCGACGTAGCCGTCGCGGTGGGCCTGCTCGCGCGTGGCGTCCATGAAGGCGTGCACGCCCGGGTAGCGGGCGAAGTAGCGGGCCATGTAGTCGCTGGCCTCGCCGCGGTCCACGCCCAGCTGGCGGGCCAGGCCGAAGGCGCTCATGCCGTACATCAGGCCGAAATTGATGGCCTTGGCGGCGCGCCGCTGGTTGGTGCTGACTTCTTCCGGCGGCAGGCCGAACACCTCCGCCGCGGTGGCGCGATGGACGTCGCCGCCCTCCTGGAAGGCGCGCAACAAGCCTTCATCGCCCGACAAGTGGGCCATGATGCGCAGCTCGATCTGCGAGTAGTCCGCCGCCATGACCACCCAGCCATCCGGCGCGATGAAAGCCTGGCGGATGCGTCGTCCTTCCTCGGTACGCACCGGGATGTTCTGGAGATTGGGATCGGAAGAGGACACGCGGCCGGTAGCGACAGCGCCCTGGTGGTAGCTGGTGTGCACGCGCCCGGTACGCGGGTTGACGATCTCCGCCAGCTTGTCGGTATAGGTAGAGCGCAGCTTGGCCAGGCCGCGGTAGTCGAGGATCAGGCGCGGCAGCGGGTGCTCATCGGCGATCGCTTCGAGCGCTTCCTCGTTGGTGGACGGCTGGCCGGTGGGCGTGCGCAGCTTGGCCGCCAGTCCCAGTTCGTCGAACAGCACGCTTTGCAGCTGCTTGGGAGAATCCAGGTTGAAATCGTGTCCGGCGGCCTGCCACGCCTGCTGCTGCAGGTCGAACATGCGCTTGCCCAGTTGCTGGCTCTGCAGGCGCAGGTTGGGCACGTCGATCAGTACGCCGCGCTGTTCCATGCCGGCGAGCACCGGCACCAGCGGAATCTCGATGTCCTCGTACACGCTGCGCAGCTTCGGCTCGCTCTCCAGCAGCGGCCACAGCGCCCGGTGCAGGCGCAGGGTGATGTCGGCGTCTTCCGCGGCGTAGCGGCAGGCGGTGTCCATGTCCACCTGCGAGAAGGAGATCTGCTTGGCGCCCTTGCCGGCGACTTCCTCGTACTTCACCGTCTCGTAGCCGAGGTATTTGCGCGCGAGCGAGTCCATGTCGTGGCGCGTGGCGGTGGCGTTCCACACGTACGACTCCAGCATCGAATCGTGCTTCAGGCCCTGCACCACGATGCCATAGTGCGAAAGGATGTTGATGTCGTACTTGGCGTGCTGACCGAGCTTGGCTCGCGACGGGTCTTCGAAGATCGGCTTGAGCTTGTCGAGCACGTGGTCGCGCGGCAGCTGCGCCGGTGCGCCGGGATAGTCGTGCGCCAGCGGCACGTAGCAGGCTTCGCCGGTCTCCACCGACAGGCTCAGGCCGACCATCTCCGCCTGCATCGAATCAATGCTGGTGGTCTCGGTGTCGAAGGCGATGAGTTCGGCCGCGCGCAGCTTGTCCAGCCACGCATCGAGCTGTGCGTCGGTGGTGACCAGCTCGTAGCGGCCCGGACCGCTCAAATCCTCCCCGGAATGGACCGGAGGAGCGACGGCGGGCGCCGACGGTGCAGGCGCAGGCGCGGCGGATTCCGCGGCGCCGTCCAGCTCTTTCAGCGCGGCCTTGAATTCGTAGCGGGTGAAGAGTTCGCGCAGGCGTTCCACGTCGCGGTCGCGCAGTATCAGGTCGGTGACGCCCAGTTCCAGCGGTACGTTCAGGCGGATCGACACCAGCTCGCGCGATAGCGGCAACTGCGGCAGCGCCGCGCGCAGGCTCTCGCCGATCTTGCCGCCGATCTTGTCGGCGTTGGCGATCACGCCGTCGAGCGAGCCGTATTCGGCCAGCCATTTGGCGGCGGTCTTGGGGCCGCACTTGGGTACGCCGGGCACGTTGTCGACGCTGTCGCCGACCAGGGCGAGGTAGTCGATGATCTGGTCCGGCCGCACGCCGAATTTCTCCATGACGCCGGCGTCGTCCATGGTGGTATTGGTCATGGTGTTGACCAGCGTGATGCCGGGCCGCACGAGCTGGGCCAGATCCTTGTCGCCGGTGGAGATCTCCACCTCGATGCCTTGCGCGTGTGCCTGCTCGGTCAGCGTGCCGATCACGTCGTCCGCTTCCACGCCTTCGACGCGAAGGATCGGGAAGCCCAGTGCGGACACGATCGCCAGCATCGGTTCCACCTGCGCGCCCAGATCGTCGGGCATGGGCGGGCGGTTGGCTTTGTATTGGTCGTACAGCGCATCGCGGAACGTCGGTCCCGGCGCATCGCTGACGAAGGCCACGTAATCGGGCCTGGCCTTGAGCGTCGCGCGCAGCATGTTCACTACCCCGAACAGCGCGCCGGTGGGTTCGCCGTGAGTGTTGGTGAGCGGGGGCAGCGCATGGAACGCGCGATAGAGGTACGAGGAGCCGTCGATCAGGATGAGCTTGGACATGGACGCCTGGAGGACCGCGAAGGGTGGAGTCGGGGCGCGGGCGTGCGCCGGCCGGAAGGGAAGGGCGAGTGTAGCGCCGATGCGCCGGCCCCGCCGGACGGGAGCGAGCTCCGCCAGGCGTTGCCGGAGCGCCATGTTGCCGCGCTTCACGGAGTCCGGAGGCGGCGCTGTTATGCTCGGCGCCATCGCGAGGAGATCCGCCATGAAACCTGCTGTCGTCCTGTTCGTCGCCCTGAGTGCCTTCGCCGTTGCGCCGGCCTTCGCGCAATCCACGCGCTCGCTGCCGCCGGCCCCGCCGCCGCCGGGCATGAACGATCCGGGCGTCAAGGCCACGCAGCCGCCTGCCCCGGTCAAGCCGGCCTCCGCGCAATCCGCGCACGCCACGCCGGCCACCAGCCAGCCGCGCGATGCCCATGGCGAGGCGCCGCCGCAGGTCACGGTGCGGCAGGAAGGCGACAACACCGTCCAGGAATACCGTCGCAGCGGCATGCTCTACATGGTGGTGGTGACGCCCAAGGTCGGCCCACCGCAGACCTATCTGGTCGACCCCAACGGCAAGCTCTACAACCAGAGCGGCCCGCGCGAGCCGGTGAAACCGGTGATGTACAAGGTGATGGAGTGGGGCAAGAGCAAGCCCGCCGAAGCCAGCTCCAGCCCCTGAGGATGCCGGCATGAACCTGCGCGAAAGCTGGCTGCTGTTCGCGCTGGGTTCGGCGTTCTTCGCTGCACTCACCGCGCTGTTCGGCAAGATCGGCGTGGCGGGCATCAACTCCAACCTCGCCACTTTCATCCGCACCATCGTGATCCTGCTGGTCACCGCAGGCATCCTCAGCCTGCGGGGCGAGTGGGCGCGGCCGGCGAACCTGTCGTCGCACGCGTGGCTGTTCCTGGTGCTGTCCGGCATCGCCACGGGCCTGTCGTGGCTGTGCTACTACCGCGCGCTGCAGCTGGGGCCGGTGAGCAAGGTGGCGCCGATCGACAAGCTCAGCGTGGCGATGGTGATCGTGCTCGGCTTTCTGGTGCTGGGCGAAAAGCCGACGCTGCCGGTGCTGGTGGGCGGCGGGCTGATCCTGGCCGGCGCCGTCGTGATCGCGGTGTCCTGATCGCGTGATCGATCGCAGTGTCTCAACCGCGTTGTCTTGGCCGCGTTGTCTAGGTCTTGCTGTCCAGGATCAGCCGTCCAGTTCGGGGTAGTGCCGGAAAATGCCCATCTCGTTGAACGGGATGCGTCGTGGCGATGCTAGATATGCAGCCAGCCGCGGACGTTCGGCGACGCGCTCGGCCAGTGCGTTCAATCGCGGCAGCTTCCGGCGCATGCGTTTCATCGCGGTCGGGAATGCATAGGTCAGGCCGCTCATCACCTGGAACAGCGAGAGGTCGACGTACGAATGCCGGCCTAGCGCGTGGCGGCCGCCGCCTTTCCCCAGCACGTCCTCGAAATAGCCGAGGAACTTGGGTATGCGCTGCTTGCGAAAATCTTCCGCACGCTGCTTCGCGGCCGGCCGCTGGTCCTCGTAGTAAAGACCGCCGGCGATCGGATGGTGCGTGTCGTGCGCTTCGACCACCAGGTCCGAAAGAGTGAGCTGCAGCTGATGCGCATACAGCCGCGCCGATTCGCTGCCGGGCACCAGGCCGTGGCGCGGAGCCAGATAGAGCAGGATCTCGGCGGTCTGGGCGATCACCAGGCGGCCGGCTTTCAGGAACGGCGGAGCGAAAGGCCGCGCGCCGGGCATGTCGCCGCGCAGGAACGGCATGATCGCGTCATCGCCTCGCTCGCGGGCCACGTCCGCGTAGTCGGCGCCCGCGTCTTCCAGCGCGAGGCGTACGAACTCGCCGCGTCCCTGGATGCCGGTCCAGTAGTAGAGCTGATAGCGCATGGCGGTCTCCTGCGGAGACCGGCCACGCTAAGCGCGTACGGCTCAACGCGGCGTGATCGTCCTGCGTCTGGTGCCTTGCGCGGTCCAAGCCGCCGCCGTGCTGCGGATGCTGTTCCACACCAGTTCCGCGGTCGGCGACAGTGAGCGGTGCCTGCGCCGGATCAGCGTGACGGCGCGTTCGACCACCGGCGTTAGAGGGCGGGCCACGAGCGTGCCCGGCGCGGGCAGCGACAACCGCGGCGTGATGCTCACGCCCAGCCCGGCCTCCACCATGCGGAAGGCGGTGAGAGTGTGGCCGGCCTGCTGAACCACGTTGGGTTCCAGGCGCTGCGTGGCCAGTTGACGGTCGATCAGCCGCCGACTGCCGGAGGTCTGGTCCAGCAGCACCAGCGGTTGTCCCTTGAGCTTCTTCCACGGCACGTCGGGCAGCGCGGCGAGGGGATGGTCGGCGCGGCATACCAGCACGAACGGATCGCGCAGGATGGTCTCGGTCTCGAACGATTCGCGGTCGGCCGGCTCGATGGCGAGGCCGAAATCCACCTCGCCGTTGCGCACGCTGTCCAGCACCAGAGTCTGCACCTGGTCGTGCAATTGCACGGTGAGCTGAGGATAGTCGCGCGCGCAGGCGGCGATGCAGCGCGGCATCAGCCCGGCCGACAGCGTGGGCACCGCGGCCACGCGCACCTTGCCGCTGCGCCGCTCGCTTTCCGAATGGACGTGGGAGAGCACGCCCTCCAGTTCGTCGAGCAACCGTTCCACCGCACCTTGCAGATAGCGTCCGGCGTCGGTGGGCACCACTTCTCGCGTATTCCGGTCGAACAGGCGTACGCCCAGTTCGGCTTCCAGGTCCGCGATGTGGCGGCTGACCGCCGGTTGCGTGAGGTGCAGGCTCTCGGCCGCGCGCCGGAAATGCCGTGCCTGGGCGACGGCGAGAAAGGCGCGGAGCTGGCGCAGGCTGACATTCATGCGGAAATCGTATCAACGAATAAGTTAAAACGATTTGATTTATCAATGCCTGCGCGATGCAATGGCGTCGTCTCCTTCGCATCCCCGCCGTCATGTTCCTGCGCCGCTTCCTGCCCGATCGTTTCACCTGCGCGCTGATCGCCACCGTGGTTCTCGCCACGGTGCTGCCATGTCGAGGCGCGGCGGCCGGCGTGTTCGAGGTGCTGACCGACATGGCGATCGCGCTGCTGTTCTTCCTGCACGGGGCCAAGCTGTCGCGTGAGGCCGTGGTCGCCGGCGCCACCCATTGGCGCCTGCACTTGACCGTGCTGGCGAGCACCTTCGTGCTGTTTCCGCTGCTGGGATGGCTGCTGCGCCCGGTGCTGGCGCCGCTGGTGACGCCCGACTTGTACCTGGGCGTGCTGTTTCTGTGCGCTTTGCCCTCCACCGTGCAATCGTCCATCGCATTCACCTCCATCGCGCGCGGCAACGTCGCCGCGGCGATTTGTTCGGCGTCCGCATCCAGCCTGCTCGGTATTTTCCTCACCCCTTTGCTCGTGGGGCTGATGCTGGAATCGCACGGGCAGGGCGGCATGTCCTGGGGTGCGATCGGCGCGATCGTGTTGCAGCTGCTGGTGCCCTTCGTCGCCGGCCAGGTGGCGCAGCGCTGGATCGGCGGCTGGGTCGCCAGGCATCGCGGCCTGGTGGCGTACGTCGATCAGGGCTCCATTCTGCTGGTGGTCTATACCGCCTTCAGCGCAGCGGTATTGCAGGGATTGTGGAAGCAGGTGCCGCTGCCGGTGCTCGGCGGGCTGTTGCTGGTGAACGCGGTGCTGCTGGCCATCGCGCTGCTGGCCACGCGCTATGGCGCGCGGGCCTTGGGCTTCGACCGCGCGGACGAGATCACCATCGTGTTCTGCGGTTCCAAGAAGAGCCTGGCCAGCGGCGTGCCGATGGCCAAGGTGCTGTTCGCCGGCCATCCGCTGGGCACGATCGTGCTGCCGATCATGCTGTTCCATCAGATCCAGCTGATGACCTGCGCGGTATTGGCACGGCGTTATGCCGCGCGGCCGATGGAAGTTCGCGCCGGCGAGCCAGTAGCCGCGGCGCCGCGACGCTGATCAGCGGCAGGGTTGCTCTATCTGGATAGGGGCATAGCGCGTGCCGTCGGGCCAGCTGCCCAGGTAGCGCTGGAGTTCCGTGCCGGTGGCGAACACGACGTCGGGAAGCGCGCCGCGGGCCAGGCCGTCGACCAGTGCGTCGATGACTTTCCATTAACCCTAGACGTCGAGCTGGTTGAACGAGGGCGACGCTTCGAACTCGTCGCGTCCGGCGACATGGGTGGGGATGGCGTGACTCTTGAGAGCGAAGTCGTAGCGGTTGTCCGGCGCCCCGGGCGAGCCGAGCCCGGCGTGGACGCGGGTGCCGCCGTGCTCGTCGCCCGGCAGCACCATCAGCACGCGCCGGTCGGCCTGGATGCCGCATAGACGCGCGGCCAGCGCGCGCGCCGTGGGCAGGCCGATGGAGGTGTCCTCCGCGCCGGTGAGCAGCGCCACCGGCAAGTCGGCGGGCAGTTGCTCGACCGGTCCGATGATGCTGCGTCCTTCGTCGCCGTGCACCACGTGATAGGCGTCGCCCGGCGCCACCAGCATCAGCGCGCGCGGCGCCGGCAGTCCGCGGCCGGCAGGGTCCAATGCGAGGTTGAGCGAGATGGCGGCGCCCATCGAATAGCCGTAGTACAGCACGCGCCGCGGATCCGGGCGCAGGCCGCGGCGTTCCGCCAGCGCGTCCAGCGCGCGCCGGTCCGCCAGGGCCGCCTGCGCCGTGACCGTCTGCGGCGAGGTATCGGCCGACTCCTGGTAGACCGGATAGATCACGACCTGGCCGCTGCGGGCCAGATGATCGATCAGGCCGCCGAAGTTCTTCGGATTCATGCCCTGCCAGCCGTGATGGAACAGCACCATCGGCGCCTCGCCGCGCGGCAGGGCCGGCTCTGCCGGCGTGAACACGTACACGCGCTGTGCGCCTTCACCCAGGGTCATGACGTCGACCGCGGCATGAGTCTGGCGTTGGTGAAGCGCGGCCGGGCCGAACTCGCGTTCGAGCGCGTCGTCGGATTGCGCCCACGCCGGCGCGACAGCGAACAGCAGGGCGGGGACGAGGGCGCGAATGAGTCCTCGGGACGGGCGGCGTGACATGTTCATGGCGAGATGGCCGGAGTGGCGTGGGCATGGACGGCGGCGAGCGAAGCCTCCGCGGCGGGCGGCGGATTGAGCCAGGCCAGCAGCGTGGGCGTGAGCAGGCCGGCGCCTTCGTCGGAAAGATGGATGCCGTCGCCGGCGCGGATGCGCAGGGTGCCGCCGTCCGGCATCTGCGCGTATTCGCGGTACTGGCCGCCGGCGTCGGCGATATAGGGCGATGTGTTCCACCAGCTCGCGTGCGGATTTCGGCTGACGACGCGATAGGCGATGCGGTTGATCTCCATCATGCGCTGGTTGTACTTGGCCAGGCGCATGGGCGGCAGGCCCATCCATATCACCTGCGCGCCATCGCGGGTCAGCAGATCGAGGAACCGCGTCAGGCGCTGCTCGTAGGCCTGGGTCCAGGCATCGCTGCCGAAGTCGAGCACTTTGCCGTCTTCGATGAAGTTCTGGCCGTCGTTGGCGCCGATGGCGACGATCACCGTGTCGGGCTTGTCCGCACCGAGCATGGCCGGGTATTCGTTCATCCAATCGAACACGTCCGGCCTGCTGAGGCCGGTGCCGGAACGGAACGCGCGTACCGCGTGCAGTTGCGGATGGCCGGCGATGCCACGCAGCAGGCTGCCGCTGAGGCCCACGGCCATCATCGAATCGCCGACCAGCGCCACGGTACGTGGCTGTCCCGCGGCCGGCTGCAACGCGGGCAGCGGTGTGTCTTGCGGAAGCGAGGCCAGATCGGCGGCCGTCGGAGCCGAGGCTGGCTCGGGAGTTTTCCCGCTCAGGACCATGGGCGGGGTCGCCATACCCGAAGCCACGGCCACCTGAGTGGAAACCGCGCCCTGGCATTGCACGAGCAGGGGTGCCGGTGCCGGTGCGGGTGCCGGCATGGGCTTGGGCGCGGCCGGTTCCGGCGCCTGCAGTTTGTGCAGGTCGGCCAGCGCTCCTTCGCGCCAGCGGGTGATGCCCAGCGGCCGCAGCCCGTCGTGCAGCGCGCTGGCCATGGGCAGCGCGACGCGGCGGAGCGGGCCGATCTCCAGGCGCTGCGCCCAGGTCAGCAGGCCGCCCGAGTCGAGCATGGCGATGGC
>JBCNOA010000189.1:0-8830 GCA_039594095.1 Dyella sp.
CGACATGGATCGGGCGTGCGGCCAGCTGAAAGGACAGGTGCTGGACCGCACGCGCCGCCAGGCCGAGTTCCGCAAACGTCTGGAAGAAGGGGCCAGTCATGCGGTTTGAACGGATTCTGCTGGCCGCCTGCCTGGGCGCTTCGTTGACGGCCTGCGTCTCCAATGGCGGCAACCATGAGGGGCCCAGCCCGCGCGTCGCGCGCAACGAGAACGCCGAGGAAGGCGCTCGCGTGCATACGGAGCTGGCCCAGTCGTACATGCAGAATGGCGATCTGCAGGACGCCCTGATCAAGCTCAACAAGGCACTGCAGTTCGATCCGAACTACGTGCCGGCGCACACCGTGATGGCTGTGCTTTACGAGCGCATCAACAACCCGGCGGAAGCCGAGAAGCATTACCGCAAGGCGGTGGCGCTGGATCCGTCGAAAGGCGATGCCAACAACAACCTCGGCGCTTTCTTGTGCAAGACGGGGCGTGCCGCCGAGGCGATCCAGTATTTCCAGAAGGCGGTCGCCGATCCCTTCTATCAGACGCCGGCGCTGGCTTGGACCAATGCCGGTCGTTGCCTCGAAGACACCGGCGACCTGGCCGGCGCCGAAGACGATTACCGCAAGGCGATCACGCTCGATCCGCAGAACGCGGATGCGCTGTTGCAGATCGCCTCGCTGCTCTACATCAAGCAGAACGATCCGTTCCGCGCTCGCGCCTTCCTTCAGCGCTACGACGCGTTGGGGCAGCCTTCGCCGGACGGGCTCAAGCTTGGCCACGACATCGAACTCCGCCTGGGCAACAAGGATGCTGCCCGCAATTACAGCAGGCGATTGCAGAGCCAGTTCCCGGATTCGGAGCAGGCTCGCGCCATCGACTCAACCGCAAGCCAATGACATCCATGCAGTCACAGCCGGCCGGTCCGGAGGCCGGGGAAGGGGTCCTGTTCGACGCGCGCGCACAGGGGGCGGGCGCTCTGCAGGAGAATTTCGGCTCACGCCTGCGCGCGGCGCGCGAGGCCAGGGGCCTGGACATCGAAAGCTGCGGCCAGGCGCTGCGCCTGCCCGTGCGCGTTCTGCGCCAGCTTGAGGGTGGCGATTACGCGGGCATCGACTACCAGGTCTATCTCGCTGGCTATCTCAGCAAATACGGCCGCCATGTCGGCGTCGACGAGACGGCCATCCAGGCCGAACTCGCCCGCCTGACGCCGGTGGAACCCACGCTGGTAGCCACAGGCGGCATTTCACATTCGCGCTATCTGCTCGAACGCTACGCCCGAGCAGCCACCTACGTGGTGCTGACGGCAGCGATCGTGGTGCCGACCATCTGGCTCGGCGTGCGCGGCACGCTCGACCGCGACGTCAGCCATCTCGCGCCGCTGGACGCCAAGCCGGTAGCCCAGGCCGATCTGCCGGCGGCATCAGGCAGTTCCTCGGCAGCGCAGCAGGCTAACGTGCAGCCCACCGCGCCCAAGCCGGCGGAGGCGCAAGAACAACCCCTGCTGGCCTCGATGGCGCCATTCCCCAATCTGGGCAGCGTCGATTCGGCACAGCCCAAGGAACCCGTGAAGGCATCCCCCGTCGGCGATGGCGCCCACAGCCTCTCGCTCGAGGTGCCCAATGCCAGCTGGGTCGAGGTCGTCGCCCAGGACGGTTCGCGGCTGGAATACGGTCTCCTGCCCGCCGGTACCAGCAAGACCTACCGGAGCGACAAGCCGTTGGTGGTGCGCATCGGCAACGCCACCGGCGCCCAGGTCTCCCTGGATGGACAGCCGATCGTGCTCGACGCCTATCGCCGGGCGAACGTGGCGCATTTCAAGGTGGACGTGCGCGACGGCAAGGCGACTCCCAGCGGCGTGTGATTCACGCACCTGGAGCTTGAGTCCCGCCATGCGATCGTCGCCCAGCGCAACGTCGCCGGGGTGACGCCGTCGCCGCGAAACCGTCCACGCGGCCCAGTGCGATCGGTTATGCTTGCCCTTTGTATCCGCCGGACGAACGCCGGCTGGATCGTTTCAGTTCCTACGCGCAAGGACGGCCGCTGAGCCTCCGGCGGTATCCGTTCCCTTCAAGGGTGATTGCATGGCATTTGAAGTCTACGACGACTACGAGCAGGGCGAACGCGTACAGAAGTGGCTGCGCCAGAACGGCCTCTCTATCGTGGTCGGCGTCGCGATCGGCCTGGTCGGCATCTTCGGCTGGCAGCAGTGGAACAACCACAAGGCCGGTCGCGAGAGCGAGGCTTCGCAGCTTTACCAACAGGTGCAGGCCGCCGTCGCCGCGGGCAAGAACGATCAGGCCGACACGCTCACCGAGCAGTTGTTCAAGGATTTCGCCGATACCCCCTATGCCGTGTTCGCCGCCGGCGACCGCGCCGTGCGCCAGGTCAACGCCAAGCAGTTGGACAAGGCGCTGGTGTCGCTGAACTGGGCCGAGGGTCATGCGGTCAAGCCGGAACTGAAGGCGCTCATGCAGCTGCGCATCGCCCAGGTGCAGCTGGCGCAGGACAAGGCCGCCGACGCGGTGGCGACGCTGGACCGCGTGGGTGCGAAAAGCTACGAAGGCCTGAGCCAGGAACTACGCGGCGACGCCCTGGTCAAGCTTGGTCGCCCGGACGATGCGCGCAAGGCCTATGAGGCCGCGAAGGCCGCACTGGGTGAGGGTGCGCCGCAGAGCGGCGCCTTGCAGTTGAAACTCGACAATCTGGCCGTGGCCGGGAAGCAGGGTGCATGAAAGCTGGTGTGATGAAACGAGCTTTGCTGGTCGGACTGGTGTCGGTGGTGGCCCTGGCTGGCTGCCATTCCTTCAAGAAGGAAAACGTCCAGCCGCCCACGCCGCTCGACAAGGATTTCAAGCCGACCGCCCAGGTCACTCGCCTGTGGACCAGCAGCGTCGGTCATGGCGCCGGTGAGAGCGGTCTGCGCCTGCGTCCGGCCTTCGCCGATGGCGTGATCTATGCCGCCAGCACCGACGGCAAGATCGTCGCGCTCGACGCCACCAGCGGCAAGACCCTGTGGTCCAAGAGTTCGAGCACCAAGGGCTGGTTCGGCTGGGGCGACAAGAAGCGTAAAGACGCGTTCTATGCCGGCGGTCCGGCCGTATCCGGCGACCTGTTGGCGATCGGCACTCTCGACGGCCACGTCTATGGCATCAACGCCAAGGACGGTTCTCCGCGTTGGGAGGCCACGGTCAGCTCTGAAGTCCTTTCGGCGCCCGCGGTGGTCGGCAACCTGGTGGTCGTGCGCACCGGCGATGGCCGCCTTTATGGCCTGGACAGCGCCACCGGCGAGCGCCGCTGGGCGTATGACCAGGGCAGCGTGCCGCTGCTGAGCCTGCGCGGTAATGGTCCCCTGCTGGTCGCCAACGGCGTGATCTTCCTGGGCAGCGACAACGGCAAGCTGGTCGCGCTGCGCCTCGATAACGGCGAGAAGCTCTGGGAACAGACGCTGGCCAGCGGCGAAGGCCGCACGGAAATCGATCGCCTCAACGACGCCGATGGCGCGATCGTGCTGGACGGCAGCACGCTCTATGGCGCCGCTTACCATGGCAACCTGGTCGCCGTGGACGGTCCCAGCGGACGCCCGCTGTGGTCGCATCCGTTCTCGACGTTCGCCTCGGTGGACGTCTCCGGCAATGCGCTCTATGGCGTCAATGACGAATC
The DNA here is from genome assembly GCA_039594095.1 of Dyella sp. Classification (GTDB taxonomy): domain Bacteria; phylum Pseudomonadota; class Gammaproteobacteria; order Xanthomonadales; family Rhodanobacteraceae; genus Dyella_D. The sequence continues at coordinate 3,649 of JBCNOA010000189.1, forward strand.
TCAGGTGTGGGCGTTCGACAAGAACGGCGGCGCCGACATGTGGAAGAACGACAAGCTCAAGTACCGCTGGCTGAGCGCGCCGGCCGTGCAGGGCAACTACGTGGTCGTCGGCGACGTCGAGGGCTACGTGCACTGGATGCAGACCAGCGACGGCGCTGTGGCCGCCCGCGAGCGTCTGTCCAAGAAACCGATCCGCGCCCAACCGCTGGTCGTGGGCGACACGGTGTATGTCGAAGACGTGAAGGGCCGCATCGGCGCTTACCGTCTCGGCACGCATTGATCGCCGGAGTTCATGCGTTCCCATGCTGCCCGTCGTCGCCCTGGTCGGTCGCCCCAACGTCGGTAAATCGACCCTTTTCAATGCACTGACGCGCAGCCGCGACGCTCTGGTGGCCGACATGCCGGGCGTCACCCGCGATCGCCATTACGGCGTGTGCCGCACCGGCGAGCGCCAGTTCGTGGTGGTCGACACCGGTGGACTTTCCGGTGTGGAGGAGGGCCTGGACGCGCTGACCGCGCAGCAGGTCCGCCTCGCCGTCGACGAGGCCCAGGTACTGATCTTCGTGGTCGATGCGCGCGACGGCCTTCTGCCGCAGGACCGTGCCATCCTCGACGACCTGCGGCGCAGCGGCAAACCGGTCATCGCTGCGGTCAACAAGACCGACGGCGTCGATGTGCAGAACGCCCTCGCCGAGTTCGCCGTCTTCGGCCTGGCTTCCACGCTGCCGCTGTCGGCCGCGCACAATCGCGGTACCGACGAACTCGTTCGGCATGTGCTGCCGCTGTTGCCGGAAGACGCGCATGAGGAAATCGCTCCCGAGGACGCAGGCGCGATTCGCGTCGCCATCGTCGGGCGCCCGAATGCCGGCAAGTCCACCCTCATCAATCGCCTGCTCGGCGAAGAGCGGCTGATCGTCTCCAACGTCGCCGGCACCACGCGCGATCCCATCCGCGTACCTTTGGAGCGCGACGGTCGCCGCTATGTACTGATCGATACCGCCGGCGTGCGCCGCAAGGCGCGCGTGGAAGAGGCGATCGAGAAGTTCAGCGTGATTAAGACGCTGCAGTCCATCGCCGCCGCGCAGGTCGTGGTGGTGATGGTCGATGCGCGCGAGAACCTCGCCGACCAGGATCTCACCCTCATCGGCCATGCGGTGGACGAGGGCAGGGCGCTGGTCATCGCCATCAACAAGTGGGACGGCATGGACGCCTACCAGCGCGAGCAGTGCCAGCGTGCCCTGGAGCGCCGCCTGCAGTTCGTCGACTGGGCCAAGCAAGTGTTCATCTCGGCGCTGCACGGTTCGGGGTTGCGCGAGCTGATGCGCGCCATCGTGCGCGCCCATGATGCCGCCACTCGGGAGATGGGTTCTTCCGAACTCACGCGCACGCTGGAACGTGCCTACGAGAGCTACCAGCCGCCGCTGGTGCGCGGACATGCGCCCAAGTTGCGCTTCGCCCATCCCGGCGGCAGCAATCCGCCGACCATCGTCATCCACGGCAGCCGTACCAAGCACATCGCGCCGGCCTATCGTCGCTATCTGGAAGGCTTCTTCCGCAAGCGGTTCCGGTTGGAAGGCACGCCGGTGCGCATCGAATTCCGCGAGGGTGAAAACCCCTATGCCGGCAAGAAGAACGTGCTCACCGAAGGGCAGCAGCGTAAGCGGCAACGCATGATCAGCGAGATGAAGCGCCGCAAGCGCTGATCTTCGCGCGACGTCCGCCGGATCGTCCTACACTGGCGGCATGAACACCCCTCTTGATCGCGAAAGCTGGCTCGCCGAACTCCGCCAGCGCGTGCCCGAGATCTCCCCCGTCGACGCCCTGGGCCGCCAATCCCAAGGCGCCTTGCTGATCGACGTCCGCGAGGATGCGGAGCGCGCCGACGGCACGCCCACGGGTGCGCTGGGTTTGTCCCGGGGCTTTCTCGAATTGCGTATCGAACAAGTCGAAGCCGATCGTGCCCGGCCGATCGTCGCTCTCTGCGGTAGCGGACAGCGTTCTCTCCTTGCCGCCGAAGCCTTGCAGCGCATGGGTTATCGGCAGGTGTATTCGGTCGCCGGCGGGTTCAATCGCTGGAAGGCCGAAGGGCTTCCCATTGCGACCGGCGGTCTCGACGCCGATGCCGCCGAGCGCTATTCGCGCCAGCTCCGCCTGCCGCAGGTCGGCGAAGCAGGACAGGCGAAGCTGGGCGCCGCCAAGGTCGTTTTGCTGGGCGCCGGTGGGCTCGGCGCACCGGCCGCGCTGTATCTCGCCGCCGCGGGCGTGGGACAGCTCACTCTCATCGACGACGACCGCGTGGAGCGCTCCAACCTGCATCGCCAGGTGATCCATGCCGACGCCCGCGTCGGCATGGCCAAGACCGAGTCCGCACGCCTCACGCTGAACGCGCTCAACCCGCGCGTGCGCATAGAGACCCGCGAAGCGCGCCTGCGCGCCGACAACGTCGAGCGCCTGCTGGCGGATCACGACCTGGTCATCGACGGCGCGGACAACTTTCCGGCGCGCTACCTGGTCGCCGCCGCATCGCGGCGACTCGGCATGCCGATGGTCTATGGCGCCGTCGAGCGCTTTACCGGCCAGGTGAGCGTGTTCGACCCGCGCCAGAACGCTTCCCCGTGCTATCGCTGCCTGTTCCCGGAACCGCCTTCGGCAGCCGAGGCGCCCAACTGCAGCGAGGCCGGCGTGCTCGGCGTGCTGCCCGGCCTGATCGGCCTGCTGCAGGCTACCGAAGCGCTGAAACTGATCCTGGAACTGGGCGAACCCCTGGTGGGCCGTCTGCTGCACGTCGATGCGCTGTCCATGCGCTTCCGCGAGACGCGCCTGCGCCGCGATCCAGCCTGTCCCGGTTGCGGGCAGGGCGCTACGTTCGCGGGCTACGAAGACATCGCGCAGCTCTGCGCAACCGCTTAGCCATCGCCTCAGGCCAGGTCGTCCGGAATCAGCGAATACACCGCCGCGTCCAGCACTTCCTCGCCGATCACCAGCCGCCTGCGCCCGATGCCTTCGAATCGGGCACCGGCCTTTTCGGCGCAGCGGCGGCTGGGCCGGTTGTGCTCCGCGGCCACGATCTCCACTCGCACCAGCCCCAGCGTTTCGAAACCGAAGCGTGCCACCGCCGGCACCGCCCGTGGCGCGATGTTCCGGCCCTGGCACGATTGCCGTACCCAATAGCCTAGGTTCGCGCTGCGGTGCTGCCGGTTGAACTGATTCAGTCCGATGCCGCCGGCCACGCTGCCATCTTCCTCGTCGATGATGGCGAAGGCGAACAGCTCCTCCAACTGCCAGCTCGCCTGGGCATGTGCGATCCAGGACACGCTGTCGTCGCGTGCGTACCCCTCGCGGCACCACGGCAGCCAGCGTCCCACGGTGTCGATCGATTCGCTCGCGGCGGCGAACAGCGCGTCGGCGTCTTCGGGCTGCCACGGCCTTACCCGCAACGGGTCCGGCGCCAGGGCAAAGGAAGGCCAGGGGGCGTCGTCTTGAGACATGGCGGTTTGTGCGTGTCCGGGCCAGCCCGGATAATAGGCGTCTTTGCAGGCGGGCAACGACCATGAGCGCACGGATCATCGACGGCAAACGCATCGCCAAGGAGCTGCTCGACCGCATCGGCCGCCGCGTGGCCGAGCGCAAGGCCCAGGGCCTGCCCGAGCCCGGTCTTGCCGTGGTGCTGGTGGGCGAGGATCCGGCCTCCGCCGTCTATGTGCGCAACAAGCGTGCGGCCTGCAAGCAGGTCGGCTTCCGCTCTTTCGGCTACGACCTGCCGGCCAGCACCACGCAGGAAGAACTGTTCGCGCTGATCGACCGACTCAATGCCGACCCGGCCGTGCACGGCATCCTGGTGCAGTCGCCTCTGCCCGAGCATATCGACGAGGATGCCCTGGTCGACCGCATCGATCCGGCCAAGGACGTGGACGGCTTCCAGGCCATCAATATCGGCCGTCTCGTGCTGCGCCGCTTCGGCCTGCGACCGTGCACGCCGCGGGGCGTGATGACTCTGCTCGGCCACACCGATCGTCCGGTGCGCGGCCAGCACGCCGTGGTGGTCGGCGTTTCCAACCATGTCGGCCGTCCGCTGCTGCTGGAGTTGCTGATCGCCGGCTGCACCACCACCGCTTGCCATAAGTTCACCCGCGACTTGGAAAGCCACGTTCGCCAGGCGGACATCGTCATCGTCGCCGCCGGCAAACCCGGCCTGGTCAAGGGCGAGTGGATCAAGCCGGGCGCGGTAGTCATCGACGTCGGCATCAACCGCCTGGAAGACGGCCGCCTGGTCGGCGACGTGGAGTTCGGCCCCGCCTCCGAGCGCGCCAGCTGGATCACCCCGGTGCCGGGCGGCGTTGGCCCGATGACGGTCGCCACCTTGCTGGAAAACACCCTGGAAGCGGCCGAATCCCACGGCGCCACGCACAAGGTTCGCTGAGAAAGCCGGGCGCCTTCCGCTCGCCCGCTGCGACCTTCCGTTCTCCCGTGACGCTGGCGGCGCCACGGGCGGATGCGTATAATTCCATCTTTGCAGCGGGACAAAATCGCATGCGTATCCTCGCCGAGGCCCTCACTTACGACGACGTCTATCTCGTCCCGGCCCATTCGGCCGTCCTCCCACGCGACGTCGACACTTCCACCCGTCTGACCCGCGATCTTCGCCTCAATATTCCGATCGTGTCTGCTGCCATGGACACCGTGACCGAAGCCCGCCTCGCCATCACCATGGCCCAGCAGGGCGGCATCGGCATCATCCACAAGAACATGACTGCCGAGCAGCAGGCCGCCGAAGTGCGCCTGGTCAAGAAGTTCGAGGCCGGCGTCATCCGCAGCCCGATTACCGTAGGCCCCAACACCTCCATTCGCGAAGTGCTGCAGCTGACCCGCGCCAACAACATCTCCGGCGTGCCGGTGGTGGAGGGCGAGAAGCTGGTCGGCATCGTCACCAGCCGCGACCTGCGCTTCGAGCGCAAGCACGACGACCCGGTGCGCAACATCATGACGCGCCAGGACAAGTTGGTCACCGTGAAGGAGGGCGCCAGCCATGACGACGTGCTGCAGCTCCTGCACCAGAACCGCATCGAGAAAGTGCTGGTCGTCAACGACGACTTTCAGCTGCGCGGCCTGATCACCGTCAAGGACATCCAGAAAGCCCGCGACAACCCCAACGCCGCCAAGGACCGCCACGAGCGCCTGCTGG
>JBCNOA010000019.1:0-32922 GCA_039594095.1 Dyella sp.
GTGGTCGGCCAGAACGATGCCGCCCGCCCGTCAGGGCGCGGCCACGCCCCACTCCCGCGCATAGCGGGCCGGCGGCTGGCCTACATGGCGGGTGAAGGCGACGCTGAATGCGCTCGCCGAGCCATAGCCGACGCGTTCGGCGATTTCGGCGATACCGGCTTCGCCGCGCCGGAGCATGGTCTTGGCCAGGGCCATGCGCCAGTTCAGCAGATAAGCCATCGGCGCCAGGCCGACAGCGCGGCTGAAGCGCTCGAAGAAAGCCGAGCGGGAAAGCGCCGCCTCCTTGGCCAACTGCGCGACCGTCCATGCCCTGGTCGGGCTTTCGTGCATCCGGCGTAGCGCGACAGCGAGGCGCTCGTCCGCGAGTCCCCGCACAAGGCCGGGCAAGGAAGGCGTCGCCGCCTTCGAGCGAAGCGCTTCGATGAGCAGCACTTCGAGCAAGTGCGTGAGGATGACCTCGCGTGCCGGTCGCTGTTCGCGAAACTCGTCCCTGACGAGTTGGACGAGCGTGGCAAGCCGCGGTTCGCCGCTGACGTGTATGAGCCGGGGAAGCAGCGATACCAGAAGCACCGCATCGGGGGAGTCGAAGCTGCAATGGCCCGCCAGCATTTTCAGATCGGAGGGGCCGTTCGGATCGCCGATCCTGAATTCGCCCCTGCCCACTGCAACGGGCACCGCTTCGGGAGAACTCGCCGGGGCTGGCAGGATGCTGGACATGGCAACGCCATAGGCGTCGGGGACCAGGATGAAATCGCCCGAAGAGAGTTCGATCGGCTCCTGTTCGTCAATCGCCAGGCGACAGGAGCCTTCGAGGACAACGCAATAGAAGGGTTGCCCGGCATCCGAGCGACGGATGTGCCACGCCCCGGCCCCGACGATGCGCTTCGCATAGCGGGCGCTCGGCTGGAGCAGGCTGACGACCTCCGCCAACGGGTCGATCATGATTCCGGACTCTCGCTAACCAAGTATGGACGATCGATTATCGATCGTCCGAAGGAGGCGGTCTATCGTCTTGGCATAGTCCATCACTCCTGAGAGTCCTTCGTGAAAACCATCCTGATTACTGGCTGCTCTTCCGGCTTCGGGCTTGAAACGGCCAAGCATTTCCTCGATCGCGACTGGGCGGTCGTCGCGACCATGCGCACACCGCGCGAGGGCGTGCTGCCTGCTTCGAAAAACCTGCGCGTGCTCGCGCTCGATTTGACCGAACCGGACAGCATCCGCCAGGCGATCGACGCGGCCGGGCCGATCGACGCTCTCGTGAACAATGCAGGCGTCGGTGCTGCGGCGCCGTTCGAAGTCGCCTCTATGACGACCATCCGGGAGGTCTTCGAGACGAATCTCTACGGCACGATGGCGATGACCCAGGCGGTGCTGCCGCAGTTCAGGGAGCGGCGGGCCGGAGTCGTCGTGAACGTGACCTCATCCGTGACGCTGCGGGCGCTCCCGCTCATCGCGGCCTACTCGGCCAGCAAGGCGGCTGTGAACGCATTCACCGAGTCCGTGGCGCTGGAATTGAAGCAGTTCGGCGTGCGTGCGCACCTCGTCATACCGGGGCGCGCGCCCGAGACGCGCTTCGCCGAGAACGGCAGCTCCCGCATGCAGGGTCTCGACCACCCGGCTTACGCCGACCTCGTCAAAGGCTTCATGGGCCGATTCAGCGAACCGGGACCGATCACGCATTCGCGGGACGTCGCCGAAGCCGTGTGGCGCGCGGTGACCGACCCTTCGAGTCCGGTGCGGATTCCGGCCGGTGCGGACGCGGTGGCCTGGGCCAGCGCATGAGCCGTGCCCGTCGGCTTCAAATCATCGATGTCCCGACGAGCCGTCATGGCGGCGGGCGCGGCCAACCTTGCTTCGATCAGCCGTGCAAACCTCATAGGAGGAGCTGATTTGAAAGCATCCGCATACGGCGAGGGAACGCTTCCCAAGGGAGTGCGCTCGCGCGTGATCAACGGGATCAACGGCCTCGACGTTCATATCCTCGAGGCCGGTTACGAAAGCGCTGGCCGGCCGCTCGCACTGCTTCTGCACGGCTTTCCGGATCTGGCGTACGGCTGGCGCCACCTGATCCCGATGCTGGCTGACGCCGGGTACCACGTCGTGGCGCCCGACCAGCGGGGCTTTGGTCGCACCACCGGTTGGGTGAATCGCTACGACACCCCGCTCGCGCCGTTCGGCCTCTTGAACATGACGCGCGATGCCCTCGGACTGGTTTTGGCATTGGGATATCGGCGGACGGCCATGCTGGTCGGGCACGACCTTGGCTCGCCCGTGGCGGCGTATTGCGCGCTCGCCCGGCCTGACGTCTTTCCATCGGTGGTGCTGATGAGCGCACCGTTTCCCGGGCCGCCGGCGTTTCCGTTCGACACCGCACAAAGCGAAGCGCCGACGGTTCAAGCGAACAACGACAATCAAAAGCTGGCAGCCGCGCTGGCGGCGCTCGATCCGCCGAGAGAGCATTACCAGCAATACCTGAGCGCGCGGCGAGCGAACGATGACATGTGGCACCCGCCTCAAGGCCTGCACGCGTTTCTTCGCGCCTTTTTCTACGTCAAGGGCGCCGACTGGTCGGGAAACAAGCCGCATCCGCTGCAGGGGCGCACCGCTGCGCATCTTGCACAGATGCCCAATTATTACGTGATGGATCTCGGCAAAACGATGCCCGAGACCGTCGCTCCATTCCAACCTTCCGACGCGGACGTCCAATCCTGCCAATGGCTCACCGAGGCCGAGCTTGCGGTGTACACGCAGGAGTATGACCGCACCGGCTTTCAAGGCGCCTTGCAGGCGTATCGGGTCTTTTCCGATCCAGAGTTAAATGCCGAGTTGCGCCTGTTTTCTGGCCGGACGATCGATGTCCCATCGATCTTCATCGGCGGGAAAAGCGATTGGGGTACCTATTCGGCGCCGGGCGCACTCGATCTCATGATGACGAAGGCGACAACCCGGATGAGCGGCATTGAGCTGATCGACGGCGCTGGCCACTGGATCCAACAGGAGCAGCCGGCTCGGCTGAGCGAGCTGCTGCTCGCTTTCGCAAGGGAGGCGGGCGGAGCGCACCCGTGAATTGGAGGCTTGGCGGCCGTCCTTGTATGCCGAAGTCATGCCGGCGTATGCGAAGCGGAGCTGTATAGGTATTCGAAGATCGCTCCGCAGTGCCACGCCCAGCCCACCGTGCGACAATCCTCGCGAAGGACTCCGCGTATCCCACTGAATGAACGACGCTTCCCTTAATCCGACGCCTCCTACGTTCTCCCCCCAGGACGAACGCTACATGCGCCGCGCCCTGCAACTGGCCGAGCATGCCCGTGACGCGGAAAACGAAGTGCCGGTCGGCGCCGTGCTCGTGCTGAACGACGAGATCGTAGGGCTCGGCTGGAATCGCAACATCACCCTCAACGACCCCACTGCGCACGCCGAGATCCAAGCGCTGCGCGCGGCGGGCGAGAAGGTGGGGAACTACCGGCTCACGGGTGCCACGCTGTACGTGACGTTGGAACCCTGCGCCATGTGTTCGATGGCGATGGTGCATGCACGGGTGGGGCGGGTGGTCTATGGCGCGGCGGATCCGAAGACGGGGGCAGCGGGCAGCGTGTTCGACACGTTGATTTCGGAGCGCCACAACCATCGCATCCAGGTGGACGGCGGGCTGTTGGCTGAGGAATCATCGGCGATGCTGCGCGAGTTCTTCCGCTCGCGCCGATAAGCGCTCAGTGGCGCCAGTGGTGCCCCAGCTTCCACAGGTGATCCAACGACTTCTCCGCCTTCCCGGCGGCGTCCGCCGCAGTGTGCTTCGCCCAGCGGCGCAGCGCTTTCAGTTGCGGGTTTCCCTTGGCCTCCGGCAGAAGCTCCTTGCACAAGGCGCGCGCGGTGAGGCGGTCGTGCGCTTCGCCCAGGTGCGTCTGCACTTCGGCCAGGCGGTCGAGCCAGGCTTGGCTGGCATCGCGTGGGAACAAAGGCTGGAACAGCTCCAGGGTGTAGCGCAGTTTCTTGGTCGCGGTGCGGGCGCGATGCAGGCGCTCGCGGCTGTCGTGCATACGGGCGGCGCGTTTTCGCAGCTGCCGGACGCGAGTGTCGATCAGATGGGCGGCAGCGACGCGCAGCTCATCGTCGGTCACGCCGCGATGGCTGTCGACCCAGGCATGGAACGTGTGGGTGGGCATGGTCAGCCGGGCCTTTTTCAGCCCGTCGACCGCCTCGCGGTGAAACTGCACGCGCTTAGCGTTCAAGGCGTGCAGCAGCGTCTGGTCGATCCGGTCGCCGTGCTCGCCGCATTGAACGAAAGCAGGCAAGGTCTCGTCCATCAGGATGTCGAGATCGCGAGCGCCGCCCGTGGCGTTGCGGAACTGCTTGAGCTGGTCAAGCAGCCCGTCGGGCGCTTCGCCGGGCAGGGCGGTGGTCACAGGGGCCAGGGTGGCGGTGATGCGCCGCAGATTCACTCGCCAGGCATGCAGTGCCTTGGGTTCGTAATGGCGCAGCAACGCCGCACGGGCCTTGGTCGCCTTGGCCAGATAGCCGTCGTAGGCGTCGCACAGCGCAGCGATGGCGGATGCAGGCGGATGAGTAGCCTTGGTGGCGGATGGGATCCGGGTGGCCTGCTGGCCTGGATGGGGCGTCGCACTCATGGCTCGACTCGACCGCTGGTGAAAAGGTGCGGGTGACACCCGCCATTTCTAGCCTAGGCGCGGGAGGCGCCTCTTGACGCTGGTCAATCCTGAACGAGCCGGACGCAGCCGAAGGCCGTGCCGGGATTGGCTACTCTGCTACAAAACCCGCACGAGCGCGAGGCAGTCGGGCTTGCCTGTGCCTTCTCAGGGAGCGTGGCGTCCGGGCGGTCAGGCCAGGGAGGCCAGCATGGCGCCCACCGGCTGCTCGATCTTGAGGCTGAACAGCCCGTCGGCCCGGGTGCGCCCCATATTCACCGCGGCGATCGGCTTGCCGGCCTTGGCCGCGGCGTTCACGAAGCGGAAGCCGGAAAACACCATCAGCGAGGAACCGGCCACCAGGACGGCATCGGCGGCATCCAGCCCCGCCATGGCCGCCTGTACCCGCTCCCGGGGCACACCTTCGCCGAAGAACACCACATCGGGCTTCATCAGGCCGCGGCAGATCGGGCAGTCCGGCACTTGGAATCGCGAGAAATCGTGGCCGTCCAGGTCGGCGTCGCCGTCCGGCGCATCGCCTGCGTCGAGCGCGACCCAGCCGGGGTTGAGGGTCTCCAGCGCGACCTGGAACTCCACTCGCGGCAGCAGATGCCCGTTGGCCATGCAGCGCACGCGATCGAGCCGGCCGTGCAGGTCGATCACCTTCCGGCTGCCGGCGGCCTGATGCAGGCCATCCACATTCTGGGTCAACAGCACTTCCACGCCCCCGGCTGCTTCCAGACGGGCGAGGGCGCGGTGCGCTTCATTGGGATGGGCGCGGGAAAAGCGCCGCCAGCCGACCAGGCTGCGCGCCCAATAGCGCTGGCGCGTGCGCTCGTCGCCCATGAAGGCCTGGTAGGTGACCGGCTGCGGACGCTTCCAGTCGCCCTGGTTGTCGCGGTAATCCGGAATGCCCGAATCGGTACTCACGCCCGCGCCAGTCAGCACGAACAGCCGCCGATGGGCCTGCACGAACTGTCCCAATCGCTCGCGGTCTTCGGCCAGGCCTGGCTCGGCATCGCGGTCGGGCATGGCGTCGGCGTTCATGCAGCGCGCCTCAGGCCGCGGCCCGCAGGCCGAGCTCGGCCAGTGCGGCGGGAATGCCGCTGGCATCCTTCACTTGCGCCACGCGCGGCGAGGATGCGGCGAAATCGGTGTCGGCCTCGTGCGCCCAGGTCACGTGGTAAGGCATGTAGATGCCCCAGCCGCCAAGCTGCACCACCGGTGCGATGTCGGAACGCAACGAGTTGCCCACCATGGCGAAACGCTCGGCGCCGACCCCGAATTCCTCCAGCAGGCGGCCGTACGAGCGTTCGTCCTTCTCGGACACGATCTCGATGCGGTGGAACAGGTCGGCCAGGCCGCAGGCCGCGACCTTCTGCTCCTGATGGAACAGGTCGCCCTTGGTGATCAGCACCACGCGGTGCGTGGCGGCCACGGCCTCCACCGCTTCGCGGATGCCCGGCAGCAGTTTCACCGGATGACTCAGCACGGCCTTGCCGATACCGATGATCCGGTGCAGATCCGCTGCGCTGATGCGCGAGCCGGTCACCTCGATCGCCGCCTCCAGCAGCGACAGCGTCATGCCCTTGGCGCCGTAGCCGAACAGCTTGATGTTGCGCCGTTCCACCGCCAGCAGGCGGTCGTGCAACCGCAGGTTGGCGAGATCGACGTAGCGGCCCACGATCTGCTCGAACTCCGCGTGGGCCTCTTGGTAATAGCCCTCGCTATGCCAGAGGGTGTCATCGCCGTCGAAACCGACCCATTCGATCACGGTACGTCGCTCGCGCTGCTGTGAGGAGCGCAGAACGATAGCGCGTCATGGAGCGGCGGGCGAGTAGCGCTCCCTCACCGTGGCGGGCCAGGCGGGTTGGGGTGAGCACTCGGTACGCCGGCGCGGGCGCTCCACGGTCACGCGTCGCGCCGCCGTATGCCCGGCTCACCCCAACCCGCCTGGTCCGCCTGCCTGGCCCGTTCGTCTGTTCAGGCGCGCTCGCTCAGCGCTTCCTGCAGCAGCGCTTCCTTGTCCTTCAGCAGCTCCTGCTTGCGCTTGAACATCTTCTCGCCAAGTTCCTTGAGCTGGGCCTCGTCGAATAGCTTCTTCGCCTTGGGGAACATGTCGCGCTCTTCCTCCTGCGCATGGTGCTCGACCAGTTCCTTGAGCACTTTCGCGCGGCCGGAAAACTGCTCGCCGCTCGCATCGGTCTCCAGCAGGTCCGGCAGCACCAGTTCGCCGGCCGCGCGGTGTTCTTCCACGGCCTCGAAGTACATTTTGGCCGCTTCCTGGTCGCCGGCTTCCTTGAATGCCGGATAGAAGATCTCTTCCTCGATCATGGTGTGCGCTTTCAGCAGCGCGCCGATCTTCTCGACCAGCGACTCGCGGGTCTTCACTCCGCGCGTGGTGGTCTCGGCCAACTCTTCGAGCAGCTTCTTGACGGTACGGTGGTCGCTGACGAGCAGATCGATGGCGTTCATGCCTGGCTCCTGGCTGGGTGGAAAACAAAACGGCATTGGAGCGGCGATTGATCGCGCGTCGGCGGTGAACGCGGCGTCGGACGCCGGTGAACGCGACGACAGCGCGATGCCGGGCGTTCATGCAGGCAGCAAGCGCGTGCAATTTCTTCCATCGGAATGAAAGTGTTTCATCGCGGACTTGTGGATGGGCTCGTTCATCCTCCACAGGCGCGGCTTTCAGCCTCAAGCGCCGACCATCGTGCCGAGGAGGCGCCCCTGTCTCCGACGACCGGCATCCTCCATGCGAATCACCACGGCTTTTCCACAGCGTCTTTCGCGACTGCCACTCTTCGTGAGTGGTGCCCAGCGTGCGGGCATCTCTGCTGGCATCGCTTCGGAACGGATGGTGGCCGGGTGCAGCCTGCGCGAAGCCGGCTCCGTCAGCGTGGGCGTCAACGCCACCCGATCCGCGCGGGGCCTTGATCTGGCGGCGTCACGACACGAAGGCATGCGGTCGCGGCGCCATGCGGTATCCGCGGAGCAGGGCGGATGAGCTATTTCGCGCGCTATTCGCGCATCGCCCTGTTCGTCATGCGCTATCGCCGTGCCGGCGTGCTGCGAGGCGTAGCTGGCCACCGGCGCACCGCGGAGCCGGCGGACGATCGTATGCCGCGCCGCCTCGTCGAAGACCTCGAACGCCTGGGGCCAGCCTTCATCAAGCTGGGCCAGGCGCTGTCCTGCCGTCCCGATCTGGTGCGCGGCCCCTATCTCGCCGCGCTGACGCGCATCCAGGACAGCGTGGAACCGATCGACGTCGAAGCCGTGCGCATGGCCCTCGCACGCGAACTGGGGGCGCCGCCCGAAGAAGTGTTCCGCACCTTCGACCCGGTGCCGCTGGCCGCCGGTTCGCTGGCCCAGGTGCATGCCGTGGTATTGCGGGACGGCACGGATGCGGTAGTGAAGGTGCAGCGTCCGGGTATCGCACAACGCATTCGGTCGGATCTGGACGCGCTGGAGCGGCTGGCGATGACCGCTCAGCGCCATACCGACGTGGGCCGGCGTTATGGCTTCGTGCCGTGGATCGCCGAACTGCGCCGAAGCCTGCTCAATGAATTGGACTTCGTGGCCGAAGCCAACCACATGGAAACGTTCCGCCACCAGCTGGAAGGCTATGGCGCGCTGTACATCCCCATGCCGTTCTTCGAATACACCACCTCGCGCGTGCTGACGATGACGCGTGTGCGCGGCCACAAGCTAGGCGCCGGACCGATACCTGACGAACGCCAACTCTGCCGCGCCCAGCTGGCATCGCAGCTACTTTCCGCCTATATCGACCAGGTCTTCGTGCACGGGCTGATCCATGCCGACCCTCATCCGGGCAATCTGCTGCTGATGGAGGACGGACGGTTGTGTCTGCTCGATTTCGGCATGGTTACCAGTCTTTCGCCGGCCATGCGCAACGAACTGCTGCGCTTGATGCTCGCGGCCGCCGATGGCGACGGCGACGGCGTGGCGGACATCTGCGAGCGGCTCTGTGTCGTGTTGCCGGAACTCGATCGCGCCGCGTATCGCCGCGCCGTCAGCAACGCCGTACAGCGTTACGCCAGCGCCAGCGACCAGAGCCGGCTGGAGGAGGGGCGCCTGCTGCTGGCGCTCACCCGCATCGGTGCCGACAACGGCCTTCGCCCGCCGGCCGAACTCAGCTTGCTCGGCCGCGCATTGCTCAATCTCGAACCGGCGCTGGCGCGTCTGGCGCACGATCTGCCGACCCGCGAACTGATGCGTACGCGCCTGCTCGACGTGGTCGCCTCGCAATTGGTCAGTCCGGTCTCGCAGGCCAAGGGCGGCTCGCTTCTGCTGGAGGCGCAGAAATTCGCGATCCATGCGCCCGGGCAGCTCGGCCGCTTCATCGAGACGCTGGCCGACAACCGCCTGCGCCTGCGCATCGACGGCCTCGAAGAATCGCATCTCATCGAGAACCTGCAGAAGATCGCCAACCGCATCGCGGCGGGCGTGATTACGGCGGCGCTGCTGATCGCCGGCGCATTGATCGCGCGCATCGCGCCGCAGGGCTCCGGTTATGGCTATGTGGCCAGCACCATGTTCGCGCTGGCCGCGATCATCGGCTTCGGCCTGGTCGTCAACGCCCTGCGCCGCGACCGCCCGCCGCCGGACGAAGGCGAATCGGGGCGCTAGAAACGTCGAGACGCGCGGAAACGCGTCTTGTGTCTGCGTCAACGCTTGGCCTGGATGCCCGGCAGCTCCAGTCGCACCAGGTATTGCCGCACCACGTCCGGCAGGTGCTCGTGCAGCCATTCGGCCATCGCTTCCTCCTGGCGCAGGATCTCCTCGCACACGCCGCCGACCTCTGGTTGCCCGGCGACCTCGGCGGCGGTGGCCAGTGTGCGGTACACGACGGCCTCCATCGATTCGAAGGAGTAGGTGAGCACCAGACTCTTCACCACTTCGTCGCCGGACGCCACCTGCAGCAGTCCATGTCCCAGTGCGAGGAAGCGAGCGCTGAATTCGCGCAAGCCCGAAGGCTCGCCACCCATCTCGCGCAGGCAGCTCTCCAGCCGGGCCTGCTGCTCGCAGGTCTCGGCGAGATGGCCAACGATGCGGTCCCGCAGGCGCGGGTAATGGTGAAGCCGACGTATATGCGTCTTGAGCATTTCTTCCGACTGCACTTCCATGGCATGCGCGTTGCGCAACCAGTCGAGCAATTGGGCGCGGGCGGTGGTCATCGGCGGCCTCACTGGCGACAGGGGATGCCCTGTTCCAGCAAAAGGTGTGCCCTGCAGCGGTGCGGACACGCGGGGAGGTAGCTGCCGTTCACGCCTCGGTCGCGTGAATCGCAGACGTCAGCGCCAGGCGAGCACGGGGATGTCGGTGGCCTGCATCAGGGCCTGCATCTCCCGGGTGAACATGCTTGGCAGCACGCCCAGATGCAGCGGCGAGGCCATCACGATCAGGTCGCAGCGGTAATCTCGCGCGGCGTCCGCGACGCCTTCGTGGACGCGGGCGGCGAAAGTGAAGTTGCCGTCGCAGGGCACGCCAGCGCCTAGTGCGCGTTCGCGTGCTTCGCCCAGCCAGATGATCGCGCGGGCGCTCGATTCCTGTTCGTACAACTCACGCGTGGCATGGACGCGTTCGGCCAGATACGCCACCGAGGGAAAAGAGGGGATGACATGGAGCAGGTGGATCTCCGCCTTCTGCACGCGTGCGATGGCGATGGCCGCGTCGACCGCTTCCAGCGCCATGGACGTGCCGTCGATGGGAACGAGCAGGCGGTGAAACATGGGTGCCTCAGCGCACCACCAGCACGGGCACGCGCGACCCGGACAGCACCTTCACCACCACCGAGCCGAGGAACAGGCTCTTCAGCACGCCACGTCCGTGCGAGCCCATCACCACCAGATCGTAGCGGCCGCGCTGGGCCACGCGCAGGATCTCGGTGCCCGGATCGCCGACCAGCAGGCGTTCGTCGAACAGGTGGCCCGCCTTGGCCAGCACACGCCTGGCGGGTTTGAGCGCGGCGGTGCCGTTGTCGAGGTGAAAGCGCGCGACGCTGTCGGCGTCCAGCCGTCCGGCGATCGACTCGCGCAGCGGAGCATCCACGTTGAGCAGCGTGACCGAGGCATCCGCCGGCCAGTGCCTGACCAGGTAGCGCGCCGCACGCGTGCTGTAGACGCTTCCGTCCACGGGCAGCAGGATCTTCATGCAGCCGTCTCCTCGTCGCTCTTGCGCGCGGTGGAGCCATCAAAGCGGAGGCACGCCGATGCCGTGTTGATCTGCATCAACGCCCGGATCAGCTTTCGGCGAGCGACGGTCTCCACAAGCGCATGGCGCGTCTGGCGCCCTCCAGCCAGGCGACGCAGGCGAGCAGGATCGAGGGGACGAGCAGCACTGTCTCGCCGTCCAGCGTATCGAAGCCGAGCGTCGAGCGCAGCGACGGCACACCGGCCGTCACGGCAAGCATGAGTACGCCCGCGCTGACGAGGCGAGGCAGCCAGGGGTTCTCCCGCCAGGCAGGGCGCCACACGGGCTGCGCCGGCTGGTGATTGGCCAGGGTGAGCAGCAGTACGGCCATCAGCAGGCCGAGGAAGGTGACGCCGCGCGCCAGCGGCGCCGAATCGCGCGCGACCAGCACAGCGCCATAGCACACGGTCAGGATCGCGGCGAGGCCGGCGCCCTGCACCACGCCGTAGCCGAGATTGGCGAGACGGAACGGCGATTCACCGGTCTGTCGTGGCGGACGGGACATGATGGACGCAGACGCCGGCGCCGCTTCGAACACGATCGAGCAGGCGGGGTCGATCAGCAACTCCAACAACACGATCTGCACAGGCATCAGCAGGATCGGCCAATGCAGCAGGCTCGGCACTAGCGCCAGCAGTACCACGGGCACGTGTACGGCCACCACGAAGCGCGTGGCTTTGGCGATGTTGTCGTCGATGCGCCGGCCTTGGCGGATCGCGGCGACCAGGCTCGCGAAGTTGTCGTCCAGAAGCACCAGCGCTGCGGCTTCGCGCGCTACGTCGGTGCCACGGCCGCCGATGGCGACGCCGGCGTCGGCCGCCTTCAGCGCGGGCGCGTCGTTCACGCCGTCGCCGGTCATGCCTACCACGTCCCCGCGCCGTTGCAGGGCGCGCACCAGGCGCAACTTTTGCTCGGGTCGCACGCGCGCGCAGACGTCTACGTCGGCCAGGCGGGCAGCGAGCCGCTCGTCGTCGAGCGACTGCACTTCGGCGCCGGTGATCAGGCGTGGCGTGGGGCTGAGCCCGATCTGCACGGCGATGGCGCGTGCGGTGACCTCGTGATCGCCGGTGATCATCAGCACACGAATGCCTGCCCCACGGCATTGTGCGATGGCCGTGCGCGCCTCCTCGCGAGGCGGATCGATCAAGCCCACGAGGCCCACGAAACGGAAGCGGAAGCCTCCCTGCGTGCCGGGCCACTCCGGGCCCCGCCAGACGGCGGCCGCCATGGCGAGCACGCGCAGACCGCGTGCGGCCATGGCATGCACGCGTCCGTTCCAATGTCGTTGCTCGGCGGAACTCAGTCCGCACAGTTCCATCACCGTTTCGGGCGCGCCTTTGGCGCCGATCGCGTAATGGCCCTCGGCCAGCGGCGCTGCGCGGCTCATGACGAGCAGTTCCGGCGTGAGCGGATACTCCCTGATCACACGGTCGGCGAAGGCCAGCTCGTGCTCCCCCAGATGAGCGGCCGCGGAGGCGCGGATGGCCTGCTCCATCGGATCGGCCGAACCTGCCGGCGTGGCCAGCAGCGCCGTGCGGACCAGTTCGCGCAACGCCGCCGGCAGCGGCAGGTCGTCTGCGTGTGCCGCATCGCGGCCGTCGTCCCAGGCGGCGACCGCCATGCGGTTCTGGGTAAGCGTTCCGGTCTTGTCGGCGGCCAGCACGGTGATGGCGCCCAGCGTTTCCACGGCCGCGATACGCCGGGCCAACACTTGGTGCCGCGCGATGCGCCACGCGCCTAGCGCGAGGAAGACGGTCAGGATCACCGGAAACTCCTCGGGCAGGATAGCGATTGCCAGGGCGATGCCCGCCAGCAGGCTATCGAGCAGGCTGTGCCGGTCCCACAGCCAGTTGAGCAAGGTCAGCCCCACGGCGCATGCCAGCGCGGCGAAGCCGAAGCGGCGAATCAAACCGCGCGAGGCCTGCTGCAGCGGAGAAATGGCTTCCGCCGTGGCGGCGAGAGCCTGGCCGATCCGGCCGACGGCCGTATCCGCAGCGATGCCGACCACGCGCGCCGTGCCACGGCCGCGGGTGACCAGGGTGCTGGCGAAAACCTCGTCGCCGTCGCCGGAGGGGCGCTTGGCCACCGGCACCGATTCGCCGGTGAGTAGCGATTCGTCCGCCTCCAGCATGCCGTCCAGCATCACCGCGTCGGCAGCGATGCGGTCGCCTTCGCGCAATACCAGCACGTCGTCCATCACCACGTCCGCCGATGCCACACGCCGCTCGCGGCCATCCCGAATAACGTGCGCCTGCGGCGCGGAGAGGTCGCGCAGCGCCTCCAGTGCCCGCTGCGTCTTGCGTTCCTGCGCCAGCGTAATGCCGATGATCACCAGCACCGATAACAACAGGAAGACGGCGTCCATGCGCTCGCCCAGCGCAAGATAGACGCCCGCGGCGAACAGAAGCATCAAGAACATCGGTTCCAGGAGCACGTCGCCGGCGATTGCCCAAAGCGACTTCGGTCGGCTGCCAGGGAGCGCATTGGGGCCGTCCCTCAGCCGCCGCTCACGCGCCTCGGCTTCGCTCAGGCCGGTGGCGGCTTGCGGCGCGGCTGCCGACGGATTCACGCCTCGACCACCAGGAGAGGAATCTCGCTGTGCTGGATCAGGTAGCGGGTGACGCCGCCGAGCAGCCACTCGTTCACGCGCGAGTGGCCCCAGGCGCCCATGACGATCAGATCCACGCCGCGGCCGCTGGCGCGATCGTGGAGGGACTGACCGTTGTCGTCCTCGTCGTCGAGGATCTCCCAGTGCGCCTGCAAGGCATGCCGCTCCAGCCAGTTATCCAAGGCCAGCGGAATGCGGCGCGCGTTCGCGCGGATGCGCGAAGCGCCATCCAGCACGACGATTTCGTCGGCACGCAGCAGCAATGGAGCGGCCGCGCGAATCGCGCGGGCCGCTTCGGTGGATCCGTTCCAGGCGATCGCCACCTTGCGGACGCCGTCCTTGCCGGGCCAGTGCTCGGGCACGAGCAGCATCGGTGCGGCGTCCGTGGAAAGCACGCGGCCGAGCGGATTGAAGCCGGACGCCAGGCGCGCGGCTTCGTGCGACAGCCGTCCGAGCACCAGGTCGGCGAGGCTGGCACGGCGCGAGAGCACCGCTTCGTGGAACCCGCGATAGGCTTCCCAATGGCCCTCGACGCCATGGCCCCGGCACAGTTCGCGCCACCAGTCGCGGCGGCCCAGCGCCAGCTGTTCCTGTTCGTCCAGCACCAGCATGGCGTCCGGCATGGCCAGCATCGCGGTGGGGCTGAGCATGACCACCTGCAGGCCGGTCAACCGCGCGCCGTGCTGGCGGGCGAGCGCGAAGGCCAGGCGCAGCAACGCGCTGTCGTCACGCTCCGGATCGATATCGACGAGGAATTCGAACATGGAATGACTCCGGCCGTCGTCAGGTAAACCACTCCAGCCACCAGAACTCCACCAGGCACGCGAGCATGATCAGCGCGACCGGCAGCATGGGCCGCTCGGCGGCTTCTTCGGGACGCCCCAGCTTGCGACCGGTGATCATCGCCCCGACCAGGTTCTCCCGATGCAGCCAGCTGCCCATGAGTGCTCCAGCCACATGCAGGCCGATCAGCGTGATCATCAGATTGGCGAGCAGTTCGTGCGCCTCGCCCAGCCAGGACGCATGCCTGGTGTAGGCCAGCCAGCCGAAGCCCGTGACCAGCAGCGTCATCGCCAGCAGGGCGACGATCGCCACGGCGCCGGCAGGGTTGTGGCCGGTGTAGTGAGGCGGGCGTCCGCTCATCATCTGCCGCAGGTAGCCGAAGGTCTCGCGCGGTCCGCGCACGAAGTTCTTGAACTTGGCGTGCCGCGTGCCGATCACCCCCCAGAAGACGCGGAAGGCCACGAGCAGCGCCATGGTGTAGCCGAGCACGGCGTGCAGGCGTCGCCACCGGTCCTCCTCGGCCGTCACCCACGCGCCGATGAAGCAGGCGACCATCAGCCAGTGCGACAGGCGAACGGGGAGGTCCCACACAAGGATGCGCTGGCGGGAGGCTTGAATCAGCGGAGAGGTCCCGGTCGTCATGGCGAGGGTCGCGCGCAAAGGACGTGCCGGCATTACAGACCCGCCGGACGGTGCGTGGATTGACGTGGATCAAGTCGTGTCCGCCGCGCCTCTCCGTAAGCTTTGCCGGCGCATTCACCGCATTGCGCACAGACTGCGGCGGCGCTGCCGGCGCGGCGTATCGTGGATGGACGTGGCTGACCTAGGAACAGCGGTATGACGGATTCCCAGACCGGCGGCGCGAGCGCTTGGCGCCGCATGCCCATGGGCGTGTGGCAGCTGGGCTTCGTCTCGCTGCTGATGGACGTTTCCTCGGAGATGATCCACGCCTTGCTGCCGGTGTATCTGGTGACCGCTTTGGGCGCTTCGACGCTGACGGTAGGTTTCATCGAAGGCGTGGCCGAAGCGACGGCGTCCATCACCAAGATCTTCTCCGGCGCGCTGTCCGACTGGCTGGGGCGACGCAAGCTACTGGCCGCCATCGGCTACGGGCTGGCCGCGTTCACCAAGCCGGTGTTCCCGCTGGCTTCCACGGTGGGCTGGGTGGTCGCGGCGCGTTTCATCGATCGGGTCGGCAAGGGTATCCGCGGCGCGCCGCGCGATGCGCTGGTGGCGGACATCGCGCCGCCTGGCCTGCGCGGCGCCGCGTTCGGCTTGCGTCAATCGCTCGACACGGTGGGCGCCTTCCTGGGACCCGCGCTGGCCATCGTGCTGATGTGGATGACCGCCGACCGCATCCGCGCCGTTTTCTGGGTGGCAGTGATTCCCGGGCTCGCCTCCTTTGCTTTGATCGCCTTCGTGGTGCGCGACCCTGCGGACGGACCGCCGGCGCTGCGCGGCGCCGGCCTGCACTGGCGCGGCGAATTGCGCAAGCTGCCGGCTCGCTATTGGTGGATCGTCGCCGTCTCGGCGGTCTTCACTCTGGCGCGTTTCAGCGAAGCGTTCCTCGTGCTGCGCGCCAAGGAACTGGGGCTGGCCCTGGCGCTGATTCCGGCGGTGCTGGTGGTGATGAACGTGGCGTATGCCTTCACTGCCTATCCCGTCGGTGTGCTGGCCGACCGCGTGGGGCGTGTCGCGCTGCTGCCGGCCGGCCTGCTGCTGCTGATGGCCGCCGACGTGTGCCTGGCTTACGCGGGCGGCATCGCCGGCTTGGCCGCTGGTGTCGTGCTGTGGGGACTGCACATGGGTATGACCCAGGGAGTGCTTTCCACGCTGGTCGCCGATGTGGCGCCGGCTTCGCTGCGCGGCACGGCGTTTGGCGTATTCAATCTCGTCGCCGGCCTTGCCAAGCTCGCGGCGAGCGTGATTGCCGGCGGCTTGTGGAGCGCCTATGGGTCCCGCGCCACGTTTCTGGCCGGCGCGGCGTTCACCGTACTGACCTTGGCGATCCTGCTGCCGCTGTGGCGGCGCGACGGCCACCATCGCACCGCGGACTAGCTCGGGAGGTTTGCATGCACGCCATGGTGTTGCGACATCCGCTGGCGCCGCTCATCGCCGAGGATCGACCCGATCCCGTGCCGGGGTCCGGCGAGGTGCGCATTCGCGTGCAGGCTTGCGGCGTCTGCCGTACCGATCTGCACCTGATCGACGACGAACTGCCGCAGGCGCGCCTGCCGGTCGTTCCGGGCCACGAGGTGGTCGGCGTGGTGGACGCACTGGGAGCGGATGTTTCGATGTGGAAGCCGGGCGATCGCGTCGGCGTGCCCTGGCTCGGCGGCGCCTGCGGCGTGTGCGACTACTGCGCGCACGGACGCGAGAACCTGTGTGACGCGCCGGAGTTCACCGGCTGCACGCGCGACGGCGGCTATGCCACCCACGTGCTCGCCAACGCGGCGTTCTGCCTGCCGCTGCCCGAGCGCGACTATCCCGATGCCGCGCTGGCGGCCCCCTTGCTGTGTGCCGGGTTGATCGGCGGGCGTGCGCTGCGCCTGGCAGGCGAGGGCAAAGCGCTGGGCTTGTACGGCTTCGGCGCGGCGGCGCACATCCTAGTGCAGGTGGCGCGCGCGGAAGGGCGCCGGGTGTACGCCTTCACGCGCCCCGGCGATCTGCAGTCGCAGGAGCACGCACGCTCGCTCGGCGCGACGTGGGCCGGCTCCAGCGACGAACGGCCGCCGGAGCCGCTGGATGCGGCAATCATCTTCGCGCCCGCGGGCGAGCTGGTCCCCATCGCGCTCGCCGCGGTGCGCAAGGGCGGCACCGTGGTGTGCGGCGGCATTCATATGACCGACATCCCTGGCTTTCCTTATCGCCTGCTGTGGGAAGAGCGACGCCTCCTGTCGGTCGCCAATCTCACCCGCGAAGACGGCCACACCTTCCTCGCCGCGGCGGCGCGCGCGAAGGTGCAGACGCACGTGCGGCGCTATCCGCTGGCCGATGCCAACCGAGCCCTGGCGGACTTGCGCGCCGGGCGCTTGCAAGGCGCGGCCGTGCTGGTGCCGCCATGAGCGCCGAGGCATCCACCGCGCCGTCGCTCATCGTCAGCAGGGGCAGGGTGATCACGCAGCGGCTATACGACGTCGCCTATGCGATCGACCTGCAGCGCGCGCGGACGCTTTGCGCTGAGGCATCGGTGATCGACGAACGACCGGGCGCTCTCGCCTTCGGCGTTCCGCCGGTGCGATTGCGGCTGGAACCCGTGGAAGTGAAGGTCGGCGGTGCGGTCGTCGTCGGAGAGGTTGCTGCGCATCTGTACGAATTCGGCGCCGTCACTCTGTCTGTCGCCTTCACCGTGCGGGACATGGACTGGCCAGCCTTCGTGGCATTCGCCCGGCACGCCGAAGATGCGATGGGCCTGCCGCATGCGAGCACATGGCAGGCGGTGCTCGAACGCGTGACCGCGCGCATCGGCGACGCGCTGGCGCGGCCCAGCGCTTCGGTGATCCTGGAGGACTACCAGCTCGTCGTGGTCGATGCTTTCGCCGAACCGCCCACGGGCGATCTGCGCGAGCTCGTGGATCTGGTTCCGCTGCTCGCCGCCGACCCGCATCCTCTCTCTCGCGACACGCGCGAGGCGCTCCTGCGCCACGCTTTCGCCTATCGCGCGGACGATTGCGTGGTGATCACCCGCGATCGCGCCTTCCTCTACCAGCCCGACGGCGACGCCGGCGTGGCGGCGGTGCTCGACGTGGCCAACGCCCAGCTCCTGGAACTGCGCTACTACAGCGCGCTGCTCGACGCCGAGCTGCCCCGCATGTACGACCTGGTCGATCGCACCCGCGCCGTCTCGCCCATCACCGCCCCCGCACGCCTCTCGCGCCTCGCCCGCCACCTCTACACCCTGGTCGCCGAAGTCACCGAACTGACCGAGCGAGTCGACAACGCCCTCCAGGTCACTGGCCATCCCTACCTGGCGCGCGTCTACACCACCACCCTCGAACTCTTCGGCGTCCCCGCCCTCGGCGCCGCCGTGGATCGCAAGCTGGCCATCGTGCGCGATACGTATGCCGCGCTTTACGACGAGGCGGCGGTGAGCAGGGCGGGGCTGCTGGAGGTGACGATCATCGTGTTGATCGCGGTGGAGTTGGGGTTGGCGGTATTTAGGTATTGAACTCTCCAGGTGGGTCGTTTTAGTCGACACGAGTAAATGCCTGGCGCACGAGTTTCAATCTTTTTAGCTGAATTTGGTTCGGTCATAGATTGAATTCACCGTATCTGGCAATAAATAGGGGGTAAAGAATGAAATGGCCTGGATTTCATGGGCTTGATCTATTCTTTCTGTTTTTTATTATTATTATTCATCTTCAAGTTGATTTCAGATTATCTATTTTTGGGGATTTATACAAAAAACTATTCCCGTGTGCTTGTATATTTAATGCAAACGGAAGAAGGGCGAGGATGCTTGGCGACTGGTTTAAGCTTTTACCTTTTGATAAGTAAAATATATAGACGGATGTGATTATTATTGCGAGAGTGATGCTTAAATAAAGTATGAATTTTGTAATATTTAGCGTTCCCCTTGAATATCTAACGGAGGCTATTCCTTGAAATATCTTTATTGATGATAGGCGTAATGCGTAGTGGCTTATGGCGATGGCAATAACGGAAGCTCCGCCGATGTTTGTGCATACTGGCCGTGGCATGCCAAATAATGGCAACGCCACTGCGGCTATGGTAAAGAGAGAAACGGCCCAATATGTGATGGCTAGAGTCAACGGTATTGACTTACTTTTCACATGTGCATCCTCGTAATTTGACTCCGGTGTCCGCGTAGGCGTCCCCGCCCTCGGCGCCGCCGTGGATCGCAAACTGGCTATCGTGCGCGACATCTACGCGGCGCTTTACGACGAGGCGGTGGTGAGCAGGGCGGGGTTGCTGAAGGTGACGATCATCGTGTTGATCGCGGTGGGGTTGGGGTTCGCGGTGTTTAGGTATTGACGCTGGGAGAACGAGGCTGCAATAAGCACGCAAAGCCGATGATATGGGTGAGGGAAAGGAAGATAAGGAAGATAAGTGGCGAGAAAGGTCTGGTAAGAAACGGTGTCCTATTGCGTAACTATTGAGAAGATTATTGATTTAACTGATCTCTAAGATTTTTATTCGAGGTCTTGTTGGGTTTCCTTTGAAATTTGTACTTTTATTTCTTTGATCAATTTTAGGGTGTGCGCGTCGCTGCGGCTGGCATGGGAGAGCTCCGCTGATTCAAGTGCATTAATTAATAGCTGGTGTCGGATTAATGAATCCCTTTCTCTCATTGCTTTGTGCGCAATTTTGTTGGCATGTATATATAGCTCCTCTGGGTCGCCAAGTGTAAGTGCTTTGGTGCGCCAAAATTTCGCCTGATTGTCGCCGTCTTTGATGGCGTCGTAATGAGCTATAAGTGTTCTTATGGACTTTATGTCTCCATTTTTGGCCGTGCCGATAGTTTGATATAAATTTTTTTGTTGCAGCACAAAAACTTCATCGGTCGTCAACTCCTTTTCCGTGCAGCCGTTGATTGTTAGGCATATAATTATTGCTCGGACATATATATTCATTTTGTAAGCTCAATTTTTTCGCGGAAGAAAGATATTGTATTGGCCGCTATTGGAGTAATCTGGCGTGCCATCGTGGGTTTTGCCTCTAGGGCCAACGACTCCTTTCTTGGTGAACCAAACTTGCGTGTTTGGGGCATATACTTCGACTCCCAATTCGTCCGCTAAAATTTGGGCGAAGCCATCAGGGTCTTTGCCTGTATTGCAGGACTTCAGCCATATCGGCTCTCCATTCCAATGACTATCGCGAATCATATCGGCGACCTGTTCGGGGCCAAGTCTTTCTCCATATTGACTAAGTATCGATGGGGCATTCATGGATTGAGGTCCCCCGTGTGCGTAAATGGTAAATATTCCTGGTCTGTCTGGATCCGCTCGGGCACCAGAGTGAATGGTCCAGTCCCTTATAGGCGACACCCATATCCATTTTTTCAGGCCTAGCGGGTCAAAATTCGTAAGCGGGTTGTTTGTGACATAGGCATAGCTATTAATGCCACCTGTTAGCCCAAGGGGATCACTTTGCCCGTAACGCCCCGCAACGTAGTCGTAATCCCGCTGATAGTTGTAGTAGAAGCCAGTGACATGGTCATACCGCTGCCCCGGAAACCGCATGTCCAGCACCAGCGCGACACCATCCTGATCCGGATCCTCATCCGGCGCCGTGCTACCAAAGGCCTCACCCTTCAAATCCCACCGCCACACAGCCGTATTACGCGCTGGATCGATCGCCACGCGTGGCGTGCCGAGGTGGTCGGTTTCCAGGTAATAGGTCTGTCCGGCTTGCAGCAGGCCAATGGGGTGGTCGTCGAGCCAGATGGTTTGCTGAGAGGGTTCGCCGGTGGCGGTGTAGTCGCCTAACCAGTGCCCGGCTTCGTCGTAGAGCGTAAGCGTCGTGCCCGCCTCGGTGTCGTCGGTCTTGCGCACTTGTTCGCCCAAGGCGTTGTACGCATAGCGGCGGAGGATGCTGGCGCCTTGCCTGGCTTCAGCCATGCGGCCCATGGCGTTGTAGTTGAACTGGCGGCCGCGGCTTTCATCGGCGACGAGGTTGCCCATTTCGTCGTAGCGGCGTTCCTGTCCGGCGACGCCGATGAGGCGATGGCTATCCAAGGGGTATGCGTATGTCTGCTCGCCCTGGGCGTCGGTGAAAGCGAGGCGGTTACCGGTGAGGTCATAGCGGTAGCTTTCGAGCACGGTGCCGGCGTAGCCGTCGCAAGTTTCGGTGAGGCGATCCAGGTTGTCGTAGGTGAAGCTGAGCAGTGGCTCGCTGGTGCCGGGCTGGCCGAGGGTGGTCAAGCGGCCATTGGCGTCGTAGCCGAGGCTGGCGGCGAGTCCGCCGGCGGCTGCGTCTTCGATGGTGACGGGGCGGCCGTCGGCGTCGTAGTGGCGTGCGAGCATGCGGCCGTTGCCGTAGCGCCATTGCGCGATCGGACCGAAGGGCAGGTAAGTGGCATCCTTCACCAGCGACGTATCGGCGCCTTGGGCATTCGTCACATTCACGCTGGCGATCCGGCCGTTGGCATCGCGGCGATAGACGGCCGTGTGGCCGTCCGGATAGCGCAGCGAGGCGAGGCGGCCGGCGGGTGTGTAAGCGTAGGCCAGTTCGAGGGTCGTGTCGCCCGTGATTTGCCGCTTGCGTGTGAGCTGGCCCAGAGCGTCGTAACAGTAGGCCGTGTGGCCGCTGGCATCGGTCATCCGGGCGAGGCGTCCGATCGAGTAGGTCTCGCCGGCTGAGCAGGTTACGTCTGGTTGATCGTAGGTATAGCGGATGGTTTCTTCCGGTGCGCCATCGAAACTCACTTCAAGCGGCCGGTTCAGCGCGTCGTAGCGCACCCGGCTTATCTGACCGCGAGCATCCGTGCGACGGATGACATTGCCGGCTGCATCCACGTCCTGGGCGGTGGTGCCGGTATCGGGGCTGTGCTGTTGCCGCAGGTCGCCCAGTCCATTGCGGTCGTAGCGGGTGAGCAGGGCCTTCGGGTCGGTCACACTGACCGGCTGGTCCTGGCTGTCGTGCTCCCGCGCGATGATGGCCTTCAGACCCTTGGCGTCGCCGACCTGCTGGGTCACACGGTCCAGCGCGTCGTACTGGGTCTGCACTACTTGGCCCAGCGGGCGAGTGACCTTGGTGAGGTTGCCGTGGGCGTCGTATTCGAAGGCGGTACTCTTGCCGTCGGCGCCGGTCAGCATCTCCATGCGGCCCAGGGCATCGAAGGCGCGGGTGAGCGAGCGCACCACGTTGCTGTTAGCGTCGGCGACAGTCTCGGCGGTGGCGCTACCGGCAGCGTCGAGCGTGAGGTCGATATGGCCGCCCACGGCGTCCTGGATGCCGATCAGGCGGTGCGCGGCGTCGTAGGCGTAGCTCAGGGTGATTCCGTCCGGATCGGTGGTCTTGATCAATTGGCCATTGGCGTCGTACTCGTAGCTGGTCACGGCGTCGACGGCACCATGCACACGGACTTGTGCCAACCAACCACGCGGCGTGTAGGCCATCTCTGTCAGGACGCCATTGGCATCCTTGATCGCCAAGAGACGGCCGGCGCCGTCATAGCGGGTGACCTCGGCGACGTGGCCCAAGGCATCCGTCGTCTTCCACAGGTCGCCCTGGCGATAGGCGCAACTCGCCGGCGTGTCGGCGCAGCCGGCGGCGTCCTGCGGATAGTAGGTGAAGCGGGTGACGTCCTCGACGTCGGTGCGAGGTCCGTCGGCGGTGAGCACACGGCCGGCATCATCGTAGGTATAAGCCCAACTGCGTGGCGCGGCGGCGCCGGCGCCTTCCGCCTTGAGCGAAAGGAGGTTGCCCTGGTCGTCGTAGTCGAGACTCAGTGTCTGGGCCGCGTCGGCGCCTTCGCCGTTCGCGCCGGTGGGCAGCGTCTTGATGCGCGTCGGCAGGCGGAAGCTCCGGTGCCAGTCGGTGAGGATGGTGCGCTCCTGCGGCGTGCCAACCGCCTCGATGCGCAGGTTTTCCAAAGAGCGGCCGTCGTCGGTGTAGCCGTAGGCGGTGGTCTGGTGGTTGTGGTTCTTGCGGGTGAGGATGCGGCCTAGCTCGTCGTAGGTCAGTTCGCTGGCGGCAGAGGGGCAGCCGGCGCCGGCGGGTTGGTGAATGCCTGTGAGGCGGCGGCGTCCATGGAGTGTCTCGAATCGGTAGTAGCGGTCTTGGTTGCGTGCGTCGGTGATCGTCGTATAGGCAGAGAGGGCATTGCTTACGCGTACCTTCCCCGCACCACTGACCCCTTCGCTCATGAAAGGCCACCCATCCGAACCGTAGTAATAGGTGCCGATGTGCGCTCCTAGGGCATCGAATCTTCCGGTAAGCAGGTGCGGCCTTGATTGATAGGCGAAGTCTTTTTCCCCATAGCTGTAGCGCTCATTTGCGCCATCGGCATAGGTTGCTTCTACCAAGTCGGCGTCGAGGCCAGCTCCCGTGGTTTCGTCATAACGATAAGTCACGGATTCTCCGCCCAGCCTGGTCACGGTGGCGACACGCCCTGCTTCGTCATAGGTCAGGCGCAGCATGCGGCCTTGCATGTCGGAGATCTCAATTAGCCGGTCGGTATATCCGTGAGCTATGTCGGCAGGCGTCTGCCCATCGCTGTAGGTGAGCCGCTGAACCTGCCCATGGCGGTCTGCGATCGTGCGCAGAAGGCCGTTGCTGTCATAGGTTTCTACCGCGTCGTCGTTAGGGTAGTAGCGCCATCCGCCCCCCGCGTTTTCGGGTATTGCTTCCAGGCGGGCCGTATCGTCAGCGTCGCTCTCGTAATGATCATTCGTGAGGCGATAAAAACGAACGGCGCCGTCAGGACGATGCATGTGAATGGCCGGCTTATAGGCCTGTTGGGCGCTGTCGTAGTACTGGGAGGCTTCCAGCGAATAGTCGTAGGAGCTGCGCCAATAACTGCCCAGAAAGCGGCTTTGGGGCTTGACTGACCAGCTCGTGTTGTAGCGGCCCGTGCCGCTGTTGTAGGTGCGAGTCCAATGGAGCGGTGAACGGCCAACTGCGGGAATATCCGTGGCTACCTGGACCTTGTTGAGCGTAAGGGCATCGATCGGATTGCCGACCAGCGTCGAGTCGGCCGAACAAGTGCCGCCCAGGTTCGTATCCGTTATGCCAAGCTCCTTGGCGCTAGGGATAGTCTGGCTTGCGTAGCAGCTGTGCAGTTCAATCGCACTACGAAAGGACGCGTTCTCGTCCTTGAAGCCAAACCAGTCGTACAGAACGTGCCCGGGTGGACAGCTTTTGGCGATATGAACACGACTGTTGGAGGTGACTTGGATTTGCCGGTCAGGAATATCCGGCTTGTCGAACGACCACCGAAAGGTGATGTCATACTCAATATGCGCGGCAAAGTACCTGTCGTTCGAGTGCTGCTTCTCCACTTCTTTGGGATTTGACCATCGGCAGTTGACGCGGTCGCGGCTCTCATCGCACCAGCGCTTAGTGGCATCGTCGAGCGCACTGTCCATGTCCCGGTAATGCTTGGATGGCCCGTCGTTCACCCCCGCAACCCAATAGCCATCCGCATAAGGCCGAAAGGACGCCGGCGCGTCTTCCTCGGCCAACGCCGGACAGGCGAGAAGCAAACAGGCTATGGCGAGGATCGGCCGGATCTTCACGGCCCATCCAGACACGCCATCGGATATCGATCCAAACTTCTTCCACGTCTCGCACCACTGCGCCACCCGCTCCCCGACCTCCATAAACCGTCTCCCTGACTAGCGAGGTGAAAGAAGCCGGTGATGGTAGGTGCGGCGTGGTATTCGCTCGTATCGGAGCGCTCCCATAAACCAGGTGGTCGGCAATTTTTTTCGCTGAGTCATGACAGGCCGCGTGGATTCCTCGCAAGCAAGGCTGCGAGTCGGATCTCCGCCGGAGAGCGGCGCGCCATTACAGGCATGCCGCTCGATCACTCGTGCCAACTCATCGCGTCGATCGCCGCATCGAACTGAGCGACGCCCCATACAGGCTCTCCCCTGGGGAGCTGGCCCACAAGGCCGCTCTCGGCTCCGGGTTTTGATCTACGTCAACACGGCCTTCCGCGGCTTTGCCAACCTACCGGCATACCCGCCGAGAGGGCCTGGCCATGCGCAACGACGGACAACTGCAGCTCGACGTGATCGACGAGCTGAACTGGGAGCCGGCCGTGCAAGCCAGCCATATCGGCGTCGAAGTGAAGAACGGCATCGTGACGCTCAGCGGCCATGTCGGCGGCTACATGGAGAAGTACGCGGCCGAGCGCGCCGCGCAGCGCGTGGCGGGCGTGCGCGGGGTGGCGATGGAGCTGGAGGTGGTGCTGCAGGGCGACAGCCATCGCACGGACGCCGATATCGCCGATGCCGCCACCAACGCGATCGAGTGGAACGCTTCCATCCCGAAGAACACCGTCAAGGTGGCGGTCGAGCACGGCCGCGTCACGCTCAGTGGCGAGGTGCCCTGGGCCTATGCGCGCGACGCTGCCGGCGCCTGCGTACGCGGATTGTTGGGCGTGACCGACGTGGTCAATCTCGTCAGCGTCAAGCCGCAGGTCACCGTGCACGGCATCAAGGGCAAGATCGAAGCCGCGCTGCAGCGCCAGGCGCATCTGCACACCAGGCATATCGCGGTGGGCGTGGATGGCGGCACCGTCACGCTCTCGGGCGAAGTCGCCTCGCTGGTCGAGCGCGATGCAGTGGAACAGGCGGCCTGGAGCGCACCGGGGGTGCAGAACGTGGTCGACCGCATCACGGTGCACTGATGCAGACCGAGTGCCGCGTCGAGCGCAGCCGCAGGAGGAGCGCCACCATGCTGGCCAAAGACATCGGCACCGCCAGGGTCATCCAGGGCGAGGCGTCGCAAAGCCTGCGCGAGGCCGCGCGCATCATGCATCACCACCAGGTGAGCTGCCTGGTGGTGGTCGGCGAGGAGGGGGCGGGCGGTCCGCCGCTGGGCATGATCACCGAGCGGGACGTGATGACCGCCATGCTGGTCTTCGACCGCGATCCCGATACCACGCTCATCGGCAGCGTGATGGCGCGGCCGCCCGTGATATGCCGCGACGACAGCAGTTTCACCGAGCTGATCGCGATCATGCGCGGCAGCGGCCTGCGGCGCCTGCCGGTGGTGGATGGCGCCGGCGCGCTGGTGGGCATCGTAACGGCGGACGATGTCATCGCCGCCATGGCCGAGCTGATGGAAAGCCTGGCGCGCGCGTTGATCGTCGATCCGCTGTTCGATCATGCAGCCCGCTGAGCAGGAACCTTCGGTGGCCGAACCCGGTGCCGTCTGCCCGGCGCTGACCGAGGCGATGCCCGAGATCCCGCGGCCGGTGCTGCCGTTCGAGCGATTGCGCCGCATCGGCATCGACACCGGCGACGAATACGTCATCTATCTGCACGAGCATTCCCCGCTGTGCCGCGCCGAAGGTTTCGGCGCCCACAGCCGCGTGCAGATCGAAGTGGGCAAGCGGCAGCTGGTCGCGCGGCTCAACATGGTGCGTGGCGCGCTGCTCACCCCCGAGGAGGCCGGGCTTTCGGAACCCGCGTGGCTGCAGCTGAATCCGCAACCGGGGGAGACGGCGATGTTCGCGCACCCGGCCAGCGTCGACTCGCTTGCATTGGTGCGCGCCAAGATCCACGGCCTCACGCTGGACGGCGGCGCCTTCGGCACGATCATGCGCGACGTGGTGGCGCGCCGCTATTCGGGGCTGGAGCTGGCCGCTTTCATCACCGCTTGCGCCAATGGCCATCTCTCGCCGGCCGAGGTCAGCGCGTTGACCGGAGCCATGGTCGACACCGGTCGTCACCTGCACTGGCCGTACGAGGTGGTGGCCGACAAGCATTGCATCGGCGGACTGGCCGGCAACCGCACCACGCCCATCGTGGTGGCCATCGCCACGTCACTGGGGCTGGTGATGCCCAAGACCTCTTCGCGTGCCATCACCTCGCCGGCCGGCACGGCCGACACCATGGAGATGCTCGCGCCGGTGGACCTGACGCTGGAGCAAATGCGACGCGTGGTCGAGCGCGCCGGCGGTTGCGTGGCCTGGGGCGGCGCGATCGGGCTGAGCCCGGCGGATGACGTGATGATCCACGTCGAGCGTGCGCTGGACATCGACAGCGAAGGCCAGTTGGTGGCTTCGGTGTTGTCGAAGAAGATCGCCGCCGGTTCCAGCCATGTGCTGATCGACATCCCGGTCGGCCCCTCCGCCAAGGTCCGCAGCCAGACCGAGGCGGATTCGCTCGCCGCCTGTCTGCAGCGCGTGGCCGCTGACGTCGGCATGCGCGTGCAATGCCTGGTCACCGACGGCAGCCAGCCGATCGGGCGTGGCGTGGGGCCGGCTTTGGAAGCGCACGACGTGCTGTCGGTGCTGCGTCGCGACGTCGACGCGCCGGCGGACCTGCGCGAGCGCGCGCTGCTGCTGGTCACCTCGCTGTTGCAACTGGCCGGCGTGACGCGGAACAAGGCCGGCGCGCGCGCGATGGCGACACAGGCGCTCGACAGCGGCGCGGCCTGGGAGCAGTTCCAGAAAATATGCGAAGCCCAGGGCGGCATGCGCACGCCAGGTCGCGCACCGCAGCAATATCCCGTGCTCGCTTCGATCGCCGGCCGCGTGGCCGCCATCGACAACCGGCAGTTGTCGCGAGTGGCCAAACTGGCCGGCGCCCCCATGTCGCCTCTGGCAGGCCTGGCTTTGCACGTGCACCTGGGCGATCGGATCGCGACCGGGGAGCCGATGTTCACCGTGCATGCACAGACCCGGGGCGAGCTTGCCTACGCCATGGAATACGTCCAGCGCCATCCCTGCATCGTTACCCTGGCGGCCGGCGCATGATGCGCGCCTTCTACGCCATGCCAGGCAACGAGGTCTTGGCCGAGTCGCTGGCTCGCCGGTGCGGCGCGCCGCTGCTCGCGCTGGGCGTGCACCGCTTTCCCGACGGCGAGTCGCTGGTGCGGGTGGATCCTCCACCGGCGGAAGGCGAGGCCGTGCTGGTCTGCTCGCTTCACCAGCCGGATGAAAAGACGCTCCCACTGCTGATGGCCTCCGCTACGCTGCGCGAGCTCGGCGCGGCGCGCGTGGGGCTGGTGGCGCCGTATCTGGCCTATATGCGCCAGGACGCTCGCTTCCGGCCCGGCGAAGCGGTTTCCTCGCGCATCTTCGGCCAGCTGCTGCAGGAGCGCTTCGACTGGCTGGTCACCGTGGACCCGCACCTGCATCGCCTGCACAGCCTCGCCGAGGCCGGCATGCCGCACGGCAAGGTGGTTGCCGCGGCCCCGGCACTGGCCGCATGGCTGCGCGAGCGCGTGGAACGTCCGCTGCTGATCGGCCCCGACGAGGAAAGCGCGCAATGGGTGGAACGCGTGGCCGCGCTGGCCGCGGCGCCGGCCGTCATCGCCCGCAAGCAGCGTTTCGGCGACCGCGACGTGCGCGTGCACTTGCCCGATCTGAGTTTGTGGCGCCAGCGCCAGCCGGTACTGCTGGACGACATCGTTTCCAGCGGCCACACCCTGCTGGAAACCATCGCCGGCATGCGTGCCGACGGCTGGCCGGCGCCGGTCTGCATGGCCGTGCACGGGCTGTTCGGCGGCGATGCATTGGCGCGCCTGCGCGCCGCCGGCGTGCCTCAGGTGGTGACGACCAACAGCGTGCCGGGCGAGACGGCATCAATCGATCTGGGCGCGGATCTGGCGGCGGCGTTGCCGGCGCGTTGAAAGGCTGTCAGCTGCCGCGCATCGTGCCGGCGAGCTTCTTGCGCAGTGCGGCCAAAGGAAGGGTATTGAGAACGTCGCCGGCCTCCAGCCAGCCGCGCCGCGCCTGGCCGATGCCCAACGCGAGCCAGCGCTCGTCCTCGCCGCGGTGAGCATCGCTGCAGATCGCGACCAGCACGCCGGCTTCCTTGGCCTGCCGGCATTGCGTATCGAACAAGTCCAGGCGTTCCGGTTGCGCGTTGAGTTCGAGAAAGCAGCCGCGTTCCTTGGCATGCCGCAGCACGCGCTCGAAGTCGAACGCGTAGGCGTCTCGCGTACCCAGCAGGCGGCCGTTCGGATGGGCGAGGATGCTGAAGTTCGGGCGGTCCATCGCCCGCAGCATGCGCTCGGTCTGCCTGCCGGGCGGCAGGTCGAAGGCCGAGTGCACGGCGCCCACGACGAGGTCGAGCTCGCCGAGCACGCTGTCGGGCAGGTCCAGCTTGCCGTCGGCGAGGATGTCCACCTCGATGCCCTTGAGCAGCACGATGCCGCGCAGCCGCTCGTTGAGCCGGTCGATCGCCTCCATCTGCTGGCGCAGCCGTCGAACGTCCAGGCCGTGGGCGACGTGCAGGCTGCGCGAGTGATCGGTGATGGCCAGGTAGTGCAGGCCCGCCGCGCGTGCGGCCTCGGCCATGCGGGCCATCGGTTCCTGGCCGTCGCTGGCGTCGGTATGCGCGTGCAGGTCGCCGCGCAGATCGTCGCGTTCGATCAGGCGGGGCAGGCGATGCTCGCGGGCGGCTTCGATCTCACCCCGGTTTTCGCGCAGCTCGGGCGGTATCGGGGGCAGGTCCAGCGCCGCGTAGACGGAGGCCTCGGTCTGGCCGGCGACGCGGCGCGTGCCGCGGTAGACGCCATATTCGTTGATCTTCAGGCCGCGCTCCTGGCCCAGCCGCCGCAGCGCGATGTTGTGCGCCTTGGAGCCGGTGAAGTACACCAGCGCCGCGCCGAAGCTGGCCGGACGCACGACGCGGAGGTCCACTTGCAAGCCGTCGCGCAGGACGACGCTGGCCCGCGTGGTGCCGCGCGACAGCACGCGCGCGACGGCGTCGAAGCGGCACAGGCCGTCGATCGCCGCGCGTCCGGAGCCGGCCGCGGCCAGCAGGTCGATATCGCCCACCGTGTCGCGGCAACGGCGGTAGCTGCCGGCGGCCACTACGGTGGCGACGCCGGTCATGCTCCGCAGATGGGTGAGCAGGGCATCGATCTCCGGCGTCACGCGCGCCAGCGGCCAGCGCGTGGAGCGCTGCAAGTGCCCGGTGATGGCCTCGGCGATGCGCCGCTCGCTGGTGGGTCCGAAGCCGGGAATCTTCTGGATGCGGCCCTCGCGCGCGGCCTCCAGCAACTGCTCGGGAAGGTAAGTGCCGAGCTCGTGATAGAGCGTCTGCACGCGCCGCGGGCCCAGGCCGGGCACCTGGAGCAGGGCGGTGATGCCGGGTGGAAACTCCTCGCGCAGACGTTCCAGCGCGGCCAGATGGCCGGTCGACAGCATCTCCTCGATCTTGCCGGCCAGGTCCTCGCCGATACCGGGAAGGTCGCTCAGCGGCGCCTCGCGCTCGATGCGCCGCGTCATTTCCTCCGGCCACACCGAAAGCGTGCGCGCCGCATTGCGATAGGCGCGGATGCGGAAAGGGTTGGCCTGCTGCAGTTCGAGCAGGTCGGCCATCTCGTCGAAGGCGGCGGCGATGTCGGCATTGCGCGTCGTCATGACCGGTCACCTCGCGTTCGCGCCGCTGCCGGCCCGTCCTTCGCCCGCTCTCCCGGGATCAGGAAGGGCGATGCGTGAATTCGCGCGGGAAGGCCTCGCGCAGGCGCTCGTTCAATTCCTGTGTCGACGCCGAGACCAGGTCATGCTGGATTTCGCCGACCACGCGCTTGGAAAGCGCCTCCGGCAGCTGCTCGCGCAGTACGCCGAGGAAGCGCGGCGGCGCGACCAGGATGAGGTGTTCGTATTGCTTGCGCTCCGCGCCTTCCTCCAGTTGCTCGGTGACGGCGCGCGCGAACTGCGCCTCGGCCTTCTCGCGCAGGGTGGTATGCGGCTGGATGGCGTGGCGGTGCGCCGAACGGCTGTCCTGCGTGCGCGGCAGGCGGTCGTCCAGGTCGCGATCGTGCGTGACGGTGCGGCGCTGCGGATTGCTGAAGCACGCCACTTCGGCCATGCCGTCGTGCGCGGAGATTTCGAACAGCCGCGCGCGCGCGGCATCGGTGATCAGTACCCAGGTCAAGGTCATGTGCGCTCTCCCAGACGGTGCGCGCGCCGGGCGCCACCGAAGTCATGAGGATTCATTCCAGTTCGAGTTCGAACGTGATCACGGCCGGATCCTCCGGGTCGGGCCGGCTGCGGAAACCCAGGCGCGCGGCGAGCTGGTGGGCGCCGGCACAGCGCACCGCGTCCACCGCATACATCCAGCGCATGCCCTGCGCCCGCGCCACGCCGATCAGGTGCCGCATCAGCAGGCGGCCGACGCCCTTGTTCTGCCAGGCCGGGTCCACCGTGACGGCGCAATCGCAGCGAGAAGCGTCGTCGTGCAGGCGATAACAGGCCACGCCCACTTCGCTCTCCAGCGGCGGATCGCCCACGAGGGCGACCAGCGCGAACTCGCGCGGCACATCCAGCAGGGTGAGGTCGCGCGCGGTATGGGCGTCGTTTTCGCCGCGCTCCTTGACCAGACCGAGAAAGCGATAGCTCAAGGCTTCGCTGCTCAAGCGCGAAAGGAAGGCCTGTTCGCGCGGGGCGTCCCGTGGCAGTTCAGGGCGGATGCGCACCGCCGTACCGTCGCGCAGCCGCTCGACCAGCGTCGGCGGCTCGTCCGTCGCCGACCGGCCGGCTGCAAGGAAGGGAGATGTCTGCGTCATGGCCGCCTCCCGGTCGGATCCGACGCTCCCGCCGCGGAGGGATCAGCGCGGCGAAGGAGGAACGGCGAGTTTCTGCACCTGCTCGATGCTGCGCGTGGACAGCGTGCCGAGCAGCCCGAACAGCGTCTGGCTCTCGTGCGCGTAGTCGCTGACCAGTGTGGCGAATGCCTTGCTCTGCAGCGCGGCGATCTCTTCGGGCCGGCGGCAGTGGGCGAACTGGGTCAAGAGGTCCATGTCCTTCTCGAAGCGCTCGTTGAGGAAGCGCACGGTTTCGGCCTGCACCTTGCCGGCGTCCTGCAGCCAACTGGCGTAGGCACCGGACATCGCGGTGAGAGACTGCCGCGCGAGTTCGGAGATGGCCTGGATGTTGCCGTTCGCGGAGGGAGCTTGCGGTTTGGTCATGGCGGCGGTCCTCGTGGTGGACGACAGGGGCTTGCCGTCCACGCTAGGCCCGCGCGTGCCGCAAGGTATTGACGCCGATCAAGTGTGTCCGTCGCGGCGCGACCGCTTCGGAACGCTCCGTGGCGCGCGGCCCAGCACGCGATCGAAGCGGCGCATGAATCGCGCCAGCGAGATCCAGCCGTCAACCGTCCGACTGTTCTTCGGGTCTGGCCTGCGGGCTGGTGCCGCAGGGCGGGTGCCCGCATCCGCAGAGTGTTTCCGGAACATGATTGGCCGCCGCCTTGCGGCAGTACTCGCCGCAGTATTCGCCTTCGGAGGACACGGTGCATTTGCATGGCGCGTGCCCGCATTTGAAACCGTTCTCGGCCATGGCATGGCTCCGTTGCGAAAGAAGGGCATCACTCTCGTCTCCGCGCTGTCCAATGAACGTGACTCGCGCGTGAGGAGGGTGGCAAGACGCCGCGGATCGCGCTGCTCGTTTCGTTACCGAGGCCCGTTTCGCAACGGAAGCGCGATCAGGCAACGCCCAGCGTCGCGGCCGCGCTGACGGTCTCGGCCGTCGCCGGTTCGGCCAGTGGATAGAGAATGGGGCTGTCGATCCACATCTGCATCGCGGCACGCAGTTCGATCTGCGCCTCGGGCACGAGCGTGGTCAGCTCGCCCGCCAGCGAACGCAGCGCCTGGCGGGCGTTGAGACGCTGCGCGAGGGCGATGGCATAGCCGGGGGAGCAGACCGAGCGGGTGGCGTCGGCGCCGGAGATGGTATGGGCGTAGCCCTGGGCGAGCAGCGGATCGACCGCGTCGGTCACGTTGTTCGCCAGCAGCGCCAGCCGCCGCTGCGAAGTGATTTCGGTCAGGCGCGGATGGCGCACGCCATGGCGCGCGGCGTCCTCCGCGAGCTCCCGCGATAGCTCGCGCAGCTTGTAGCTCAATGAGGGAACGTCCGGCACCGCGAAGGCCGCGCCGCGCTCGTGCGCCAGTCGCACGCTGCCGCGCAGGCAGCCTCGCGCGAGGCTGCGCGCGATATCGCGTGCGGCATCGCGGCCCGGCTGGCTGTCGTAGGGCAGGCGCAGTTGAGCGAGCGCGTCGGCGAGGCCGATGAGGCCG
>JBCNOA010000190.1:0-8707 GCA_039594095.1 Dyella sp.
CGCCGTCCAGCCAGGGAGCGCTGCCTCCCTCGACGTGAAAGAGGAAACCTTCGCACTCGATGGTCCATTCGTTCCCCGAGAGTTCGGCCGGCTCGCAGAACTCCAGCTCGCAGTTGGCAGCGGGCGTACCGGGCGCGGTGACGCTGAGCCGGATGCTCAAACCCTCGATGCCCTGCTGGGAAAGAAGGCGCAGGAAATGTTGCTGCGCCCGTTCGGAAATATCGATCATGCCTGCTCCCGGGAGACGGCCGGCCAAGGAGTCGTTGTCCATGGCCGGAAAACAGCACCATTTTAGTCCTCTTTCCAATGGACTGCATGACTTTTGACTTTTCCGTGCACAACTTCGACGCTTCGCGTTTTCGAATTTCCGGAGCCTTTAGCCATGAGTTACGCCGATCTCGCTAGCCAGCACTGCATCCCGCGCAAAGGCAAGGAGCACGCGCTGGACCGCGCCCAGATCGATGCCTTGCTGGCCAGGCTGCCGGGCTGGCAGTTGGCAGGCGACGGCAAAGCCATCGTGAAGGACTTCAAATTCCGCGATTTCCACCACACCCTGGGCTTCATCAACGCAGTGGGTTTCATGGCCAATCAGGAAGACCATCACCCCGACCTCGAGGCGGGATACGGTCACTGCCAGGTGTTGTGGTCGACGCATGACGTCGGTGGGCTTTCGCTGAACGATTTCATCTGCGCGGCGCGCGTCGAGGCATTGCTGGCGCGCTGAGCTTGGGTCTGCGCCTACCAGGATGGAGTCGCGCCGCCGGGTTCGCCCTGATGGCGGCGCTGCTACTGCTTGGGCTCCATGTGCTGGCCCGCTTCGTAGTGGAGACCCAACTGCGGCACGAAGCCGAGCGCAAGCTGGATGCATTGACCCGAGGCGAGCCACTCTGGCGCTGGTCGCTGAGGCAGCCGCGCGACTTGGTGGCTGGAAGGCCGTTTGGCCACGCAACGGCCAATGGCACGGCCCGAGGGCTTCGAGTGGTCAGTCGCGACGACCAGCCTTTCGAGCTGGGACTGCCCGTCATGACACCGCTGGACCTTGCTCATTGGCCCCGCTTGCGCGTGACCATGTCGCCCAACGACCAGGCCGGCGAGCTGTGGCTGGTCGTACAAGCCCAGCCGAACGAAGCAGCCTGCTCGGCGGCTGCCGCCGCCATTCCGGCACATAGCGAAGGCATCGTCATCGATCTGCGCCATCTGGCCTGGAGACGCGACGACGGGGGAGCCTGCACGCCGCCAAGCGTGGTGGCCTACATGCTGCGGCTGCAGTTTCGGATACCCGCCGGCAGTGAGCTCGAGCTTCGCGACGCGGCCCTGCTCACCGCAGAGCCCCTCTCTTCGCAGCGAGCGGCCATAGCCACGATCACGTCGGTCAACGACCTGGAT
Source organism: Dyella sp. (assembly GCA_039594095.1). Taxonomy (GTDB): domain Bacteria; phylum Pseudomonadota; class Gammaproteobacteria; order Xanthomonadales; family Rhodanobacteraceae; genus Dyella_D. Next base: position 1,387 of record JBCNOA010000190.1, read on the forward strand.
CAGCTGGCGAGTGCTGGTCGGCCGATGCCTGCGGCTCCGCTTCTCTTGCTGCCGCGCACCGCATCCACCGAAACCTGGCTCTCCCTACGCGATCGCATCCTGGCTCGGTGGCCGGGCGCCGTCGTCACGCCGGCGGGCGATCCGCTCATGGCCACCACCCAGGCCGCTACGCCACCATGGCTCGGTTGGGCCATTGCCGCTGCGTATGCCGTCATGCTGCTCCAGGCCGGCTTGCGCCGGACGCACCCGGCCTGGGAATTCGCCTTGCTTATCGCTGGACCGCTTTGGCTTATCGCTGGCATGCAGTGGGGGCTTCATGCTTTTCCACCCGCCGCCGCTGCGTTCGTCGCAGCCCTCACTTGGGCTGCATGGCGGGAGAGGAAGGACCGCCTTTCAGACTGGCAGTGGTTCAGTAGGGCGCCTTGGGTTTGGCTGGCGCCACTGGCCTTGATACCCGTGGCCTGGGGATTGGGTGCGGGGCTTGGCCATGGATGGGCCGCCCCGAATGGGCGGCAAGCCCTTCTCTATGTCGCCTGGGCCAGCCTTCAGCAATGGCTGATGCTTGCGGTCGTGCTTCGCCATCTTGAGCGGTGGTGGGGCGGCACTGCGTTGCCGATCCTGGCTACCGCCACTCTGTTCGCCTTGCTGCACACCCCTAACGGCATGTTGATGCAGCTGTGCTTCCTGGCGGAACTCTGGTGGGCATGGTGCTTCCTGCGCTCCCGCAGGCTGCTGCCCATCGCCCTTGCCCACGCGGGATGCGCCTTGCTGGTAGAGGCCGGTCTGACCGGGGGATTGCTGCGCTCCCTGGAGGTCAGCGCGCGCTTCTTGCTCTAGACGAGGTAGGAACTCCTTTCACAGCAAGGACATCCAGGAAGTTCTTCAAGTCGTCTGGTATCGGCGTGGAGAACCCATAGGCCCGCCCGTCGAGTTCGAAACTCATATGAGATGCGTGCAGGAAGAGCCGGTGTAGCCCCATCTCCCGAAAGCGCTTATTGGCTTCTTTGTCGCCGTACTTGGCATCTCCGGCCAGTGGATGTCCGACGTGTGCGGCGTGAACGCGTATCTGATGGGTGCGGCCCGTGCCCAGGGTCGCCTGCATCAGGCGAGCGCCCGGGTACTGCTCCATCTCACGGAAAAAAGTGAGCGATGGCTTGCCGTTATCGGAAACTCTTACCATTCTTTCTCCCCCCTGGAGCACAGACTTCTGCAGGGGAGCGTTCACGTCGAACTTCGCTTTGGGCGGGTGCCCCACCATCAGGCACAGATATTGTTTGGTCACTTCCCCCGCACGGATCAGAGCCTGCAGTCCGGTAAGACCGGCCCTGCTCTTGGCGAACACGAGAACGCCGCTGGTATCTCTATCCAGCCGATGCACTAGCTCTAGGTGTTCCTTGGGACGGGCGGCGCGCAACAGCTCGATGGCGCCATGGCTCACGCCGCTGCCGCCATGGCTGGCGATGCCCGCCGGCTTGTCGATGACCAGAAAATGCTTGTCCTCGAAGATGACAGCATCGGCAACGGCATTCACCAGCTCGCTCGACGGAGGCTGCTCACCCGACTTCGGGTCCGCCATGCGCACGGGCGGAATGCGCAGCATGTCACCCGCCGTGAGACGCGTCTCAGGCTTCGCGCGCTTGCCGTTGACGCGCACCTGGCCGGTGCGCAGCAAGCGGTAAATCATGCTCTTCGGCACGCCCTTGAGCAGGGTCATGAGCGCGTTGTCGATTCGCTGACCGTCCCTTTCCGGGCCGATCTCGACTTGACGCACTCCGTGAGGTGCGTCGTGGGAAGTTGCCGTCTGCATTGAAAAAAACCTGACTAGATAGGATACTCGACCGGCGCTACGCCCTAGCCCGCCGAACTCCGGTCCGGGTCCGGGGCGCCCGCCCGTGACGCCGGCGTGGATAGCGCCGGCCGCTATCTCGGCAGCCGGTCGCTGCTCCCTTTCATCGTAACGGTTCGGGTTGCTGTTTGTCCGATTGTTCATAGGAATCGGGACAGCTGGCGTGATGCCACGAATACCCCGGAGCCGGTAACGGCCCCGTCTTTTCGCCGCTCACCGCTGCGGCGCGATCCCCGGCAGGCCGCCCCTCAGGCGCCACCGCGGCACGCGACGCGTGGCAAGCCAAGGAACAACACAATGAAACGTATGTTGATTAACGCAACTCAGCGTGAAGAGTTGCGTGTGGCCATCGTCGATGGCCAGACCCTGTACGACCTCGACATCGAAATCCCGTCCCGGGAGCAGAAAAAGGCCAACATCTACAAGGGCCGCATCACTCGCGTCGAACCCTCCCTCGAAGCCTGCTTCGTCGACTACGGCGCTGAACGCCATGGCTTCCTTCCGCTGAAGGAAGTCGCCCGGGAATATTTCACCCCTGGCCTGGATCCCAATAAGTCCAACATCCGTGACCTGGTGAAGGAAGGCCACGAAGTCGTCGTGCAGGTCGAGAAGGAGGAGCGCGGCAACAAGGGCGCCGCTCTCACCACCTATATCAGCCTCGCCGGCCGCTACATGGTGCTGATGCCCAACAACCCGAAGGCCGGAGGCGTCTCGCGCCGGATCGAAGGCGAGGACCGGCAGGCCCTGAAGGAGGCCCTGGAGCACCTCACCGTGCCGGACGACGTGGGCCTGATCGTGCGCACCGCCGGCATGGGCCGTGACGCCGAAGAGCTGCAATGGGACCTCGATTACCTGCTACAGCTGTGGAAGGCCATTTCTTCCGCGGCCAGCGCTCAGAAGGCGCCGTTCCTGATCTACCAGGAATCGAAGCTTTTCATCCGGGCCCTGCGCGACTACCTGCGCAACGACATCGGCGAAATCCTGATCGACGAGGAAGCGCTCTATAACGATGCGCGCGAGTTCATGCAGCAGGTCATGCCCAATGCCCTGCGCAAGCTCAAGCTCTACCGAGACGACACTCCGCTGTTCTCGCGCTACCAGATCGAGACCCAGATCGAGAGCGCGTTCGACCGGCAGGTCCGCCTGCCCTCCGGCGGCTCGATCGTCATCGACCAGACCGAGGCGCTCACGGCGATCGATATCAACTCCTCGAAGGCCACCAAGGGCAGCGACATCGAGGAAACCGCGTTCAATACCAACTGCGAAGCGGCGGCGGAAATCGCTCGCCAGCTGCGCATCCGCGACGCGGGCGGACTGATCGTGATCGATTTCATCGACATGGACAGTCCTAAGCACCAGCGCGAGGTGGAAGAACGCCTGAAGGACGCACTGAAGCTGGACCGCGCCCGCGTGCAGGTAGGTCGGATTTCGCGCTTCGGCCTCCTTGAAATGTCCCGCCAACGTCTGCGCCCCAGTCTTGGAGAGGCGACCCAGATCGTCTGTCCGCGTTGCGAGGGCCACGGCCATATCCGCAGCGTGGAGTCCCTGGCGCTGTCGACCCTGCGCCTGATCGAAGAGCACGCGATGAAGGACAACACCGGCCAGGTGCTGGTGCAGGCCCCGCCGACGGTGGCCAACTTCATGCTCAACGAGAAGCGCGCGAGCGTGGTCGAGATCGAGCTGCGCAACAAAGTCCACGTGGTCATCGTGGCGGACGACAAGCTCGAGACGCCACATATCGAGATCCAGCGCATCCGCGAGTCGGAAATGGGCGAGCACAGCAAGCCCAGCTACGAGCGCCTCACCGCCGTCGAAACCTCGCCTGTTCCGAAGATGGGCCAGGCCCTGGGCAGCAGCGAGCAGCCTGCGGTCAGCGGCATCGTGCCTGCCTCGCCCGCTCCGGTGCGCGAGGAAGTCGCACAAGCGCCGGTACCACAGCAGCCCTCGCAGGCCCCTCGCCAGGCGGCCGCGCCCGCTCCCCACGGTGGGCTGATTTCACGCTTCCTGGGCTGGTTCCGGAGTGTTCCGGCGCCGACCCCGGCCCCCGTAGCCAAGCGTGAAGAAACTCCACCTGCGCGCCAGGCCCGTCGCGACGAGCGTGGCCGAGGCCAGTCGCAGAATCGCCAGCAGCAGCCTCAGCAGCGCCGGGAACAGCCACAGGCCAAGCAAAGCCAGCCTCAGCAGAGTCAGCAGGGCCAGCAGCAGAGCAAGGGCAATCGTCAGCGCGGCAACGAGCAGCAGGGGCGCCAGCAACCGGCTCAGACATCGCAGGCCGGCAAGCAGGAGCAACAGCGCCAGCAGCCCAAGGCAACCGAAGGGCAGCAGAACGAGCGCAAGCAGCCCCAGGCTCGCCAGGAGCAAGCCAAGCCCGTGCAGCCCCAGCCCTCGCAGGAGCAGCGCCAAGCCCGCGCTCAACAGCAACAGCCGCAGCAGACATCGCAGCCGCAACAGCCCGCGCGTCCCGCCGCCGCTCCTGCAGACGAAGCCGCCCAAGAAGCAGCTCTCGCGAACAAGCCGGTAACGGATGCCGTCGCGCCCGATGGCATCGACGCCGCGTCGCAGGCGGAAGCAGAAGCCGGACAACCTCGTCGCCGGCGAGGCCGTCGCGGTGGGCGTCGCCGCCGTCGGCACGAGGATGCAACCCAGGCCGGGTCCCCCGAGGCACGCCTGGAAGGCGACCTGGATCTGGACGATGAGGACAGGGACGAAGACCTGACGCCCGCTGGTGCCCCCTTTGCCGAGCCAAACAAGACCACCCCTGTGGCAGCAGCATCAGCGTCCCTGATCGCGGCGTCCGCTGCGGTGGCTGCTAATGCGGTCACGAGCCCGGAAGCGGCCCCCGCTACTTCCTCCGAACCAGCGGAAGCAGCCCCCGCTACGGCCCTTGAGCTTCCGGTTGTTGAAGCGCCGGCGCCGGCGCCCATGTCGTTCAATCTGCCGACCTTGCCACCGATTCCGGTCAAGGCGGAAGCGCAGGAATCCGCTGCTTCCGAACAGGTCCCCGAGTCGTCTGCGCCGGTGGTGGCCCATGTGCCATCGATCGAAGTAGCACCGACCTTCGCCGATGTATCGGCAGCCCCTTCGCCCATGGTGGAAAGCCATGTCGTCGCGGCCGCGCCTGCAGAGATCCCTTCGATCGAGCCGGCCCCGCTATTCGCAGAAGCGCCGGCTGCCGTGACCGTGACGGCTATTGAACCGGTAGCCGAATCCAAGCCGGAAGAAACTGGCTCGGAAGCTGTCCCAGCTCCGATCGAGCATCCGGTATCTGCGGCGGAAGCGCATGAAGCTGCTCCTGTGCCGCGGCACCCTGCTCAGGGTGATTTGCTGGGCCATGTCGACAGCGCCTCGCACTCACCGGCTGGGGAGGCATCCCAAGTCGCGGGCTCTGCGGATAACGCAGAAGACAAGAAGGACGGCCACGCCTCTCACGGGTGATTCGTCCCGAAATCGAAGCCACAAAAAAACCGGGTCTAAGCCCGGTTTTTTTGTGGCTTCGGATCGATCACCCACCGATCTGGTTATTGTGCGTATCCAGCAAGCCATGGATCGTCATCAAATGAGCGAGGCTCACGATGTGGTCCACCTGCAGTTTCTCCATCAGTCGTTGCTTGTAAGTGGAGACGGTCTTCGGACTGAGATTGAGCTGCTCGCCGATGGTAGTGAGCGCCTTGCCCCTTACCAGCATCATCGCCACTTCCAGCTCACGGCTGGAGAGCGAATCGAAGGGGGAAGCCTCGCCATCAAGCGTCGCCAGCGCGAGCTGCTGAGCCACCGCGGGCGCCAGATAGCGGCGACCGTCAGCCACTTGGCGAACGGCGCATAGCAGCTCCTCGGCGGTGCAGCCCTTGGTGAGGTATCCGGTGGCCCCCGCCTCGAGCAGACGCTTGGGAAAACGCGCATCGTCGACCACGGTGATGATGATGATCTGCGTTGCGAGCTTGGCGCGCGCAACGCGTTCCGTAAGCTCGATGCCGCTCATGCCCGGCATGTGTACGTCGACGAGCGCGATGTCCGGATCATGAGCACGGATCAGCTTGAGCCCGTCCTCAGCCGTACCCGCCTCGCCGCAGATATGCACGTCGGGCTGCTGCTGCAAAATCATCCGAAAACCCGTGCGGACGAGCTCGTGATCGTCGATAAGAACCAAGTTGATCACTCAGCCGCCCTCCGTGGGTCAAGATTCTGAAAGTAGGCGGCATGCGCAAACGATGCAAGCGCCCCCCTGTAAGTGGCGTCCAACAACATAAAAGCTTCTTCTAGCCTCCCTTTCCCGGACAACCAGCCCGCCGCTTCTGCGGATGCGTAAGTATCTTCGATTGTGTTCGGCGGGTCTGTCAGTCATGACCTACGGACTGTCGTCATAAGCCGGCGAGCGTTATGTCTTCGTGACGACGTTCGCGCTTTCCATGCCTTTGCTAAGCCCTATAGAACAAGGAAGTACGGCCGTTGCTCTGAGCGTATCCGCTTACAGGACAGCTCTGAACTGGCCAGTATATTTGGGAGCAGTCCCAGTAGCGGGCGACCACGAAGACTCAAACGCTCGTTGGCATGCCAGTGGAGTAAGGGCATCGCGCCATATCACTCGATTTGGTCGATGTGCTTTTGGATGGCCTGCAGAATGGCCTGCTCGCCATCCGCTCCTAGGGGGAGCGTCCGGAAAACCTCCGACCGAATATCGACGATTTCACCCTGAAGAATGATGGCGAAAACGCAGATGGTTTTCTCGGCATCGGAGACGAAGGAAATGTCGTACTTAAATCCTTTGTATTCGCCAGTGATTTCTCTCATTAGAAACCTCCGCGAATCATTGTCCGCAGAGGCGAGCGAGGGGCAACGCCGGTTGTAAAGGAATCCGAACGAGCTTGCTTGGGGCGTTCACCATCGTGACCGTCGGCTCAGATGACCTTTGACGTTCGCGCAACATCCCGGCCAGCACAGCTTCAGCCACGCGCTTAATCAGATAGTCGTTCGCTGCTTGGTCATCGCACGATTCATGCATGCTAGGATGCCGGCCGCCGCCACGCGCAGCCGCGGCATACGGCACGCAATCCACACGCCCGGATGGCGAAACTGGTAGACGCAAGGGACTTAAAATCCCTCAGCCGAAAGGCTATGCGGGTTCGATCCCCGCTCCGGGCACCAGCATCAGCGCTCCCTCCACACGCCCTGCTTCGGCCATCGCCAACCGTCAGCAATTGACGGTTCTGCTTAGAGGCCGCCCGCGGCCCTTCGCATCAATGTCCATGCGCGCCGAAAAGAAAGCGATGTCTGCGCAGGCCATAAAAAAAGCCCGCGCATGGCGGGCTCGAAACACTTGAGCAATGGAGGCCAGGGTCGGAATCGAACCGGCGTACACGGCTTTGCAGGCCGCTGCATGACCACTCTGCCACCTGGCCATTGCCGGCAAATCGTAACCGGAAAGATCACGCTTCGCCTTAAAAAACAAAACCCCGGTGGACCGAGGTTTTGCTGGAA
>JBCNOA010000191.1:0-8677 GCA_039594095.1 Dyella sp.
GGCCTTGTCCGCACCCAGGTCCAGCGTGCGAATGGTCACCGGCAAGCCGCCCATGCCGAGCACGAGGTCGCGATAGGCGATGAACTGCTCGTCCTCGGACGGCAGGCCCTTGTGGCGAAGGAACAGGAATTCGGTGCGGTAAAGGCCTACGCCATCGGCGCCGCGAGCCCGGGCCATGGCGATGTCGGCCGGAGTTTCCGCGTTGGCGAGCAGACGGATGTCGGTGCCGTCGCGCGTGCGCGTGGGCGCATTGGCCAGCGACGCCAGGCGTCGGCCTTCCTGCTGAGCCTCGCGCTGCCACGCGCGATAGCGGGCGAGGTCCTGCGCGGTCGGATGCACCACCGCTTCGCCGCGTTCGGCGTCGAGGAGGATCAGGTCGTCGTCGTGAATCGTCGCCAATGCGTCGCGCACGCCGACGAGCATCGGCAAGTCCAGGCTGCGCGCGAGGATCGCGCTGTGCGAGTAGGGGCTGCCCGAGCTGGCCACCACGCCGAGCAGACCGTTGCCGGCCAGATGCGCCATGTCGGCGGGCGCGATGGTGTCGGCGATCAGGATCTCGCCTACGCGCGCGGCGAGCTTGCGCTCCTCGCGGCTGGTCTGGCGCTGCAGTGCGGAGATGACGCGGTTGATGACCTGGTCGACGTCTTCCTTGCGACTGCGCAGATAAGGGTCGTCCATCGCCTCGAATACCGCGGCCAGACGATCGCGCTGTTTCTTCAGCGCGGCGCCCGGGCGGTAGTGGCCGATGCGCACGAGGTCGTCCAGGCCGCGCAGCAATTCCTGATCGTCGAGCAGGAGGCTGTGTGCGTCGATGAATTCGTTGACCTCTCGCGCCAGCGCACCGTGCAGTTTGCCGCGCAGTTCGCGCAATTCCTGCCGAGCCGTATCGAGGGCGCGATGGAGCTTTTCGAGCTCGGCGTCGACTTCGTCTTCGCCGAGAGGGCGCGTGTCGACGAGATAGCGGCTGGGCTGCACCAGCCTGGCCCGGCCGAGAGCCATGCCGCGGGAAGCGTTGCCGCCGGGCAGTACATGCCTCATGCGCGCGTCCTCCGGTAGCCGCGGAGCGCGGCCGCCCGACGGTTGGAGCATGCAGCGCGCGGCGCGCCCTGAGGCGGACGCCTCGTGAAGCTTCGTTCCCTGCGCGCCACAGCCAACTCCACATCAGGCTCCTTCGTCGAATTTCCGGTCGAACAGATCCACTACCGCGTCCAGCGCCAGCTGTTCGTCGACGCCTTCAGCGCGGATCGTCAGCGGGGTTCCGATGCCGGCCGCCAGCATCATGACGCCCATGATGCTCTGGGCGTTGACCTCGCGCCCCTTACTGATCAGCCACACGGTGGATTTGAAACCCTGCACGAGCTGCACCAGCTTGGCCGATGCGCGGGCATGCAGCCCCAGTTTGTTGGATACGACGATCTCTTTTTCAAGCATGGTCGATGAAGATTCCTCCGCGCCCGCCGCTGGCCGCCACTTCGGCCAGTTCGTCGAGCGGCTTCTCTGCATAGTTGAGCACACGCAGCAGCATGGGCAGGTTGAGACCCGATACGCAGCGCAGGTGGACGCCGAGCTTGCCGAGCGACAGGCCGATATTGCACGGCGTGGCGCCGTACAGATCGGCCAGCACCAAGACACCGTCGCCGGTATCCAGTTCCCGAGCATGCTTGGCGGTGAGCGTGCGCATGATGTCGGGGTCGGCCGAGGGCGGTACCTCGACCGCTTCCACACGCAGCGGCAGTTTGGGCAGAACGTGGTGGGCGGCGGAAATGAGCGCCTGGCCCACCGCCTCGTGTGTCATCAGCAGTACGCCAACGCTCATGGCCGGGTACCCGGGTAGCGGAGTGCGAAGGTGTTCATCACTCGAGCTCGCGATGGAAGGTGAGGGCGCCCTCGTGTCGCGCCCGGTAGTGGGCGGCAAGACGCTCCACCAAGTAGACCGAGCGATGACGTCCGCCGGTGCAGCCGATCGCCACGGTCACGTAGCTGCGATCGTCCGAGGCGAAGCGCGGCAGCCAGGCATCCAGCCACCGTGCCGTGTCGTGGAAGTACTCCTCCACCAGCGGCTGGGATTCGAGGTACTCGCGCACCGGGCCGTCCTTGCCCGAGAGCGGGCGCAGGCGAGGTTCCCAATGGGGATTGGGCAGGCAGCGCGCGTCGAAGACGAAATCGGCGTCCAGCGGCAGGCCGCGGCGGTAGGCGAACGAAGTGAACATCAGCGTGAGGCCGTCGGTGGCCTGGGCGTAACCGGTGGCGATCAGCCGACGCAGTTGGTGCACGTTGAGTTCGCTGGAATCGATCACCTTCTCGGCGATGGCGATCAGCGGGCGCAGCAGCTTGCGTTCTTCCGCGATCGCGTCGGGCAGGGAAAGACCCAAGGCGGACAAAGGATGGCGCCGCCGTGTCTCCGAGTAGCGCTTGATCAGCACTTCGTCGCGGCAGTCGATGAAGATCAGATGTACCTGCACGCCTGCTGCGGCCAGTTCCGACAACACCGTGGGCATGCGCAGGAAGTCTTCGCCGCGATTGCGTACGTCGACGCCAACGGCGATGTTCTGGCGCTTGCCGGCGACCGCGCCGTGGCTCACGGCAGCGACCAGTTCAGGCAGCAGCGCGGTGGGCAGGTTGTCGACGCAATAGAACTCCAAATCCTCCAGCGCACGCAGTGCGACGGTCTTGCCGCCGCCGGACATGCCGGTGAGCACGATCAGGTGGATCGCGTCGGGCTGGTGGATGTCGGATGTCGAGAAAGCGTTGCTCATGAAGTCACCACGGGGGCAGACGCCGCATCTGATGAGCCTGCCGGTCGATGAAGGTCTGGGCGGGATCGATGCCCTTGCTCTTCAACATATGGTTGCGCACCGCCGCTTCCACCAGCACCGCGAGGTTGCGGCCGGGCGCCACGGGAATAGTGATCATCGGCACCGGTACCTCGAAGATCTCACGGTGGCCGACGTCGCCCGTCAGGCGGGTGAGGCCATCGGTGTCCTCGCCCTCGCGCATGGGTTTGAGGTGGACGACCAGGCGCAAGTATTTCGACGGCTTCACGGCGGTGTGGCCGAACATCTCGCGCACGTTGAGCACGCCCAGGCCGCGCACTTCGAGCAGATCCTGCAGCAGTTCCGGGCAGGTGCCGTCGATCACGTCGGGCGCGATGAGGGTGAATTCGGTGGCATCGTCCGCGACCAGACGATGGCCGCGGCTGATCAGTTCCAGCGCCAGCTCGCTCTTGCCCGAGCCGGATTCACCGGTGATCAGCACGCCAATCGAGAACACCTCGAGGAACACGCCGTGCAAGGTGATCTTCGGCGCCAACATGCGCGCCAAGTGGTATTGCATCCAAGTTAGCAGCTCATGGCCGCGCTTGGAGCTGATCCACAATGGCGTGTTTGTCTCCTCGGCGACCTCGCGGAGGTCCGGGGGGATGGCCTGGTCCTTGGTGACGATCATCGCTACCGGCTGATAAGCGGCGATCTTGTTGATCGCTTCCCAGCGTTGGCGCGAATCGAGGCTGTCGAGAAAGTTGAGTTCCTCGGTGCCGATGATCTGGATCTTGTTCGGATAGATGACGTTGAGATAGCCGATGAGCGAAGGCCGGCGTGACGTGGTCACGCCGCGCTCGAGCACCCGCGATTCGCCTCGCATGCCGGCCACCCAGCGCAACGCCATGCGCTCGTGCACGCCATCGTAGAGTTGTCGGGCGGTAAGCCGGTCCAAACCGAGTCCTTTGCGCCGCATGGTGGCCGGTCGGGGCCGGCGGCGTTGGCGGACATTGTGCCAGTTCGGGCGGTCCGGTGCCCCGTGAAGGGCAGGGGAAGCATTCGAAAGGCCCGCCCCCGAGCGGAGGGCGGGCCGGCGAGGGTCAGCCGTACTGGCGTTCCTCGCGCACTTCGCGCTGGTGCTTGTCGCAAACCTTGTCGCGGTGCTTGCGCAGCTGTCCGACGAGCTTGTCGAACATGGTGTCGATGGAAACGTACATGTCCGACTCGGTGGCTTCCGCGTGCAGCGGTGCGGCGCCCGGGACCTTGAGCGTTCCCTCCGCGCGTTGCTGGAGCTTGTCGACGGAGAGGACGACGGTCAATTCGAGGAGTCTGCTTTCGAGGCGCGTAAGTCGTTCACAGTGGCCGTTCACGCGTTCGCGAAGGGCCTGGGTGATCTCGATCTTCTGGCCGCTGAGCTGGACTTGCATGGTGCGCCTCCTCTGGTACTGCCGCATAACGCGGCGTGGGTCGATGCGCCGGTGCCGCGTGGACGCCGACACACCTCTGTCATCTCTTGGTATGGGGACGCTTTCTGCCCCGCCAAGTTCCCGAGTTCGCGCGAAAAGGCGCAGCCGCTTGATGCAGGTCAGCCGGCCCGCTGACGTTCGCTGGAGCTGGGAATCCTCATGGCCTCCCTATATTTGGCGACGGTCCGGCGGGCCACCTGGATGCCCTTGCGGTGCAGTTCCTCGGCGATGGCCTGGTCGGAAAGGGGTTTGCGCGAGTCCTCCGCGTCGATGAGCTTGCGCAGCATGGCCTGGATGGCGGTGGCGGACGCGCTGCCGCCGTCTTCCGTGGACACGCCACTGGAAAAGAAATGCTTCAGTTCGAAAGTGCCCCGCGGCGTATGAATGTACTTGCGGGTAGTGACGCGGGAGATGGTGGACTCGTGCATGCCCACTTCCTCCGCGACTTCGCGCAGCACCAGCGGATGCATGGCCTCCGGACCGTAGTCGAGGAAGGCGCTCTGGCGCCGCACGATCGCCTCGGCGACCTTGAGCAGCGTTTCCGCGCGCGATTCCAGGCTCTTGATCAGCCAGCGGGCTTCCTGCAGCTGGCCGCGCATCCAGCTCGCGTCTTCGCCGCGCGCCTGAGCGATCAGGCTGCAGTAATGCTGGTTGAGACCAAGCCTGGGCTGGCAATCGGGGTTGAGGCTGACACGCCAGCGGCCGTTGTCTTTGCGGGCATAGACATCCGGTGCGACGTACTCCACCGGGGTGACGTCCAGCGCCGCACCCGGCCGCGGATCCAGGCCCCGGATCAGCATGGCCGCAGCGTGCGTCTCCTCTTCGCTCGCTCGGAGGCGCCGCGAGAGGCGGGAGATGTCGTTGCGGGCAAGCAGTTCCAGTTCGCTGTCGACGATGCGCAGCGCCAATTCGCGCTGAGGAAGATCGGGATCGAACTGCTCGAGTTGCACGCGCAAGCAGTCGCGCAGGTCGAGGCTCGCCACGCCGGTCGGATCGAAGCGCTGCACCTGTCGGCGCACGGCATCGATTTCCTCGATGCTCGCCTTCAGGTCCGGCGGGACGGCGGTGGCCACCGATTCCAGAGTCTCGGTGAGATAACCGTCGGCGTTGAGCGCATCGATGATGACCGCGGCGATGGTGCGCTCGCGCAGGCTCATGTGGGTGAGGTTGAGCTGCCACAGAAGGTGTTCCTGCAGCGTTTCCGGCGCGGCGTTCTGGGGCTCGAAGCCGTCGTCTTCAGAAGCGCCGTTGCGGCTGCCGCCGGCGGAGGAGAAGTCGATGGGTTCCTCGGCGACGCCGCCGGTGGCTTCGCTCCAGTCCGCGACTTCGTCGCCGTCGCCGTCGCTGGATGGGGCGGCGGCCTCCGCGGGCGCGTCGAAGGTGCCGGCATCGCTTTCGCTCTCGGCGGCCGTGTCCTCGGAAAACTCGAGCAGCGGGTTGCTTTCGGCGATTTGGCGCAGCTCAGCCTCCAGCTCCAGCTGCGACAACTGCAGGAGGCGGATGGCCTGCTGCAACTGCGGCGTCAGGGTGAGCTGTTGATTGAGGCGAAACTGCAGTCCGGGTTTCATGCCACTGAATAGGATGAGCTTCGGGCCATCCTAACCCTTGGGGTGGATAGCGGCCATAGCTTCCCGCTCATAGCCGTGTAGGCCGAATGGCTGAATGTGACGGAGCGCGCGCCCCGCCGCTCGCCAGAAGCCACTTACAGCCGGAATTCCCGGCCCAGGTACACCTCGCGGACTTTCTCGTCGGCCAGGATGTGCGCCGGCGTGCCGCGCGAGAGCACTTCGCCATCGTTGAGGATATAGGCGCGATCGCAGATGCCAAGCGTCTCACGCACGTTGTGATCCGTGATGAGCACGCCAATGCCGCGTTCCTTGAGATGGCGCACGATGCGCTGGATCTCGCCTACGGAAATGGGGTCCACGCCGGCGAATGGCTCGTCCAGCAACATGTAGCGCGGCTCGGCAGCCAGCGCGCGGGCAATCTCCACGCGGCGGCGCTCGCCGCCGGAGAGGCTGATGCCGCGCTGGTCGGCGATATGCGCGATCTTCAACTCGTCGAGCAGGCTCTCCAGCTCCGCGGCGCGCTGTTTGGCATCCAGGCTTTCGCGCAGCTCGAGTACGGCCATGATGTTGTCGGCCACCGTGAGCCGGCGGAATACCGAGGGCTCCTGCGGCAGGTAGCCGATGCCCAGCTTGGCGCGGGCATGCATGGGCAGGCCGGTGATGTCGTATTTGTCGAGCTTGATAGTGCCGGCGTCGGCCTCGATCAGGCCCACCACCATGTAGAAGCAGGTGGTCTTGCCGGCTCCGTTGGGGCCGAGCAGGCCCACCACTTCGCCTTCGCGAATGGAGAAGGCGAAATCGCGCACGACTTGGCGCGCACGGAAGCGTTTCTGCAGGCCTTCGGCGGACAGCATCGATTACTTGCCCTCGGCCGGTGCGGCCGGCTTCGGCGCCGTGGCGGCGGCCGGCTTCGGCTTGGGCAGGAAGGTGCCGTGCACGAGCCCATCGCCGCCGGATTCGCCGGTGATCAGACTGGTGTCGGTGTTATAGGTGAGCTTGTCGCCATTGAAGTCGCCACGGCCCTGCTGGGTCACCTTGGCGTTACCGATGAGCACGGCGATGCCGTTGATGTTGTCGTAATCCAGCGTGGCGGCGTCGCCCTGCATGAGATTGTTGTTCTCATCCAACTGCTGGATATGGGCCGGATTGCCGGTAACCACCACGCGCGAGATCTGAGTGTCCTTATCCAGATACACCTTGGCCTCGTTGCCGGTGATCAGCAGCGTGCCCTGGGTCAGCTTCACATTGCCGGTCAGGGTCGTCACGCTGTTGGGTGCGTTGTAGGCGTTGGTGGTCTTGGCCGTGAAATTCATCGGCTGGTTGCGGTCGTCCTTCTTGGCGAGGACGACGGCCGGCAGCAAGGCAAGCGCGGCCAGCGCGAGCAGGCGCACCGCGGACAGGCTGCTGGCGAGATCAGGACTTCCGTTTGCGCGGCGGGAACGAGCCGTGGCTGTCATCGAGCAGCTCCAGGTGATTGTCAGTGAGGTTGGCACGCATGCCGACGCCGCTCATTCTACTGGCGCCTTGGGTCATCTGTGCCGGCTCGGCCGTTTCCATGCGGTTCTCCTTCGGCCAGGCGGTGACCTCGGAGGTGTGCAGTTCGGCCTGCGGCGTATCGCCGTAGGCGGCGCGGTGCATGTAGACCGGACCCTGGAGCTTCAGCAGGTTGCCGCTCTTGTCCACCCAGCCGTAACGGGATTCGCCTTGCCAGTCGGGTACGCCCGGCGCTTTGGCGGGCAGCTCGAACTTGGGCGAATCGATGTAAAGGGATTCGTCGCCTTCGCGGCGATCCAGCCGGGGGCCGGTGACGCGGAAGCTCGGCCGGCCATCCTCGCCGTAGACGAAGCCCTTGAAGTCCGCCAGCGTGTAGCCGGAGCGGGGCGGGCCGACGAATTCGTTCACCTTGGGCGCCGGCGCCAGCCACCACAGCATCAGTTGGCTGAATACCGCGGCGCCGCCGACCAGGACGATCGCAACCGTCAGGCGACGGTCGCGCAGGTAATCGCGCAAGCTCACTGCCAGCGCTCCCGCTCGGCCGTCGCCTTGCCCTGGGCCAGCAGGATCAGATCGCACACTTCGCGCGCCGCGCCCATGCCGCCAGTCCTTGCGGTGGTCCAGTGCGCCTGTTCGGCGACCCACGGGTGGGCATTGGCCACGGCCACGGCCAGGCCGGCCTGGCGCATGGACGCCAGATCCGGCAGGTCGTCCCCGACGAAGGCTGCCTGCTCGGCGGCGAGGCCCAGGGCGCCCAGGAGTTCGCGGAAGCAGGCCAGCTTGTCGCTCTGGCCCTGGTAGACGTGGGCGATCTTCAACTCCTCGGCCCGCAGCGCCACCGGATGGCTGATGCGGGCGGTGATGATCGCCACCTGCACGCCATGGGACTGCAGGAGCTTGAGTCCCAGCCCGTCGTGCACGTGGAAGACCTTGGTCTCGCGGCCGTCCTCGCCGTACCAGAGGCGGCCGTCGGTGAGGGTGCCGTCCACGTCGAACACAGCCAGCCGGATCTTGACGGCGCGGGCGAGGACATCGGCGGGGAGCTGGTCGAGGTAGTGGGAGGCCACGGATTAGATTGGGGGGCTGGGAAAAGGGAGTATCCGGCCGGCGGTTCGCGCCCGGGGACGGCATAACGCGCGGTGAGGCTGGAGGTTGTCGTCCGGTGGTCGCCAAGAGGGGGCGGCCGGTTCAGGCCGCCCCCTCCGGCCCGCCATCACACCACGCGTGCGCGGAGCAGATCGTGAATGTTAAGCGCGCCGACGACACGCTGCCGGTCGTCGACCACGAGTAGGGCATGGATTTGGTGCTTTTCCATGATCTGGGCCGCTTCGATCGCAAGTTTGTCCGCGCCGATGGTCTTGGGGCCGCGGGACATCAGTTCCGCCACCGTGGC
>JBCNOA010000192.1:0-8629 GCA_039594095.1 Dyella sp.
TGGCCCTACGGCAACGACGCCGCCCTGGTGCACCAGCTGGCGACCGATCTGGAAACCGATTATCACGGCACGCTCGAACGCTTCCTCGCGCTGGAGGCCATGGGCAGCGCCGATCCTCGCGCCGAACTGCGCCATCTGCGCGCGCTGGCCTTCGAGCGCGGCGAACCGGATCTGCGCGTGCTGCAGGAAGGTATCCGCATCCTGGAAGACACCGACCGCCGCGCGGCGCTGCCCGACCTGGCCGTGCCCAGCGTCTGGACGGCTGGCCGGCGCGACCGGCTGGTGCATCCGCAGGCCATGCAATGGTCTTCGGCGCAATGCGGCGGCGCCTTCGGCGAGATCGAGCGCGCCGGCCATGCACCGTTCTTCGGCTACGCGGATGCCGTGGCGCAGGCACTGACTCCCTTGCTGGACGGCTGGCGATGAGCGACTTCCATATCGACAAGCGCCAGGTGCGCCGCAACTTCGGCCGCGCCGCGCGCACGTACGAACAGCACGACGCGCTGCAGCGCGAGGTGCAGAACGTGCTGCTGGAGCGCCTGGATTTCTACCTGGAAGCGCCGGAGCGCGTGATCGACGTCGGCGCCGGCACCGGCCGCGGCACCGCATTGCTGAAGAAGCGCTACGGCAAGGCCGAGGTCGTCGCGATGGATCTGGCGCTGCCGATGCTGCGCGCGGCGAAACAGCACGCCAGCTGGCTCAAGCCGTTCCAGCGCGTGTGCGCGGAAGCCACCGCACTGCCGCTGCCGGACCACAGCGTGGACGTGCTGCATTCCAACCTCTGCTTCCAGTGGATCGACGACCTGCCGGCGCTGTTCGGCGAGTGCGTGCGCGTGCTCAAGCCGGGCGGCCTGCTGGCGTTTTCCACGTTCGGCCCGGACACGCTGAAGGAATTGCGCGCGGCCTGGGCCAGCGCCGACGGCCAGCCGCACGTCAGCCGTTTCCTTGACATGCACGACCTGGGCGACGCCATGATCGCCGCCGGCCTGCGCGATCCGGTGCTGGACGTGGATCGCTACACCCTCACCTACAGCGAACCGCGGCTGCTGCTGAAGGAACTGCAAGGCCTCGGCGCCACCAATGCCGACAGCGCGCGCGAGCGCGGCCTTACCGGCAAGCGGCACTATCGCCAGATGGTGGAGGCATACGAGGCGATGCGCGTGGACGGCCGCATTCCCGCCACCTGGGAAGTAGTGACCGCGCATGCGTGGGGTCCCCCGCCGGGGCAATCGCGCCGCATGCAAGGCGGCGGCGAGATCGCCAGCTTCTCGGTGGACAGCCTGCGCGGCTCGCGGCGACGCTGAGGCGGTTCAGTTGCCGCGTCGCGCGGACCACGCGCGGTAACCGAAGCCGCCGAACAGCATGGCCGGCACGAAATAGAGCGCTTCGCGCAGACCGCCTCCGAGCGCGACCAGAGCCGGACCGGGACAATAACCCGCCAGCCCCCAGCCGATGCCAAAGATGGCCGCGCCGAGCACCAGCCGGCGATCGATCGCATGCGACGACGGAAGGTGGAACCGCTCGTCCAGTACAGGACGGGACCGGCGCAATACCAGGCGGAATGCGACGGCCGTGACGCCCACCGCGCCGGCCAGCACGAACAGCAAAGTCGGATCGAACGCACCGGCCACGTCCAGGAAACCCAGTACGACACGCGGGTCGCTCATGCGCGACAACGCCAGCCCGAGGCCGAACAGCAGCCCGGCCAGCCATGCCGCCAACAGCCGAGGGGTCACGACAGACCTCCCCACAGACTGCGTACGGCGAATACGGTCGCGAACGCGGTCGCCATGAACACGCCGACTGCCACCAGCGAGCGACGCGACAAGCGAGCCAATCCGCAAACGCCGTGGCCACTCGTGCAGCCGCTGCCCATCGCGGTGCCGATACCGACCAGCAGGCCGGCGGCGATCAGCCATGCGCGCGGAAAACCCTCGCGCACCTCGGCGTGCGGCATGCCATGAAAAGCGAGGCCGCCCGCGCACAACAGCCCCAACAGAAACGCGAGACGCCAGCCACGGACGGACCAGCCGCGATCCGCCACGCCATAGGCAATGCCGCTGATGCCCGCAATGCGGCCATTGAGCCAGAGCAGCAGACTGCTCGCGATGCCGATCAGCACGCCACCGGCGAGCCCGGACAACCAAGGGCTCACGATGCGTGCCCGAAACGGTTCAGCGGCAGGCGCAGGTAGCGCACTCCATCGGCATCCACTGGCGGCAACCTGCCTGCGCGAATGTTCACCTGCAGTGCTGGAAGCAGCAGGCGCGGCACGGCCAGCGTCGCGTCCCGCGCGGTGCGCATGGCCACGAACGAAGCTTCAGTAGCTCCGTTCTTCACGTGCACATTGCCCTCGCGCTGCGCGGCCACCGACGTCTGCGGCTCCGGACCGCGGGAAGCCGGCGGATAATCGTGGCACAGGAACAGCCGCGTATCGGCCGGCAGAGACAGGATCTTCTGGATGGAGCCGTACAGGCGCGAGGCATCGCCGCCCGGAAAGTCGCAGCGCGCGGTGCCGGTCTCCGGCGCGAAGACCGTGTCGCCCACGAAAGCGGCGTCGCCGATCAGATAGGTAAGGCTATCGTCGGTGTGGCCCGGCGTAGCCATGACGCGGATCTCCATCGCGCCGGCATGCAGCGTGTCGCCGTCGCGCAGCAGCCGGTCGAACTGGCGGCCGTCCGGCACGAACTCGTCGCCCAGACCGAACAACCCCTTGAAGCGGGCCTGGACGGCGGTGATGCCTTCGCCGATGGCAAGCCTTGCGCCGAGCGCGTTGCGCAGATGGTCGCCGGCGCTCAGATGATCGGCGTGCGCGTGGGTTTCCATCACCCATTCCACGGTGAGCCGCTGCTCCTGCAGATAGGCGACGACAGCGTCGACCGATGCCGTGCCGGTGCGTGCCGCCGCGGCGTCGTAGTCCAGCACGGGGTCGATCACCACCGCGGCGCGGCCTTCGTGGACGACGTAGGTGAACGTGTTGGTGTCGGTGTGGAAGAACGCCTTGACGTCGTAGCTGGGCCGATGGGAAGACATGATGGAGCCGTTCTAGTAATTTAGATTTTTCTAAATTAGAATTCCCTAAACCCGAAGTCAAGCACGCATGCCTGCCCGTACCGCGCCCACGACCTTGAATGCCGACATGTCCCGCATGGCACGCCATGCCGAGGAAGCTGCCGGCCTGCTCAAATCCCTCGCGCATCCGGCGCGCCTGCTGGTGCTCTGCCGCCTGGCCGAGGGCGAGGCTTCCGTGTCCGAATTGCAACAGATCGCGGGGCTTTCCATGTCCGCCCTGTCCCAGCACTTGGCCGTGCTGCGGGAAGCCGCGCTCGTCGACACGCGGCGCCAGGCACAGGCGGTGTATTACTCGCTATGCCCGAGCCCGGCGCTGGGCGTCATCCAGGCCTTGCACGATACCTACTGCGCGCCGCGCCGGCGCTGAGTCCGACCTTTACGGAAGCAATCGGCGACGTGGTCGTCGACCATGCCGGTGGCCTGCATGAAGGCGTAGCAGATGGTGGTGCCTACGAAGCGGAAGCCGCGCTTCTTCAAGTCCTTGCTCATGAGATCGGACTCGCGCGTGCTGGCGGGCACCTGGGCGCGATCGCGCCAGCCATTGACGATCGGCTTGCCGCCCACGAACGACCACAGATGCGCGTCGAGGCTGCCGAACTGTTCCATCACGGCGAGCGCCGCCTGCGCGTTGCCGCGAGTGGCGAAAATTTTCAGACGGTTGCGCACGATACCCGGATCCAGCATGAGCTTCTCCAGCTCGCGGTCCTTCATGGCCGCGACGCGGGCGATGTCGAAGCCGTGGAAGACTTCGCGGTAACGCTCGCGCTTGGCCAGCACGGTGCGCCACGAAAGACCCGCTTGCGCGCCTTCCAGCACAAGGCATTCGAACAGCGCGCGGTCGTCATGGAGCGGCACGCCCCATTCGCTGTCGTGGTAATCGCGTTCGATATCGCTGCCGCCAGCCCAGGCGCAGCGGATGAAATGGTCGGCCATGGATACGCTCCGCAAGGCGCGCAGCATAGCCGGGAATCGGAGGCGAGGAGCGGCTGCGGTCTATGCCGCGCCCGCCGGCTCCTCGCTTCCGTGCCTTTCGTCAGATCGTGATCGCTTCGCGACGGCGCTGCCGCAGATGGTTCATCACCAGCACCACCACCAGCAGCACCAGTACGACGGCGAAGATGCTGACGCCGAGGTTGTCGCCGCGCAGGCCGTCGGCATAACCCGCCGGCAGCTGGCCGCCGTTGTCGTCGACGTTCACCGCGGACATGCCTGTGTAGTGCATGCCGCACACGGCGACACCCATCACCATGGCGCTGCCGATCATCTGCGCGATTCCACGCAGATTGAAGGCGAGCCAAAGGGCGGCGATGGAGGCGACGATGGCGATCAGCACGGACAGCGCCACGATGTTCATGTCATAGGTGATGAACGCGCCCATCAGCACGGCCTTCATGCCCAGGTAGTGCATGCCGGCGACACCCAGCCCCATACACACGCCGGCGCCCACCAGCTTGGGCCAGTTGAAGCTGCCGCTGCCGGCGATCGCCAGCCCCAGCGAACATGCCGCGAAGGCCAGCACGGCCGAAAGCACGGTGCGGGCGAGGTCATAGGTGACCGGCATACCCATGTCGCACGCCAGCATGGCGATGAAGTGCATCGCCCAGATCGCGCCCACGCCCATGGCGGCGCCGGCGGCGAGCACGGCGGCGGTGCGCTGCCGGCCCTGCGCGAGCGGAATGCTCACCGCCAGTTGCAGTGCCGTGTATGAACCGAGCACGGAAATCACATACGAAAGAATCACCAGCAGCCAGTTGTAGCTCTGATGCGCAGCCATGGCACTTCTCCTAGAGTCGCGTGGAAAATGGAAAACATCCTGCAACCGGCGCGTGGCGCGCCGGCGGTGCCTGTCATGAGTCCCGGGCGTGCCCGGGCCCACTTGCCGTACTCAGTGCGAGATTTCGAGCACGCAGCTGGCCGCGCCATGGCTGCGGCAGAACAGATTGCGTACGAACACCGTCTGCGGTGCGACGGATCCGCCCAGCACGCCTTCGAGATAACCGCTGAAGAAGCGGCAGCCGGAATGGCCTCCCGGCGAACACAGCGGGCTGTTCTGAATGAGCAGTTGGCCTTCGCGCCAATCCACCGTGGCCAATTCGCGCATGGCCGGCACGGCGATGCGCTTGATCGCGTCCACGAGACTGAGCTTCGCGCCCATTGAGTAATCGCGCTTGTAGACCCAGGCGCCGGTGCGGCGCCCCGCCAACTGCAGCGAGGCTTCGCGTGCATCGGGCGCGACGGCGTGTTCGAGATTGCGCAGCCAGGGAAAGATCTTCGGATAGTCGCGCGCCAGCTGCGGCAGCGTGCTTTCCACCTGGCCCACGTCGGGCCCGGCCCCATGCGATGCCTGCGAGGGCGCGCTCGGAGCGACCGCTGCGGGCGCCGCAACGTGGACGGGAGGCGCAGCGGATGGCGCCGACATCGGCGCGGCGGGACGACCCTCCGAAAGACCGGCCTCGAAACTCAGCACGCGGCTGTGCGTGGCCAGTTCCTCTTCCAGCGCGAGCTGCCGCTCGGCCGGTCCGCGGATGATCATGGTCAGCCACGTCCCGCGGCTGTCCTGGGACAAGCGTTGTCGCAGCAAGGTATAGCCGTTGGCGACCACCACACGGCCGAGCTCCACCAGCAATCCCTCGCGGCGGTCCGAAAGGACCTGCACCTCCAGCTCGATCATTCTTCCCCCTGTGGTCGATGCTGGTTTCAATTGTGAAGGCCAACATGGGTCATGCGGCCTCGACAAAGTGTGATGCTTCTCTAGAAACTCACATCGCGCCTCGCTTTCAATGGTGGGCTAAGCGGAAGTCGTACACGCGCCTTTCACACAAAAACAAATCGAGCACTTAGCTCACGCTGAGCTTGCTTCTTCCTGACGCGCCGACGATCGTGCGCGCTTCGCGCACATCGCAGACTTTTGCCTCCTCGTATGCCTTCGCAACCGTCCCGGCGCGGCGCCATCGCCGCCATGCTCGCCACGATCCTGATCTGGGCCTACAGCTGGATCGTGATGAAGCAGGTGCTGCAACACGCCGGACCGTTCCAGTTCTCTGCGCTGCGCTACTCGCTCGGTGCGGCGGTGTTGTTCGGCGCATTGGCGGCGACGCGGCAGTCGATGCGACCGCCGCCGCTGTGGCCCACCGCCTTGATCGGCCTGTGCCAGACGGCGGCCTTTCAGGGCCTCGGCCAGTGGGCGCTGGTGGAGGGTGGCGCCGGACGTGTCGCACTGCTGGCATACACCATGCCGTTCTGAGCCGTGCTGCTGGCCTGGGTGGTCTTGCGCGAGAAACCCACGGCACGGCATTGGACCGGACTCGGGCTCGCGGCGATCGGCTTGGTGTGCATCATCGAGCCCTGGCGCGGACTGGGCGGAGGCGGCAGCACCGCCTTGGCGATCGCGGCAGGCGCGGCTTGGGCGATGGGTACGGTGTTGAGCAAACGCATGTTCCAACGGCACGGGCCGACACCGCTGAACCTCACTGCGTGGCAGATGCTGTTCGGTGCGTTGGGGCTCTGCGTGCTCGCCCTGCTGTTGCCGCAACGGCCGATCGAATGGACCTGGGGCCTCGTGGCCGGACTGGCCTACAGCGCGATACTCGCTTCCAGCCTCGCGTGGGGCCTGTGGCTGCTGGTGCTGCAGCGGCTGCCGACGGCGGTAGCGAGCCTGTCGAGCCTGGGCGTGCCGATCGTCAGCGTGCTGCTGGCGTGGGCCGTGCTGCGCGAGCGCCCTTCGGCGATGGAAGCGCTCGGCATCCTGTTCGTGCTCGCGGGCCTGCTCGCGGTGAGCGGATTGCGCATCCGCCGGGTCTGAGCACGCACGCCGCCGGCCAGGCCGTCACCAGGGCAGCGCGTCCAGGTCCACGTTGCCGCCGCTGAGCACGAGGCCCACGCGGCGCCCGGCGAAATGTTCCGGCTGCTTGAGTACCGCGGCCAGCACGGTGGCGCTGGACACCTCGACGATCTGCTTGAGCTCCTGCCACAGCAGCTTCATGGCCGCCACGGTTTCCTCGTCCGTCACCGTGATCACCTGCGTGCGATGGGTGCGCAGCGCGTCGAGATTCGGTTCGCCGACCAGGGCACGCAGGCCGTCGCAGATGGTGTTCGGATGGAAGTCGCCGATGCGCGAGCCGCGCGCCAGCGACCTCGCCGCATCGTCGGCGCCCGCAGGCTCCGCGCCGTACATCGCGATGGCGGGATCCATACCGTGCGCGGCGATCGCGCAGCCGGCGCCCAGGCCGCCGCCGCCGACGGGCGTGATCAGTGCGTCCAGCCCTTCGGCCTGGCGCAGCAACTCCAGCACCAGGGTGCCCTGCCCGGCCATGACGCGCGCGTCCGCGTAGGGATGCACCATCTCGGCACCGGTCCGCCGCTGCACGTCGTCCGCCGCGGCCTCGCGCGCCGCCTGCGTCGGTGCGCAGCGGTGCAGCACCGCTCCGGCGCGCTCGATGGCTTCCAGCTTCGCTCGCACCGCGCCTTCAGGCACGACGACGTGCGCGGGAATGCCGCGTGTGGCGGCGGCCATCGCCAGCGCATTGCCGTGGTTGCCCGAGGAATGGGTGACCACGCCGCGCGCGGCCTGCGCATCGTCCAGCGACCATACCGCGTTGCAGGCGCCACGGAATTTGAAGGCGCCTCCGCGCTGGAGGTTCTCGCATTTGAAATGCAGCTCCGCGCCGGCCAGCGCATCCAGGCGCGCGCTGCGCAGCACCGGAGTTACCGTGGCATAGGGGGCGATCCGCGCGGCGGCATCGCGGATGTGTTCGAGTTCAGGCAAGGCGGTCATGGCAGTTCGATCTCCACGCCGCAGCGATAGCGGCGCTCTGCTCCCGGTTCGAGACGGATGGTGCGAGCGCAATCGGCACGATTGAACGCGTCCGCCCAGCTTTCCATCGGCTCCAGCGCCACCGAGCGGCGCACGTCGCGCGTCACGGTGTCGGCGGTGAACACCAGCATGACGCCCGTTTCCTGCCAGACGGACAGGCTCAAGCCGCTTTCCGGATCGCGCAGGCGCGTTCGCGCGCGGCCGTCTTCACCGGTCGCCAGTTGCGCGTAGGCGTGGTTGATCTCGTGCGCGCCGATCGGCCGCGGGCGGCGGAAGTCCAGCGCGGGTTCTTCCAGCAAGGGCGCGTGCGCCTGCGCGCCAGGCAACGGGATGTAGCCCGCGTCAGTGCGCACGATGGTCTCGGCCGGCACCTGAAGTTCCAAGCCATCCACCGGCGCCTCGCCCAGGCGGAAGTACGGATGCCAGCCGAAGAAGCAGGGCGCCGCGCGGTCGCCGACGTTGCGCATGCAGGCCTCCAGCGTGAGGCCGTGCTCGTCTAGCAGGTAGGCCACGCTGAGGTCGATGGCGAACGGATAGCCGGGATGCACGCCTGGCCGGATAGCGCTGGTGCGAAATTCGGCACGCGCGCCGAGCGCATCGGCGCCCAAATTGGCAAGTTCGAAATCCACGCCGCGCACGAAACCGTGCCGCGCCGCGCGCTGGGCGCCTTCGACGCCCGGCGCCAGATCGTAGGATTGGCCATCGAAGGTGTAACGCGCGTCGGCGATGCGGTTGGCGAACGGC
>JBCNOA010000193.1:0-8607 GCA_039594095.1 Dyella sp.
GTTGCCGTGGGCGTACCAGCCGATCAGGCCGGTGATGTCTTCCACGTGAGCGAACTGCTTCGGGTCGACCTTGGCGTCGAACACGCTGTCGAGCTTTTCCACGAAGGTCTTGTCGCCGCCCATGGCGGAGATCAGGCCCGCCACGTCCTGCGGCACGTACCAGGAGTACTGCCAGGCGTTGCCCTCGGTGTAGTCGGTGCCGTAGCCGGCAGCGGACGGGTCGAACGGCTCGCGGAAGCTGCCGTCGGTCTTGCGGGCGCGCATGAAGCCGGTCTTCGCGTCGTAGGCGTGGCGCCAGTTGTCCGCGCGCTTGGCGAAAGTGGCGGCGACGTCCTCGCGGCCCATGGCCTTGGCCATGCGGGCGATGGTCCAGTCGTCGTAGGCGTATTCGAGCGTCTTGGACGCGCCTTCCGGCTCCTTGTCGATCGGCACGTAACCCAGCTTCATGTAGTCGCCCAGGCCGCCGTAAGGGGCATAGGTGGCGCTGGCCACCATGGCCTTGAGCCCTGCGTCGGCGTCGAAACCGCGGATGCCCTTCACATACGCGTCGGCGATCACCGGCACGGCGTGATAGCCGATCATGCACCACGTCTCCAGGCCCTGGTACGCCCACACCGGCAGAATGCCGAACGGACTGGCCTCGCGCGCGGCGATCAGCGAGCGCACGAAATCGACGCTGCGCTGCGGCTGCAACAGCACCATCAGGGGCTGCTGGGCGCGGTAAACGTCCCACAGCGACCAGGTCGAATGGAACTCGAAGCCCTGCGCGCGATGCACGGCGTTGTCCGGGCCGCGGTAGTCCCCGTTGACATCCATGCTCAGCGTGGGCGACAGCATGGCGTGGTAGAGCGAGGTGTAGAAACTGGTGCGCGCATCCTTGGGCGCGTCGACGTCGATCACCGACAGCGTCTTGTCCCAGGCGGCGCGGGCTTCGCCGCGGCGGGCGTCGAAATCCCAGCCCTTGCCGTCGGTGTCCAGGTTGGCGAGCGCGTTGGCCTCGCTCACGGACGAAATGGCGACCTTCACTTCCAGCGGCTGCTTGAGCTGGCCGAAGTCGAACACGCCGACGATGGCGCGCCCCTGCTGCGCGTCCTGGTCCTCGGCCTGGTAGCCGGGGCCCTTGAAGCCCTTGTAGGGCACGTCGGTCTCGCGGTCGAGCAGCCGGCGCGCGGCCAGCGGCTGCGAGAAGCGCATCGCGAAGCACAGCTCGCGGCCGG
Source organism: Dyella sp. (assembly GCA_039594095.1). Classification (GTDB taxonomy): domain Bacteria; phylum Pseudomonadota; class Gammaproteobacteria; order Xanthomonadales; family Rhodanobacteraceae; genus Dyella_D. Next base: position 1,218 of record JBCNOA010000193.1, read on the forward strand.
GCGCCCAGCCGCGGGTGGTGCGGCAGCCGGTGACGGCGCCGTCTTCATGCACGCGCAGGTGAGACCACAGCACCTTGCCCGGGTAGTCGTAGATGCTCGGGCGCAGGTCCAGCAGCAGATGCGCCGGCTTGCCGGCCGGGAAGGTATAGCGATGCCAGCCCACGCGGCGCCCGGCGGTGAGCTCGGCGCGCACGCCGTAATCGCTCAGCGTCACGGCGTAATAGCCCGCCTCGACCTTCTCGCTGTCGTGGCTGAAGCGCGAACGGTAGCCGCTGCCGGGCTTGGCCGGGTCGCCCTGGTCCAGCCGCACGTCGCCGGCGATCGGCATGACCAGCACGTCGCCCAGATCCGAATGGCCCGAGCCGGAGAAATGCGTATGGGAGAAGCCGAGCAGGCTGCCGTCCCCGTACTGGTAGCCGGCCGCCCACTTGTAGGCGTGCTTGAAGTCCGGCATGGCCGTGTCCGGCGACAGCTGGATCATGCCGAACGGCACGGTGGCGCCCGGGAAGGTGTGCCCGTCGCCGCCGGTGCCGATGCGCGGATCGACCTCGCCGGCGTGGCCCGGCGCGGCGGCCAGGGCGGCGCCCGAAGCCAGGAAAAAGGCCACCGCCAGCGCAGCCGGCGCAAAGTGGGACGGGAACTTGACCATCAGGCTTCTCCCCTCGGTGATACGGCGGTCGTGCGGCCGTTCGATTTGGATCGTTCCAAACCGAGAACGCTAACACCCCCCGCCCAGCCCATGCATGCTGCACTGCGAGATCACTATCCTTGTGGAATCGACTACTTTTGGATCGTTCTAATGTCCGCGAGCGCCATGGAAAGCTCCACTTCGATCCGACGCAAGATCACCCTGAACGACATCGCCGCCGGTTGCGGCGTGTCGCGGGCCACCGTGTCTCTCGTGCTGCGCGGTAGTCCGCTGGTCAACAAGCACACCCGAGCGCGCGTCGAGGAAGAACTGCGCAAGCAGGGCTACGTGTACAACCGCGCCGCTGCCAACCTGCGCCGCCGCACTTCGTCGAGCATCGCGCTGGTGCTCAACGAGCTGGGCAATCCGTTCTTCGCGGAATTCGCCGCAGGCGTGGACGAAACGCTCGGCGAAGCGGGCTTCGTCACCTTGCTGGGCAGCACCGGCGAATCGGTGGAACGCGAACAGGCAGTGCTCAGTTCGCTGATCGAACACGGCCCGGGCGGGATCATCCTTTCGCCCGCCGAAGGCAGCGATGCCGAGCGCGTGCTCGCCGCCGTCGGCGCGCAGACGCCGGTGCTGCTGTTCAACCGCGAACTCGGCGGCAACCTGCCGGAATACGCGCACTGGGACCGTCTGATGCTGGACAACCAGCGCGGCGCGCGCATCGCCACCGAACATCTGATCGCGCAAGGCCACAAGCGCATCGCGTTCTACGGCGGGCACGGCGATTCGAGTTCCTGCCGCCAGCGCCACGCCGGCTACGTGGAAGCGATGAATGCCGCCGGCCTGCCGATCGCGCCGCGCTGGCGCGTGGAAACGCTGCCGACCCGCATGGACGCCGCGCGCGCCTGCGGCGAGCTGTTCGCCGCCAAGCCCGCGCCCACGGCGGCGGTCTGCTACAACGACGCGGTCGCGCTGGGCCTGATGCTGGGTCTCAACCAGCGAGGCATCCAACCCGGCCGCGAGTTCGCGCTCACCGGCTTCGACGATGTCGCCGAAGCCGCTTTCAGCACGCCGCCGCTCACCACGCTCGCCACCGATCCGCGCGCCCGCGGTCGCCAGGCCGCGCAGTTGTTGCTCGCCCGCCTGCGCAAACCGCAGGCCGAGGCGACCACCACGGTCGCGCCGGTCACTCTGGTGATCCGCGAAAGCAGCGGCGCGCCGCACGCCACCTGATTCCCAGCCGAGGAACCCACGCATGGCCTTTGCCTCACCGCCCGCCCCGTCGAACACGTCGCTCCCCGGGGACGCCAAGCAGCGCTACACCGATTACCCGCTGGCGATGGGGGTACTGACCACCATCTTCTTCATGTGGGGCTTCCTCACCTGCCTCAACGACATCCTGATTCCGCATCTGAAGGCGGTGTTCGAACTGAACTACGCCGAGGCGATGCTGGTGCAGTTCACCTTCTTCGGCGCGTACTTCCTGATGTCGCTGCCGGCCGGGCGCCTGGTGGCGCACCTGGGCTACAAGAAGGGCATCGTCGCCGGACTGGCCATCGCCGGCGTCGGCGCCGTGGGGTTCTGGCCCGCCGCGGGCCTGCATTCCTACAACGCCTTCCTCGGCGCGCTGTTCGTACTGGCCACCGGCATCACCGTGCTGCAGGTGGCGGCCAATGCCTACGTCGCCCTGCTCGGTCCGGAAAAGACCAGCTCCAGCCGCCTCACCCTGGCGCAGGCGCTCAATTCGCTCGGCACCTTCCTGGCGCCTAAGTTCGGCGGCCTGCTGATTCTCTCTACCGCGGTGCTGAGCAGCGAGCAGATCGCCAAGCTCTCGTCCGCCGACCAGGTGGCCTATCGCGCGCAGGAAGCACAGACGGTTCAGGGCCCCTATCTCGGCCTCGCCGTGGTGCTGTTCCTGCTGGCGATCTTCGTCTACCTGTTCCGCCTGCCGTCGCTCACCGAGAGCACGGAGCAGGCCGATCCGCAACACCACACGCTGATGGACGCGCTGCGCCACCCACACGTGCTGTTCGGCGTGCTGGCCATCTTCTTCTACGTGGGCGGCGAGGTGGCGATCGGCAGCTTCCTGGTCAACTACCTGTCGATGCCGGACATCGGCAACATGAGCCAGAAGGACGCCGCGGATTGGGTGGCGTATTACTGGCTGGGCGCGATGGTGGGCCGCTTCATCGGTTCGGCGCTGCTGGCCAAGCTGTCGCCGCGCAAGCTGTTGGCGATCTTCGCCGCGATCAACATGGCGCTGGTGGCGACCACCATGTCGACCAAGGGCCACGTCGCCATGTACAGCGTGGTGTCGATCGGCCTGTTCAACTCGATCATGTTCCCGACCATCTTCTCGCTCGGCATCGAGCGGATGGGGCCGCTGACGGGCAAGGCGTCCAGCCTGCTGATCATGGCCATCGTCGGCGGCGCGGTCGTGCCTTATGTGCAGGGTCTGTTCGCCGACCGCATCGGCGTACAGCACGCGTTCTTCCTGCCGCTGGCGTGTTACGCCTACATCGTCTTCTACGGCCTCTACGGCTCGCGCATCAAAAGCGAGACGCCGGTCGCCGCCTCCCACTGAGACCCCCATTCGATGGCACGCAACATTCTGTGCTTTGGTGAAGCACTGATCGACTTTCACGCCGAAGGGCGCGATACCCACGGCTTCCCCCGCAGCTTCATCCCGTTCGCCGGCGGCGCGCCCGCGAACGTCGCCGTCGCAGTCGCACGGCTCGGCGGACCGGCGGCCTTCGCCGGCATGCTCGGCCGCGACATGTTCGGCGACTTCCTGCTGGACAGCCTGCACCGGGCCGGCGTGGATACCGGCGCCGTGGCCCGCACCGGCGAAGCGAACACGGCCCTGGCCTTCGTGGCACTGGACGCTCACGGCGAGCGCAGCTTCAGCTTCTATCGCCCGCCGTCCGCCGACCTGCTGTTCCGCCCCGAGCACTTCCGCGAGGAAAGCTTCCGCGCGGCGGCCGTGTTCCACGTCTGCTCCAACAGCATGACGGAGCCGGCGCTGGCCGAAGCCACCCGCGAAGGCATGCGCCGCGCGCACGCGGCCGGTGCGTGGGTGAGCTTCGATCTCAACCTGCGCCCCGCGCTCTGGCCAAACCAGACCGCTTCGCACCAGGAACTGTGGCCCGCGCTGCATCTGGCCGACGTGGTGAAGCTCAGCGCCGAAGAGTTCGAATGGCTGGCTGGCGACGAAGGCGAAGAAGCGACGCTCGAGCGCCTGTGGGCCGGCCGCGCGCGCCTGCTGGTGGTGACGGATGGCTCGCGCACGCTGCGCTGGTTCCACCCCGACGCCTCGGGCGAAATGCCCGTCTACGCCGTGCCGACCGTGGACAGCACCGCCGCGGGCGACGCCTTCGTCGGCGGCCTGCTGCACCGTCTCGCCACGGTGGAGAAAGGACCGGATCAACTCGACCACCTCGTCGCCGAATTGCCGCGCCTGCACGCCATGCTGCGCTTCGCCGCCGCCTGCGGCGCGCTCACCGTTACCCGCCTGGGCTCGTTCGCCGCCATGCCGGACGAAGCCGAAGTACTTGCCTTCATGGATACCCACGCATGACTTCCCCCGATTTCCGCAGCGAAGCCTTCCTGCGCGAGCACATCGCGCACACCATGGCCTTCTATCATCCGCATGCCATCGACCCGGCCGGCGGCTTCTTCCACTACTACAAGGACGACGGCACGATCTACGACCGCAGCCATCGTCACCTGGTGAGCAGCACGCGCTTCGTCTTCAACTATGCGATGGCCGCGCGCGAGTTCGAGGACAAGCGCGCCGAGTACCTCGACGCCGCGCGCCACGGCCTGCGCTATCTGCGCGACGTCCACCGCGATGCGACCACCGGCGGCTACGCCTGGACCATCCGCGACGGCAAGCCCGAGGACCGCACCTATCACGCCTATGGCGTGGCCTTTGTCCTCCTTGCCTACTCCACCGCGCTCAAGGCCGGCATCACCGAAGTGCGTCCGTGGATGGACGAGACGTGGGAGCTGCTGGAGAAGCGCTACTGGGACGCGGCCGCGGGCCTGTATCGCGACGAAGCCGACGAGCACTGGAACTTCAGCAACTACCGCGGCCAGAACGCCAACATGCACATGTGCGAGGCGATGCTCGCCGCGTACCAGGCCAGCGACGAACCGCGCTATCTCGAACGCGCGCTCACGCTCGCGGACAACATGACCCGCCGCCAGGCCGCCAAGGCCGATGGCCTGGTATGGGAGCACTACGACGTCGATTGGAACATCGACTGGAAGTACAACCTCGACAACCCCAAGCACTTGTTCCGCCCCTGGGGTTTCCAGCCCGGCCACCAGACCGAGTGGGCCAAGCTGCTACTGATCCTCGAGCCGCTGCTGCTGGAGCGCAATCGCGAAGAGAAGTGGCTGGTGCCCACCGCACAGCACCTGTTCGATACCGCGCTGGACCGCGCCTGGGACAAGGAGTACGGCGGCATCGCTTACGGCTTCGCGCCGGACGGCAAGGTGTGCGACGACGACAAGTACTTCTGGGTGCAGGCCGAGTCGCTCGCCGCGGCGGCGCTGCTGCACGCCCGCACGGGCGATGCCAAGTACGACGAGTGGTACCAGAAGCTCTGGGCCTACTCGTGGGAGCACTTCGTCGATCACAAGTACGGCGCGTGGTATCGCATCCTCACCCGCGACAACCGCAAGTACGACGACGAGAAGAGCCCGGCCGGCAAGGTGGATTACCACACCATGGGCGCGTGCTACGAAGTGATGGAACTGATCCGCGCGGGCGGCAAGCCCTGAGCGTCTTCGCAGGTTCGAACGAAGAAACCCGCCTTACGGCGGGTTTCTTTTTGCCCGATGCCCGGAAGGTTTGCGGCCGGAGTCATGGGTGCCAAGGCGCTGCCCGCGTACCTTGATCCAGGACCTCCAGCCGCAAGCCTTCGGAGCATCGAAGCCAGGCGGGTGAATCAATGAAGGGAATGGCGCCGCCTGGACGAGACGACGGCCTGTTCGCCACGATCGCTGCTTCGCAATGCCAGGCGGAACGCGGCGTAGAACGAAGCCACCGCGGCGAAACGCCAGGCTCCGGCATCGTCGCCGCTCCCGGCCATCAGTTGCGCGACCGAGAAGAGGAACACCAGGCCACTCGCGATCACGCCCGCGAGACGGAGTGGGAGCGGCGGGGGTTGCGGCTTGCGGAGGACCGTTTTCATGTCGCCATCGTGCGCGCCGTGAGCGTAAAGAAGCGATATGGCGACGTGCGGCGAGGCATATAGATTGCGTAAAGAGCGATGGGGCGTGGGCCGGATGGATGTCGGCGGACACCCGTGGACGCCGTGCGCTTGTTGGCGTTCGCCCGCGCTTGGTTACGAACTGCAGGCCTTAGGCCATCCAACCAGCGAACTCTTCTCCCCTCCGGGGAGAAGATGGCGGCAGCCAGATGAGGGGCGGGTGCTCGAAAAAGCTTTTCTACGAAGCAAGACCCGTTTTGGAGCTCACGTTTCATCGCTCCGTAGGTGCCCCTCACCCCAACCCTCTCCCCGGAGGGAAGAGGGGGTAGGTCACGCTTCGTGCTATCTCGCCGCCACGTCGACAGCAGGCTCGCCCATCGCCTGATACAGCGCCGCCGTATCGATCAGGCGCAACGCCGTGGCCTGGATCTCCTGCGCCCGCGCAGTCTGCCAGCGCTGTTCGGTCGCCAAGGTGAGCGGATACGATGCGGCGCCGAGCGCGTAACGACGCTTGGCATCGTCGTGCGATTGCTTCGCCGAGGCGGCCCCGCTCTGCGCCGCCTGCAGTGCCAATGCATCCTGGTCCAGCGCGGTCAGCGTATCGGCCACGTTCTGGAAGGCGCCGAGCACGGTCTGACGATACTGTGCATTGGCCGCTTCGTACGAAGCGATCGCCGCCTTGCGCTGCGCCCACAGAGCACCGCCGTGGAAGATCGGCTGCGTCAGCGAAGCGGTGGCGCCCCAGATGGTGCCTGCGCCGGTGAACAGCTTCGCCTTGTCGAACGCCGCCGAACCCAGCGATGCCGACAGCGACAAGTGCGGAAACAGATTGCCCGTGGCGACGCCGACTTGCGCCGATGCCGCACGCACCGCCGCCTCAGCCGCCAGCACGTCCGGGCGCTGCTTCAGCAGTTCGGACGGCAGCGACACCGGCACGTCCGCGGGCAAGGTGAAGTTCGCCAGCGGGAGCGCTTCCGGCGCGCGGTCCGGCGTGCGTCCCAGCAGCACGGCTAGCGCATGGCGCTCGCGTATCGCCTGCGCACGCAAGGCCGGCAAGCTGCCCTCGATCGAGGCAGCACTGCGTTGCGCCGCGAGCACATCCTCATGCGCCGCGGCGCCGAGGCGGTATGCCTTGCCGGTGAGATCGACCTGCTCCCGCGCCAAGGCCGCCAACCGCTCCGTGGCCTGCACCTGCTCGGCCAGCGCCGAGGCGTTCACCGCCGTGATGACGATGTTCGCGGCCAGCGCGCGACGCGCCGCATCGAACTGGTAGGACTGCGCATCCACCTGCGCGGCCGCCTGCTTCACCTCGTTGCGCGACACGCCGAACAGGTCGAAGTCGTAGCCCAACTGCAACTGCCCGGCGTACACGTTGTAGATGTTGGTCGGCTTGCCGAGATGGGGCAGGCCCAGCGCCCGCTGCCGGCTCACCTGCCCGCCGGCGTCGAGCGCCGGCCACAGCGTGTCGCCGACCACCGCGCGGTACCGCTGCAGGACCGATTCGCCCGTGTGCCGTGCCGCCTCCACCGTGGAGCTG
>JBCNOA010000194.1:0-8557 GCA_039594095.1 Dyella sp.
GCAACCGCGTGTCGCTGGGCCTGAAGCAGCTGGGCGACGATCCGTGGGTCGCCATCGCTCGCCGCTACCCGGTCGGCAGCCGCCTGTTCGGCAAGGTCTCCAACGTCACCGATTACGGCTGCTTCGTCGAGATCGAGCCGGGCGTGGAAGGCCTGGTCCACGTGTCCGAGATGGACTGGACCAACAAGAACGTCAACCCGGCCAAGGTGGTGCAGGTCGGCGACGAGACCGAAGTGATGGTGCTGGACGTGGATGAAGAGCGTCGCCGCATCTCGCTGGGTATCAAGCAGACCCGCTCGAACCCGTGGGAAGCCTTCGCCGCCATGCACAAGAAGGGCGACAAGGTGTCCGGTCAGATCAAGTCGATCACCGACTTCGGCATCTTCATCGGCCTGGACGGCGGCATCGACGGTCTGGTTCACCTGTCCGACATTTCCTGGCAGGGCACCGGTGAAGACCTCGTGCGCAACTTCAAGAAGGGCGACGAGATCGAGGCCGTGGTGCTGGCGGTGGATCCGGAGCGCGAACGCATCTCCCTCGGCATCAAGCAGATGGAGCAGGATCCGTTCGGTCAGTTCATGGCCACCAACCCGCGCGGCACGGTCGTCACCGGCACGGTGAAGGAAGTGGACGCCAAGGGCGCCGTGGTCGACCTGGGCGAGGGCGTGGAGGGTTACATCCGCGCCAACGACATCGCCAAGGAGCGCATCGACGACGCTACCCAGCACCTGAAGGTGGGCGACAAGGTCGAAGCCAAGTTCACCGGTATGGACCGCAAGGGTCGCCAGCTGCAGCTCTCCATCCGCGCCAAGGATGAAGAGGAACTGCAGGACGCGATGCAGGAGTACTCGTCGGCTTCCGGCGGTACGACCAAGCTCGGCGCCCTGCTGAAAGAGCAGCTGAACAAGGCCGACTAAGCAACACTCGCTGGACACGGGGCGGCGCTCGCCGCCCCGTGGTTTCATCGTCACGGACATTGGGGACCCATGACCAAATCCGAATTGATCGAAGCGCTGGCACGGCGCCAGACCCATCTGGCCTTCAGCGACGTCGAATTGGCCGTCAAGAGCGTCATCGAACAGATGAGCAACGCGCTTTCTCACGGTGAACGCATCGAGGTGCGTGGATTCGGCAGTTTCGCGCTGCATTACCGTCCGCCGCGCATGGGCCGCAATCCCAAGACCGGCGAAGCGGTGGCTTTGCCGGGCAAGCATGTCCCTCATTTCAAGCCGGGCAAGGAATTGCGGGAACGCGTCAACCAATCGCTGGCTGAAGCGGCTTCCGCGTAAGCGCCTGGCAACGGGCTGGATGAAGGCAGGCGGCTTCGTGCCGGTCCTGCCTTCTTTTTTTGACGCGGCGCATGCGTTCGCAGGGTTCCGCGATCGCATGAACGAAGCCTCCGGCGTACGCCTGTGCCGGTAAGCATCAATCGGTTAAAGTCGCCGCCATGCGATTGATCGTCACGCTCATTCTCCTGCTCTTCATCGCCGCCGGCGTGGTGGTGGGGGCGCTCAATGCCGATCTGGTCGACTATGACCTGGCATTCGCGCGCTTCCAGATGCCCAAGGGCGCGGCGGTACTCGCCGCCCTGGTGTTGGGCTGGCTGCTGGGTGGCCTCACGGCTTGGCTGGGAGTCAGCATGCGCCATCGGCGTCATCGCAAGCGTGCCGCCCGCGGCGCGGATTCCAGGTCGCCCGCAGACGCATGATCGCCCTTTATGTGCTGGCCCTGCTGATTCCGGTCGCTTTCGCCAGTGGCTGGTGGACCGCCCGAAGCGCTGGAGCGAAGCGCTCCGGTGCGCAGGTCAGTGAACTTTCGTCCGATTACTTTCGCGGTCTGAACTACCTCCTCAACGAGGAGCAGGACAAGGCCATCGAGGTGTTCCTGCGCCTCGCGGAATACAACCGCGACACCGTGGAAACCCACCTCGCGCTTGGCAATCTCTTCCGTCGCCGCGGCGAGGTGGATCGCGCGATCCGTCTGCATCAGCATCTGGTATCCCGCCCCGGCCTTTCCGATGCGATGAAGACCGTCGCCCTGCTGGAGCTGGGCGAGGACTACATGCGCGCGGGCCTGCTCGACCGTGCGGAAACGCTCTTTTCCGATCTGGTGGCGATGGATGCCCATGCACCCTCGGCGCTGCGCCATCTGATCGCGATCTACCAGCACGAGCGCGATTGGCATAAGGCTATTGAACATGCGCGCCGCCTGGAGGCGATGACCGGCGAAGACGAAGCCGGGATGATTGCCCAGTTCTATTGCGAACTCGCCGAGCAGGCGCGCCAGCATGGTGCCCGCCAGGACGCGAGGGAGTATCTGCGCCAAGCCTTTGCTTGCCAGGCTGATTGCGTGCGTGCGTTCATGCTGACCGGACGGCTTCATGCCGAAGAGGGCGAGCACGACCAGGCGGTCGACGCCTACGAAGCGGCCGTCGAAGCTGACATCGCTTTCGTGCCGGAAGTGCTTCCCCCGCTGCTCAATAGCTACGCCCGCTCCCAACAGATGGCCAGGGCGGAGCGCTTCCTGCGAGACATCCTCGAGCGCTACCACGGCATCTCCCCGGTGCTGGCGCTCACCCGCCTGTATCAGCAGCGCGATGGCGAGCGCACGGCGATCGACTTCCTCACTTCCCAGTTGCGTCAGCGCCCTTCGGTGCGAGGCCTGATGGCCTTGATCGACGCGACCATGGACAAGGTCGAGGGAGAGGCTCGCGAAAATTTCCTGATCTTGCGCGACCTCACCAAGAAGCTGCTGGAAGGCCAGGCGATGTATCGGTGCAGCCGTTGCGGCTTCGGTGCCAAGGCTCATCATTGGCAGTGCCCCAGCTGCAAGAGTTGGAGCACGATCCGGCCTATCCACGGCGTCGCCAACGAATGAGGGTGCGATGACGCCTTTCTTGCTGGCCTCAGGGATGGTACTGGCAGCACTGATGATCGCCCTGATCGTGGTGCGCGGAGCCATCGCATACGCTCACCGCCGCGGCATGCTGGACCAGCCGGGCCAGCGCCGCTCCCATACCATTCCCACGCCTCGCGGGGGCGGCATCGGCATGGTCGTCGCCGTGCTCGCGACTTCTCCTTGGGCGCTGCTTGCGTTGGAGCCGGCCTGGTTCTGGCCGGTCCCGGTGGCCCTGGCCTTGGGAACGGCACTAGTGGCCGCGATCGGCTGGTGGGACGACCATCATTCGCTGCCCGTACTGCCGCGACTGGGCGTTCAGTTAGCCGCGTGCGCCTTGTTCGGTGTGGCCATGACCGCCGGAGCCGTCTCCTGGCTGTGGCTGCCTGTCCTGGTACTGGGCGGGGCCTGGAGCATCAATCTGCACAATTTCATGGACGGGATCGACGGTCTGCTTGCCCAGCAATGCCTGTTCGTGGCCGTGGGTCTGAGTTTATTGGCGTACGGATCGGGTCAGTGGGGGCTATCGGTTTCGGTCGCCTGTCTGGCAGCCGCCGCATTGGGCTTCTGGTGCTACAACCGCCCTCGGGCGGCGATCTTCATGGGCGATGTGGGCAGTGGCACCCTGGGATTCCTGCTTTTCGCCTTTACGGCTCTGTTATGGCGTACGGGAACGTCTCTGCTGTGGCCGGCCTTGATCTTAAGTTCATCCTTCATAACGGACGCTAGCCTTACTCTCCTGAGCCGTTTTCTGAGGGGACGGCGCTGGTACACTCCGCACCGCGAACATCTCTATCAATGGCTGGTTCGCAGTGGCATGTCGCATGCGGTAGGGGGGGCATGCTACCTGGGCTGGAATCTTATGGTCGCCGCACCATTGGCGTGGCTGTCACGATTCCGTCCAGGCTGGGGATGGACGATCTGCGTCGTCACGTATTTGATCGCAGGCGCAGCTTGGATGCTCGCCAAACGCTACTGTCTGTGGCGTATCCAGCACAAGGCCAGTCATGTCGCTACGTAAACTGATCGCTGTCATACATCCGCGCGCGGCGGTCGCGTTGCACGACCTGCTCATGGCGGCGATTGCCTGGTGGGTGGCCAAGACGCTTCGCTACGCTCTGGTCGACGACGTCGCGGTCCATTTCCACCTGCTCGAGTTCCCTCTCGTGCTCGCGGTGCAGGGCATCGTTCTCAACTGGACCGGCCTCTACCGCGGCCTCTGGCGCTTCGCCAGCCTACCGGACCTCTGGAACATCCTGCGCGCCACCATCATCGGCGCCTTGTCCATCGGGCTCATCCTGTTCCTCTACAACCGCCTGGAAGACGTGCCGCGCTCCGTGCTGCTGGTCTACCCGGTGGTGCTGTCCATGTTGCTCGGCGGGCCGCGCCTGGCCTATCGCTTCTGGAAGGACAGCCGCATCGACATGTTCCAGTCGCAGCCGGTGCAGCGGGTGCTGATCGTGGGCGCTGACCGCGCCGGCGAGGCTCTTGCCCGTGATCTGCACCGCGACAGCCGCTATGCCGTGGTCGGGTTCGTGGATGACCACGACAGTCTGCGTGGTGCGAGCATCAACGGACGCCCGGTGCTTGGCCGCATCGAGCTGCTGCCGGAACTGGCGCGCGAAGTCGCCGCGCAGATGCTGCTGATCGCCATGCCCGGTGCTTCCACCGAGGAAATGCGCCGGATCGTAGAGCTTTGCGATCAAACCGGTCTGCCTTACCGCACGGTGCCGAAGCTGGAGGATGTCGTCGCCGGTCGCGCGCAGTTCAACGAGATCAAAGAGGTCGCGATCGAGGACTTGCTAGGCCGCGACGCCGTCGAGCTGGACTGGACCGCGATTCGCGAGACGCTCACCGGCAAGCGCGTGCTCGTCACCGGTGGCGGCGGTTCGATCGGTTCCGAACTTTGCCGCCAGGTCGCCCGGCTCGGTGCGCAAACGCTTTGCGTGGTGGACAACGGCGAATTCAATCTCTACCAGATCACCCAGGAGCTGCGGCAGGAGTTTCCCGAGCTGCTGTTCGAACCGATCCTCGCCGATTGCGGCGATCCGGCCGCGATGACGCGCCTGTTCGTGGAGTTCAAGCCACAGGTCGTGTTCCACGCCGCCGCCTACAAACACGTGCCGCTGCTGCAGGGCCAGTTGCGTTCGGCGTTCCGCAACAATGTGCTGGCGTCCCGCAATATGGCGGACCTGGCCGATCGCCACCAGGCCGAGTGCTTCGTGCTCATCTCGACCGACAAGGCGGTCAATCCCACCAGCGTGATGGGGGCCTGCAAGCGCATCGCCGAGATCTGGTGCCAGAACCTGGATGCGCGTTCGACGACGCGATACATCACCGTGCGGTTCGGCAACGTGCTTGATTCGGCCGGCTCGGTGGTGCCGCTGTTCCGCAAGCAGATTCGCGCGGGTGGCCCGGTGACCATCACGCATCCGGAAATCTCCCGCTATTTCATGACCATCCCAGAGGCCTGCCAGCTCATCCTGCAGGCGGCCAGCCTGGGCAAGGGCGGCGAGATCTTCGCGTTGGACATGGGCGAGCCGGTGAAGATCCGGGACCTGGCCGAACAGATGATCCGCCTCGCCGGCAAGAAGCCCGGTACCGAGATTCCGATCGTCTTCACGGGCCTGCGTTCCGGCGAAAAGCTCTTCGAAGAGCTGTTCCATCCGCTGGAAAACTACACGGCGACCGCGCACGCCAAGATTTTCCTGGCGCAGTACCGCCAGGTCAGCTGGGAGCTGCTGCAGGCCCAGCTGGTGAAGGCGTCCGAAGCTACGGTCGCCTATGACGAGGAAACCCTTCGGCGCTGCGTTTCCAGCCTGCTGCCGTCGTTCCGCTGGAGCGACGTGGCGCAGCCGGACAACGTGGTGTCGATCCGCCGCAACGAATCAGGAGAGAAGTGAGTGAGCAAGCCTCTGCGCAAGGTGGTCTTCCCGGTGGCTGGGCTGGGCACGCGATTCCTGCCGGCCACCAAGGTGGTCGCCAAGGAAATGCTGCCGGTGCTGGACCGGCCGCTGATCCAGTATGCCGTCGACGAGGCCGTCGATGCGGGTGCTGACACGCTGGTGTTCGTCACCAACCGCTACAAGCACGCCATCGCCGACTACTTCGACAAGGCCTACGAGCTGGAAGCGAAGCTGCAGGAGAAGGGCAAAGACGAACTGCTCGCCTTGGTGCAGGGCACTCTGCCGCGCAATGTGCGCGCCATCTTCGTCACTCAGCCGGAGGCGCTGGGCTTGGGTCACGCCGTGCTGTGCGCCAAGCCCGTGGTGGGCGACGAGCCGTTCGGCGTCATCCTTCCGGACGACCTGATCTGGAACAAGGGCAAGGGTGCGCTGGGCCAGATGGCCGAGCTGGCCCAGTCGCAGAGCGCCGCCGGTGTCATCGCCGTCGAGGAAGTGCCGCAGAACGAAACCGACAAGTACGGCATCGTCGACGCCGAGCCGGTGGACGAGCGCAGCGCGCGGATCCGCCACATGGTGGAGAAGCCCAAGCCTGCGGAGGCGCCGTCCAATCTCGCCGTTGTGGGCCGCTACGTGCTGCCGGGCCGTATCTTTGAATTGCTCGAGCAGACCAAGCCGGGCGCCGGCGGCGAAATCCAGCTGACCGACGCGATCGACGCGCTGCTGAAGGAGCAGGGCAAGGTGCTGGCCTACCGCTTCCAGGGTACTCGCTTCGACTGCGGCAACAAGGCCGGTCTCGTGCGCGCCACCATGCACATGGCCCTGCAAGACCCCAAGCTCGCGCCTGTAGTCCGCGAGCTGCTCGCCGGCCTCTGATCGGGTATCCGCCGGCCGGTACGGCCGGCGGCCCCTTCGGTCCCGGTTCGCCCGGAAGCCAGCCTGCCGCCCAAAAGCCGGCGGCGCCATGTCACAATCCGCGCCTCATCCCGCCATGATTTCCGGGCAGGATGCGTCAAGGGGAAAAACCCGACCGCCGACGCTGTTCCACTCCGTGGGGCGGCGTCGTCGCATGTGGGGTTTGGCCCGAGGCCGGCCCAAGCCGTCTCTGTTTCATCGGATGAATGCCAGGAAGCACTATGGATTTGCTGCGGTTTCTCGCGTTGTTGCCCGTCCGCCTGGTGCGCGGACTCCTCTATGTCATCGCGCTGCTGCTGCGCCCTCTGATCGGTAACGTCTCCTGGTCGGCGCCAAGCTGGGTGCCTGCCACGGGCGGCTTCGTGCGCCGCAAGCCGCTGCAATCGGCCGGCATGCTGCTGGGCGTAGTCGCGCTCGCCGCCGGCGGTTGGTATGGCTGGGAGTGGTACAAGAACCGGCCCAAGCCGGTGGAGCCGACGCGGATCACCTTCGAGGTCAGTAAGCCGGGCATCACCGACTACACCGCTCAGACCATTACCTTCCATCCGCTGGTCGTGCAGTTTTCGCGTTCCGCGGCGCCGCTCGAGCTGGTAGGCAAGCCGGTGACTACGGGCGTGGTGATGGATCCGCTGGTGAAGGGGCAGTGGACCTGGCAGGACGATCGCACGCTGCGTTTCGCACCTACCGAGGACTGGCCGGTCGGCAAGCATTTCGACGTTCGCTTCGACGTGGCCAAAGCCTTCGCGCCGCACGTGCTGATGGCCGACGATCACTTCACCTTCGACACCGAGCCGTTCAAGGTGACCTTCGGCCGCGGCGAGTTCTACCAGGACCCGCAGGACGCGACGGCCAAGAAGACCATCCAGCCGGTGGACTTCAACTATCCCGTGGACACCGCGCAGTTCGAGAAGCGCATTGCACTGACGCTCGCTCAGAAGGGCAGCCTGGACAGCTCGCTGAAATACACGGTCACTTACGACCCGTACAAGCTGCATGCGTGGATCCATTCGCAGCCGTTGGCGTTGCCGCGCGACGACGGCGCGGTGAAGTACGCCATCGACAAGGGCGTGCACAGCCTGCGCGGCGGCGACGGCTCCCAGGACAAGCTCGCTACGGATGTGAAGGTGCCCGGCCTTTACAGCCTCACCATTGATGAGGTCACGCCCACGCTGGTCGACAACGACAAGTACGAGCCGGAGCAGGTGATGGTGATGACCGTCAGCGGCACGGTGCGCGACAGCGAGATCGCCGGCCTGACGAAGGCGTGGATCCTGCCACGGCGAAATCCGGAGGTGGATCAGGCGGACGACGACGAGCCGTACCCGTGGGACATGTCCCAGGTCAGCGAGGCCTTGCTGCGCAAGTCGCAGCCGCTCAAGCTGGAGCTGGTGCCCACGGAAGGCGAATACGAAGCGGGTCAGAGCTTCAAGTACCACGCCGAGCCCGGCCAGCGCATCTACGTGCGCGTGGAGAAGGGACTGAAATCGTTCGGCGGATACATTCTGGGCAAGCCGCGTGTTGAGGTGTTCACGGTCCCCGACTATCCCAAGCTGCTGCGCTTCATGGCCGACGGTTCGTTGCTGTCGCTCAGCGGCAGCAAGCGTGTCTCGGTCGTTTCGCGCAATCTGCCCGGCATGAAGGTCGAGGTCGGCCGCGTGCTGCCGGACCAGCTGCAGCATCTGGTAAGCCTCAACGAAGGCACGTATTCGCGCCCGTCGTTGAACTATGCCTTCAGCGAAGACCATATCGTCGATCGCTTCGAGCAGAAGCGCAGCTTCCCCAAGGGCGATCCCGGCAAGGCCCACTATGAAGGCATCGACCTTGCGCAGTACCTGAAGGACGGA
>JBCNOA010000195.1:0-8543 GCA_039594095.1 Dyella sp.
CGATCCGGCCGCCTTCGCTCATGTGGCGCACCGCAGCCTGCGAGGCGACGAAGACCGCGCGCACGTTCACCGCCATGGTGCGCTCGTAGTCTTCCAGGCTGGTGTCCTCGAAGGCTCCGCCGAGGAAGATGCCGGCGTTGTTGACCAGAATATCCAGCCGCCCGAATGCCTCGGCGGTCCGGTCCACCACTGCGCGCAGCGCCGCCGGGTCGGCGGCGTCGGCCCGATAGGCGCGCGCCTTGCCGTCGGACGACTCGATTTCCCGCGCCAAGGCCTCGGCCTTGTCCGGAGAGCTGACATAGGTGAAGGTTACGGCGGCGCCCTCCTGTGCCAGCCGCTTCACGATCGCCGCGCCGATGCCGCGCGAACCGCCCGTCACCAAAGCTACCTTGCCGTTGAGACTGCCCATGGTCGTGCTCCCATTTATGTAGTGGACGATACATAAATGTCAGCAGCCTTGACTGGAGCTGTCAAGAACTTTATGTATTGGACGCTACAGAAAGGTGGCGACAATGACGGCTCATACAAAAGAGCGGGCGAAAGAGCGGGGACGCCCGCGCAAGTTCGACCGCGACCAGGCACTGCGTCAGGCGATGGAGGTCTTTCTCGAACGCGGCTATGACGGCGCGTCGGTCGGCGATCTCACCGCCGCGATGGGCATCAACGCACCCAGTCTCTATGCGGCTTTCGGCTGCAAGGAGGCGCTCTTTCGCGAGGCGCTGGACCTCTACGTCAACATCGCCGGCCCGCGCACGATGGATGCGCTGGGCAAGCGCGACCTTTCCGCCCGCGCGGCGATCGAGGGCATGCTGCGCGAGGCCGCCAAGCGATTCGGCGAGGGCCGCGGCTGCCTGGTCGTGCTGGGCGCGACGCACCGTTCCGCCGACAACGAAGCGGTATTCCACGATCTGGCCGAGCGCCGCGGACAGACCCAGGAAAAAATCCGCCGGCGGCTCAAGCAGGGCATCGCCGATGGCGATGTGCCGGCATCGACGGATAGCGGCTCGGTGGCGGCCTTCTACGCCACCGTGCTCAACGGACTCTCGCTGCAGGCGCGCGACGGCGCGTCACGCAAGCAACTGATGGGCGTGGTGGATTGCGCGATGAAGGCCTGGGACGGATTGGTAGCGTGACCCGTTTCCCTTCTTCCCCGCGGGAAGAAGGCGCCCGAAGCGGCGGGTGCTCGCGAAAGAAGGTCGACGAAGCGAGGCGCGCTTCAGGCTTCGGCGTCTGCGCTCCGCCCTTTTCTCCCCCCAGAGATCGATCTCTTCCGGGCCGCCCCGCGCGGCAGCGGAAGCAGGACGGCTCACTTCACCGCCAACGCCAGCACGATCCCGACCCACACCACCATGCCCAGCCAGTTGTTGTTGCGGAAGGCCCACAGGCAGGCCGCTCGCTCGCGGCTGCGGATGCGCCAGAGCTGCCAGCCGAACAGCCCCGCGGCGCCGGCCAGGCCGAGCCAGTAGGGCCAGCCCAGCTGCGCTCGCTGGCCGACGAACAGCATCGCCAGCAGGAACGTGGCGATCAGCACACCCAGGATCGGCAGATCCGCGTCGCCGAAGAGGATCGCGGTGGATTTGGCGCCGGCCTTCAGATCGTCGTCGCGGTCGACCATCGCGTACTGCGTGTCGTAGATCACCGACCACAGAATATTGCCGATGAAAAGCAGCCATCCCAGCGGCGGTACCGAGCCGCTCACCGCGGCGAAGGCCATCGGGATCGACCAGCCGAACGCCGCGCCCAGCACGACCTGCGGCATATAGGTGTAGCGCTTGGTGAACGGGTAGATGGCCGCGATCGCGGCGCCGGCGAACGACAGCTTGATGGTCAGCGCATTGGTGAACAGCACCAGGACGAAGGCGAACGCCAGCAGCGCGCCGAACACGATCAGCGCTTCGCGCGGCGTCACCCGCCCGGCGGCGATCGGCCGCCCGGCGGTGCGTTCCACCTGGGGATCCAGCTCGCGGTCGGCATAGTCGTTGATGGCGCAACCGGCGGCACGCATGGCGAACACGCCCAGGGTGAAGATCACCAGCGTCTTCACCGGCGGGAAATCCCCAGCGGCCAGCCACAGCGCCCACCAGGTCGGCCACAGCAGCAGCAAGGCGCCGATCGGGCGGTCCATCCGGGTCAGCACGAGGTAGTCGCGGGCCTTCTCCCGGTAGTGGGGAGGCAGCCATTGCAGCAATACGTCCAGGACCCGGGTCGCGCGGGTGGAGCTGTCCGCCGGACGGGCCGGCGTGGCGGCCGACGGGCGCGGGCGCGCCGTGCCGGTAGAGGGGACGCGCCGCTGGCGCTTGCGGGAAGGTGAGGCCATGCGCCGAAGTTTAGCGTGCGGGCGCGCCGGGGTTGGCGTGACCGGCTCCCTGAAACCGGCTTGTCATCCGCTTCGCGCTTTCGCGCGCATACTCTGGCGACGCTGCCGAGGAACCGCCATGCCCAAGGCCATCAGTCACATCGCCCTGATCGTGCACGACCCCGACCAGACCGCGCGGCTATTCGCCGCCGTATTCCCGGATGCCCACCTGGTGGAGATGGGGCCGGGCGACGGCAGCCACCATCAGGAGGCGCACGTGGAGCTGGCCGGTGTCCGCTTCGTGCTGGTCAAGGGCATGGGACCGGCCACGCGGCACGGCGACCACATCGCCCTCGCCGTCGACCGGACGGAACTGCGCGTCTGCGCCGAGCGCCTGGCCGTGCTGGGCATCGAATACCAGCTCGCGCGAGGCGAGACCGCCCTGTACTTCAGCGACTACGACAACCACGTCTTCGAGCTGGACGCGACCGCATGACGCGGTGATTGCCGTGACGCGGGTCGGGGCCGCCCATGGCTCGCCCCGACCCGCGCCGTCTCTCACGGCTCAGAACTTGAAGTCCAGCCGCGCGTAGTAATAGCCGCCATTGACGCCGAACGGCAGCGTCTCCCAGCCGTAGACGAAACCCAGCTGGGGGAACGGCGCGCCGCGCTTGGGATCCCACTTGTCCGGATAAGTGTCGAACACGTTGTCCGCGCCAACCGTCAACTTCAGGTTGCGGGAGAAGCGGTAGCCCAGCGCCACGTCGGCCAGCCACTTGCCGCTCCAGGTCTGGATGACGCCGGGCGTGAAGCCCTGGCCGCTGACCGGGCCGAAGTAATTGCCGCGCAAGGTGAAGTCCCACGGCCCGGTGCGGTAGACGCCTTGCAGGATATGGTGCACGCGCGGCTGGCCCTGCTCGATCAGGGTCACCTGGGTGTCGTCGAACAGCTTGTCCGGCGGCAGGATGGTGGATTGCGACTTGCGCTTGGTGACGTCGGTCTTGTTGTAGTTGAGCAAGGCCGTGAGGTCGAGGGTGGAGCTGTCGTCGAAGCGGAAGCCCTTTTCGGCGACGACGTCGATGCCCTTGGTGCGCGTGTCGATGGCATTGGTGAAGAACAGCACCTGACCCACGCCGAACGGCGCCAGGATCGCGCGGATCGGGCAGTTGGCATTGTTGGCCGCGCAGGGGTTGCCGTCGGTGCCCACGCTCTCCGGCACGATGTTGCTGGAGAAGATGATGCGGTTCTTGATGTCGATGCGGAACACGTCGACGGTCAGCGTGAAATCGTTGCCCGGCTTGTAGACGATGCCCGCGGTGCCGCTATGCGAGGTCTCCTGCTTCAGCGGCTGGATGCCGAAGGCACGCGTGACCGCGCTGTCCTGCCGCGCGGTCAGCGTATCGGTGAGCTTGCCGCTGGGATCGAGGTTGGTCGAACGCTGGCTGTAGAACAGCTGCTGCACGCCCGGTGCGCGGAAGCCCGTCGCCAGCGTGCCGCGCACCGCGAAGCTGTCGTTCGCGTCGAAACGCAGCGAGACCTTGCCGGTGGTGGTACCGCCGAAGTCCGAGTAGTGCTCGTGCCGCACGGCGGCGCCAAGCAGTACGCGCTGCGTGACCTGCGACTCCGCATCGACGTAGAAGGCGATGTTGTGGCGGCCGAGATTGACCGCCTCGTTCGGCGAGAATCCGGGAAAGCCCTGCATGCCCGGCTGGGCGATGTCTCCGGTCTGGCCGTAGATCGGGATGCCGCGGTTGTCGGTGCGCCCGTAGGTGTAGGACACCGGGTCGCCCGGCAGGATCTGGTAGCTGTCGCGCCGCCACTCGAAGCCCATGGCGAGATTCAGCGCATCGTGGCCGATGCCCCAGTCGATCGGGCCGCGCACGTCGGCATTGAACGTGGTCTCGTTGAGGCGCAGCGTGCCGGTGTTGGCGGTGGTCGGTGAGCTGGCGTAGATGCCGGCAGCCGGATTGGCCGGATCCCGCGGTTCGTACCACCAGCTCACATTGGCGGAGTTGCGCTCGTCGAAGCCGAACTGGCTGCGGCCGTGGTTCAACGAGATGTCATAATCCCACTTGTCGCCCAACGGTCCGCGGTAGCCCACCGCGAGCGAGGCATCCTTCACATTGGTGGCGATGTTCGGCAGGAAGCCGTTCGGATACAGCGCGGGAATGGTGCGGTTGTCGCCGGCCGGACGGAAGAAGCCGTACGAATCGCCCTTGCGTTGCGAGATGCCGCCGAACCAGTACAGCTCGCCCTTGGCGATCGGCAGTCCGCCGTTGAGCCAGAAATAGGCGTCCTTGGTGTCCGCGTCGCCGAGCTTCTGCGTCACGCGCGGAGGACTCACGCGCAGCGAGTCGACGCCGGCGCGATTGGTGGGGTCGCGATGGCGGTATTCCGCCGTGAGGTTGAGATAGCCGTCCTGGCCCAGGCGCAGCCCCGTGTTGATGCCGCCCTGCCGCGTGAAGCCGTCGCCCTTGTAAGTCTTGCCGGCGGTGACCGAGCCGGTGGTCTCGCCCACCTCCTTCTTCAGCACGATGTTGATCACGCCGGAGATCGCGTCCGAGCCGTACTGTGCCGCCGCGCCGTCGCGCAGCACTTCGATGCGCTCGATCGCGGAAATCGGAATCGCATTGATGTCGGTACCCGCCGAGCCGCGGCCGATGGTCTGCTGCACGTTGACCAGCGCCTGCTGGTGGCGGCGCTTGCCGTTGACCAGCACCAGCACCTGATCGGGACCGAGACCGCGCAAGGTCGCCGGACGGATCGTATCCGTGCCGTCGCTGACGAAGGTGCGCGAAAAATTGAAGCTGGGCTCCAGCATCTGCAGTGCCTGGCCCACCTCGACGACGCCGGCGTTCTCCAGCTGCTCGCGCCCGATCACGTCGACCGGCGCGGGCGTCTCCGCCGCGGTGCGGTCCTTGGCGCGAGAGCCGACCACCTGCACGCCTTCGAGCGTCTTGGCCTTCTGCTGATCGGTCGGCGCGTTGTCCTGTGCCGATGCGGCGAACGTCATCGAAATGCCCAGCACGGCCGTTCCCCAACGGCGCGCACTTCCCCAGACGCGTCCTTGCGGACGCGACACGTAGCGATGCGACATGAGCCACTCCCATCTTGTCGTGCGAAAACAACTCGGTGAGCGCGCGAGCGCGCCTACCGCCTCCCGGGTCCGAAGCTGCGCTGCGAGAAAAATCATGTCAAGCGCGGACATGGCCAAAGCGCGAACGCGATCATCAAATGCGCGCCGGCGCGAAGGCCTGCGATGACATGTTTCACGCCATCACGACGAAGTGCGTTCGCGCTTACGCAATTGTGCGTGCGCACACGACGCGGTGCGCAAGCCTCGCTTCAGTTGCCGAGCAGGAGACGATACGCGGCGTTCGCGCTTTCGTTCCAATGCGGGTAGCCGAGCGCTGCCAGGAAAGACTCGAACAGTGCGCGCTCGTGCGGCGGCACCTGGATGCCGACGAGGATGCGGCCGTAGTCGGCGCCGTGGTTGCGATAGTGGAACAGGCTGATGTTCCAGTCCGGGTGGAGCTGTCCGAGAAAGCGGGTGAGCGCACCGGGGCGTTCGGGAAACTCGAAGCGATACAGCAATTCGTCGCGCGCCAGCGGCGAGCGCCCGCCGATCATGTGCCGCAGATGCAGCTTGGCCAGTTCGTCGTCGGTGAGGTCCAGCACGCCGAAGCCTTCGGCGCCGAAAGATGTCGTCAGCGCCTCGCGCTCGTCGCGGCTGCGGATCTGGATGCCCACGAAGATGTGCGCTTTCGCCGCGTCGCCGATGCGGTAGTTGAATTCCGTGATCGCGCGCTGTCCCAGCGCAGCGCAGAAGCGGCGGAAACTGCCGCGCTCCTCGGGGATGGTCACGGCGAACACGGCCTCGCGCTGTTCGCCCACCTCGGCGCGCTCGGCGACGAAGCGCAAGCGGTCGAAATTGAGGTTCGCGCCGGAAACGATCGCGACCAGCGTTTCGTCGCGTAGTCCGTGCGCGGCCGCGTACTGCTTCATGCCGGCGATGGCGAGCGCGCCGGAAGGTTCCGGTACGCAGCGGGTGTCCTGGAAGACATCGCGGATCGCCGCGCAGATGGCGTCGGTATCCACCCGCACCATGGCGTCGACGTGGCGGCGGCACAGCGCGAACGTCTCCGCGCCCACACGCTTGACGGCGGTGCCATCCGCGAACAGGCCCACTTCGTCGAGGGTCACACGCTCGCCGGCTTCCAGGGAACGCGCCATGGCGTCCGAGTCCACGGTCTGCACGCCGATCACCTTCACCTCGGGCCGCAACGCCTTGACGTATGCGGCGATGCCGGCCAGCAGGCCGCCGCCGCCCACGGGGACGAAGATCGCGTGCAGCGGCCCCGGATGCTGGCGCAGGATCTCCATGCCCACCGTGGCCTGGCCGGCGATCACCGCGGGGTCGTCGAACGGATGCACGAAGGTATGGCCATGCGCGTCCTGCAGACGCGCCGCTTCGGCCTGCGCATCGCTATAGGAATCGCCGGTCAGCACGATCTCGACCCAGGCGCCGCCCAATCGCCGCACCGCATCGATCTTCACTTGCGGCGCGGTCACCGGCATCACGATGGTGGCGCGCAGGCCCAACTTGGCCGCGGCCAGCGCCACGCCTTGCGCATGATTGCCCGCGGAGGCGGCGATCACGCCGCGCGCGCGTTGCGCGGCGTCCAGGCCCACCATCTTGTTGTAGGCGCCGCGCAGCTTGAAGGAGAACACCGGCTGCTGATCCTCGCGCTTGAGCAGCACGCGTTGTCCGAGCTTTTCCGACAGCAGGGGCGCATGTTCCAGCGGACTCTCGCGCGCCACGTCGTAGACCCGCGCGCCGAGAGTGCGGCGCAGCAGATCGCGGTCCCAGTCCTGGTCGCCATCGCGTGTGGCCGGCCGGTCGGCGGCCACGGCGTTCACGGCAGTGCCTCCACGCCGGCGACATCGCGCTCGGGGTGGCTCACTTCGATGACGTCCACCAGCTTGCGCGTCTGCTTGATCAGTTGTTCCACGGCACTGTCCGCGCCCTGCATCACCAGGGTGAGGCGCGAGACGGCAGGGTCCTGCGTGGCCGCCACGGTGAGCGAGTCGATGTTGAAGCCGCGCGCGGAAAACAGCCCGGCCACGCGCACCAGCGCGCCGGCCTCGTTCTGCAACAGGATGGAAAGCGTGTGTCTCATGGCGTCTCTCAGAACATGTCGCTGGCCGCGCCGTCGGCCTTCACCGCCTGGCGCGAGGCGATGTGATCGCCGGTGATCATCTGCGCGTAGGTGGCGCCGGGGCCCACCATCGGATAGACGCCGGCGTCCGGGTCGATCATCACTTCCAGGAAGGCCGGCCCGGGATGAGCCAGGAAGTCGGCGATGGTGGATGCCAACTCTTCCCTGCGCTCCAGGCGCCGCGCCCATTCGAAGCCGTCGGCCTGTGCGGCCTTGATGAAGTCCTTGCGGTGCAGGCTCTTGTCGGAGGAGGCGAAACGGCCGCGGAAGAACAGTTTCTGCCACTGCCGCACCATGCCGTCGCCGATGTTGTTGAGCACCACCACCTTCACCGGCAGGCCATAGGTGGTGACGGTTTCCAGCTCGCCCAGATTCATGCGGATGCTGGCGTCGCCGTCGATGTCGATCACCACGGCGTCGCGCCGCGCGAACTGCGCGCCGATCGCCGCCGGCAGGCCGAAGCCCATCGTGCCCATGGAGCCGGAGCTGAGCCAATGCCTCGGTTCGCGGAAGTCGAAATACTGCGCCGCCCACATCTGGTGCTGGCCGACGCCGGTGCTGATGACCGCGCGGCCCTGCGTGTGGCGGTTGATTTCCTCGATTACGGCGTAGGGCTGGATCAGCGGGCTCTCGCGGTCGTAATCCAGCTTATGCTCGCGTTTCAGCATCGCGATGTGCTCATGCCATGCCGCGTACTGGCCGGCCAGTCGCGCGCGCCAGCCGTGGCGTTCGCCCCAGTCGCGCAGCTGCTCGAGCGTGCGCGCCAGGTCGCCGGTGTGCTGCCAGTCCACGGCCTTCACCTTGCCGATTTCTGCCGGATCGATGTCGATCTGGGCGATGAACTTCGCCTGCGGCGCGAACCGGTCCGGTACGCCCGCCACGCGGTCGTCGAAACGCGCGCCCAGCGCGAACAGGAAGTCGCAGTCTTCCACCGCATAGTTGGCGTATGCCGTACCGTGCATGCCCAGCATGTGCAGCGCCAGCGGCTCGGTCGTGTCGTACGCGCCCAGGGCCATCAGCGTGGTGGT
>JBCNOA010000196.1:0-8439 GCA_039594095.1 Dyella sp.
GCAGGAGGTCGCCGACGGGGCGCGAAGAGCTTGCGATGGACGGCATGCGGACTCCGGGACTGATGGGGCGAAGCGCGCCGATGTTCCCATGCGGCGCGGCGGAAGGTATGGGCCGGCGGTCATGCCGCGCCGGCGCCGATGAACTGCACGATATCGGCGAGCACGCGTTCGCGATGGGTGTGATAGAGACCATGCGGCGCGCCTTCGTAGACGGTCAGCCGAGCATCGCTCGCCAAAGCGGCGACGGCCTGCCCATGCGCCAGCGGTTCGCTGACGTCGCGCGTGCCGTGCATGATCAGCAGCGGCACGTCCATGCGCCGCAGGTCTCCGCGCAGATCTGCTTCGATGCGGGTGATGAAGCAGTCCTCGGCCGCACGCAGCGAGGTCGACAGCATGATGTCGATGGTGCGGCGGATGGTGCCCTCGGTCACGCCCGTTTCGGCCGGACGAAAGAAGCCGTCGGCGCCCTCTTCCAGCCAGCGCGGGAAGTCGGCACGGATAGCGGCCAGCTCCGGCTCGGCCATGGCGGAGGTAATGCGGCGCCCATCCGCATCCACCAGCAGCGGCGCGACCGGCGCCAGGTAGACGCAGCGCGCGATGCGTGCGCTGCCATGGCGCGCCAGCAGGCGCGTGCATTCGCCCGTGCCCATGGAATGGGCGACGAGAATGACGTCGCGCAGGTCCAGATGTTCCAGCAGTTCATGCAGATCGTCGGCGAGCCGGTCGTAGCCATAACCCTCGCCGGGCTGCTCCGAACGGCCGTGGCCGCGGCGGTCCATGGCGACGGCGCGAAAACCGAGCGCGTTGACATGCAGCATGTGCGGCGCCCACATCTGCGCGTCGAGCGCCCAGGCATGGACGAAAACGATCGGCTGGCCACGGCCCCAGTCTTGGTAATGCAGGCGGACGCCGTCGCGGGTCTGAAAGGTAGGCATGGTGATGCGCTCCGTGAAAGGCGGGCGGCGCGTGGCCGCCCGCAGGGGGACTCAGGCGGCCTGCGGAACCTTGTCGAGGAAGCCCAGCACCTGGCGGATGCGGCCCTCGTCCAGCTGCGCGACGTCGAAGCCGATCACCAGCGGCTCATCGGCTCCCGGCGCGGCGAGATGCCACTGGAAGCGCACCATGTCGTGATGGGCGTCGACCGCCCCGCCGAGGCGGAACGTGTGGCCCGGGAACATCGACTGCACGGCGGCGATGGTGGCGTCGATCGCTTCCCAGCCGCGCGCCTGCACCATGGGGTCGGTGTAAACGGCGTGCTCGGCGTAAATCTCTTCGATCAGCACGCGGCGGCGCAGCGGATCGGTTTCGTTCCAGCTCTTGAGATAGCGCTCGACGAGATTCTGCGTGGCGTTCATGGCTTGGCTCCTTGTGGTTGGTGTGGAGCCACTTTGCCGCCAGCACGGCGCGCGGACGATTACCTCGCAGGTAATGAGTCGAGAGCCCGGCTTTGCGCCGGCCTCAGAGCGCGGCCGCTTCCGCCTTGCGGAACCCGGCCCACTCCACGCGGTTGCGGCCGTGGTGCTTGGCGCGGTACAGCGCCGCGTCGGCCGCGGTGATCAGGCCATCGAAGTCCTGGTCGCCCCCGCCGGCCACGCCGACGCTGGTGGTCACCGCAATGCGCTGTTCGCCATGCACCGCGGGTGCCGCAGCCAGATGCGAGCGCACTTCCTCGGCCGCGACGAGCGCCTGCGCGGCGTCGATGCCCGGCAGCACCAGCAGGAATTCCTCGCCGCCGTAACGCCCCAGCAAGGCGCCGTCGGGCAACTGCACGGCGTGCACGATCTTCACGAAGTGCCGAAGCACATCATCGCCGGCATTGTGACCCCAGCTGTCGTTGACGGCCTTGAAGCGATCCAGATCCAGCAGCAGCACGGACGATGTACGTCCCTGCAGGCGACAGGCTTGCACCGCCTGCCGGCCATCGTCGATCACCGCATTGCGATTGCGCAGACCGGTGAGCCCGTCGGTGCGAGCCATGCTGCGCAGGTCCACGGTGAGGCGTTCGGCCAGCATCAGAGTGAAGCCGGTGCTGACCAGGAACGTGCAGAAAATGGCAAACAGATAGTTGGCCGTCACCAGTTGCGTGGCCAGCAACACCTGCGAGGTGGTGGCTGGCGCCACCATCACGATCGAGCGCATGGCGTAGAACACCGCATCGGCACCGAACACCAGCGCGGTGAATACGCAGCTGATGCGCAGGTCGCGCGGCGAGCGCCGCAGCAGCACCCAGATCATCCAGCCGTCCCACACTACGCTCTTGGCGCCGAAGATCAGCGCCTCGGTGCGCTGACCGGGGGGCGCCAGCAGAAACACCACCTGCATCACCAGGAACACGCCCGACAGCAGCAGGGGCCAGCGCCAGCGCAGCGGATAGCGCACATGCACGGCGATGCCCATCAGCATCGCCGCATTGGCCACCGCGATGAGCACGTTGCCGACGATCGCCGACAGGAAGGTGTTGCGCTCGTCCAACCCCTGCGCCAACCCCGCCAGCGTGATGATCCAGAAGGCCGCCGCCCAGATGCGCAG
This sequence comes from Dyella sp., assembly GCA_039594095.1. Classification (GTDB taxonomy): domain Bacteria; phylum Pseudomonadota; class Gammaproteobacteria; order Xanthomonadales; family Rhodanobacteraceae; genus Dyella_D. The sequence goes on from JBCNOA010000196.1 coordinate 2,530, forward strand.
CGCCGGCAACCCGCGCAGCACCAGCCCGAGCAAGGTGAAGCTCAGGGAAATGGTCGCTCCGACGGCCAGTCCGATGACGCCGAGCGTGAAGATATCCAGATGCATCGCACACCCCCGCGCCAGATCGGCGCCCCCAAACGTGCTGATGGCCGCATTATTACCCAGCACGAAACCGCGCGTGTGCAGGCCTACAGCAATCGGGTCATGAACACGCTGTTGGGGTCGTCGACGTAGCCGTCGAAGGGACCGCACAAAGCGAAACCGAAGCTGGCATAGAGCCGGCGCGCCGGTTCGAACGCCGCCATCGAGCCGGTTTCCAGGCTGAGCCGGCGATACGAACGCGCGGCGGCCTGATCCACCAGGTGGCGCAGCATGGCCGCCGCTACGCCGCGCCTCCGGTGCGCGTCGGCGGTGCGCATGGATTTGATCTCGCCGTGGCCGGCGTCCAGTTGCTTGAGTGCGCCGCAGCCCAGCAGATCCTCGCCGTCCCATAGGGTCCAGAAGCTGATATCCGGACGGCGCAGACCGCTCAGGTCCAGCGCGTGGATGCTTTCCGGCGGCGAGTGGCGCGCCATGTCGCGCAGATGTTCCTGCAGCAGACCGATGACGCGCGGGTCGGTGAGCTGGCGGTCGAGGCGGATGTCCATGGGTCAGAGCTGCCTTGGCGTCACGCCGAGCAGCCGCCGCATCCAGCGCGCCATATGGCTCTGGTGGGCGAAGCCGGTCAGCAGGGCGATTTCGGCGGCCGGCAAGGCGGCCGCGCGCAGCAGTTCGCGCGCCCGCTCGACCCGCCGCTGCACCACGTAGCGATGCAACGACACGCCATGGCGCGCCTTGAAGGCGCGCTGCAGGTAAGAGCGACTCACACCGGCTACCTCGGCCAGCCGGTCCAGCGAAAGCTCGCCGTCCAGATGCACTTCGATGTAATCCGTCACGCGCCGCACCTGGGTGGCGGACAGCGCGCCGGGCGCCAATGGCGGCGCAGCATGCGCGTCGAGCAGGCGCACCGCCAGCGCGGTACCCAGGCTGTCGAGGTAAAGGCGGCCGCTGGGGAAACCGCTGCGCACCTCCGCATCCATCGCGCACAGCACGGCGGCCAGGCCTTCGTCACGCAACAGGTGACGGGTGGCGAGGGAAGCGCGCACGCCGCGTTCGCGCACCTCTTCGGCGATGCGTTGCAGGAAACCGGTGGGCAGGCGCACCTCCAGCGTGGTGCTTGGCGCCTGCGCATCGAAACCGCCGATGCTGCGCGCGGGCGTCAGATCGATATCGCCATGCCGGCGCGCGAAGCGCCGGCCGGTTTCGCGGCACACGGTCCAGGTGTGTTCGCTCAGATGGAAGCTGACGCGGTGCTCAGCGATCGCGGCCAGTTCCACATGGCCGACGGGGTTGTCGCGGCGCAGGGCGCGGATGCCGGCGGGCGGCCAGGAGGCGGTTTCGGGAGACATCGGCGGACTCTACGCCCGCCGCCGCGGCTCCCGCCACCTTGGGCGCCGAACGTACGCAAACGCGGCGCCGAATGTGCGCGACACCAAGCCATGGCCGCTTCTAAAAATGTGGCCCTGCTTCCCATGCGAGACCACAGTTCATGCCCTCTTCTCATCTGATCGTCGGCGCCGGCCCCACCGGCACGCATACGGCGCGGCTGCTGGCCGAGGCCGGCGACAACGTCACCCTGGTCACCCGCCGTGGCCATGGTCCGCTGCATCAGAACATCGCCCGTGTAGCGCTGGACGCCACCGATGGCGAAGCGCTGGCAAGGCTCGCCGCGGGCCACGCCACGGTGTTCAACTGCGCGATGCCGCGCTACGACCGCTGGCCGCAGGACTTCCCGCCGATCGCGGCAGCCCTGCTGCACGCGGCGCGGTATACCGGCGCCGCGCTGGTGATGCTCGGCAATGTCTACGGCTATGGCGAGGTGGACGGCCCATTGACCGCGGATCTGCCGATGGCACCGCATACCGCCAAGGGCCGGGTGCGCACCGCCATGTGGCAGGACGCCCTCGCCAGCGGCGTGCGCGTCACCGAAGTGCGCGCCAGCGACTATCTCGGCCACGGCGCCAGCTCGCTGTACACCTTGATGACGCTGCCCGCCTTGTTGCGCGGCGAACCCGCTCCGTATGCCGGCGATCTCGATGCGCCGCACAACTGGAGCTATACCCGCGACGTGGCAGCGACACTGGTGGCGGCGGCGCGCGACGGACGCTCCTGGGGCCGCGCCTGGCACGTGCCATCGCACGATCTGTCCGCACGCGAGCTGTCGCGGCGCTTCGCCACGGCGGCCGGCCTGCCCGCGCCGGTGCTGGAACGCATGCCGCTTACGGCCTTGCGCGCGCTGGGCGAAACCGACTCCATCCTGGCCGAGGTGGTGGAGATGGCTTACCTGTACGAGCGGCCGCTTCAGCTCGATGCGACGGCAACGCGCGACGCGCTCGGGATCGAGGCGACCGCGCTCGAACAGGTACTCGCCGACACGCTGGCGCCCCTCTCAATCGCTGCTTGACGCGACCGGGACGCTGCGGCAGCTTGCGAACGGTCTCCGCCGCGAGTAGCCGCCTTGTCCCGATCCGGTTGCGCTTCCCTGCTCCGCACCGCGCGCCGCGGCCTGCTGCTGCTCCCGCTGGCCCTGCTCGCCGCCTGCGCCCCCGTGCCGGCGCGCAACCCGATGGCGACCTGGGTGCCGTCGCCCAATTACGACGTTCGCCGGCCGGTGCTGATCGTGGTGCACTTCACCGACCAGCACTCCGTGAAGGAAAGCCTGGAGACCTTGCGTACCGCCAACAGCGGTGGCCCGGTGAGCGCGCACTACCTGATCGGCGCGGATGGCGGCATCTATCAGCTGGTCGCCGACGAACGGCGCGCCTGGCACGCGGGGCCGGGACGCTGGGGCACCATCACCGACGTGAACTCCGCGTCGATCGGGATCGAGCTGGACAACGACGGGCACACGCCCTTCGCGCAACCACAGATCGACAGTCTGCTGCGCCTTCTGGCCGACCTCACCACGCGCCTGCGCATCCCGCGCACGCAGGTCATCGGTCATGAGGACCTGGCACCCAGTCGCAAGGACGACCCCGGTCCGCTGTTCCCGTGGAAACAGCTCGCCGACGCGGGCTATGGGCTGTGGCCGCAAGGGCCGCTGGTGGATCCGCCGGCGGGCTTCGACCCGTGGATGGCGCTGGGCCTGGTCGGTTACTCGCTCGACAACCGCGCCGCGGCGGTGCGCTCGTTCCATCACCATTTCCGCGGCATGGACGGCGACGCGCTCGATGCCGACGACCTGCGCGTGCTCTACGCGCTATCCAAACAGCTCGGCGCAGCGGCGCCTTGATGGCGCATCGCGGCGCTATGCCACGCCGCGCTCGCTGGTGATTTCCGCGCCTTCGCGCATCGCCTTGGTCACCGGCGTCTTGGCGACGATCTCCAGCAGGCGCTCCCATTGCTCGTCGCTCAACGACTGGTCGGAATGCAGCACGCGATGGATATGCAGCCGGCCCTCTTCGTCGCGGGTCAAGCTCAACTCCGCGCGGAACTCACCCAGATTCCAGCCCTTGCGCTGCGCGTACATGCGCAAGGTGATCGCCGTGCAGGCCGCGAGCGAGGAGAGATAAAGATCGAACGGTGCCGGCGCCGCGCCCTGCCCGCCCAGCGCCTTCGGCTCGTCGGTGTCGAGGGTGTAGCGGCCGGCCTGGATGTGGTGCAGGTAGTCGGTATCGGTGGATACGACGGAGGCGGAGGCGACGCGGCTCATGAGAATCCCTCGGAGGTTGGGCGCCGCTCAACGTACGACATCTGTCTGAACGGGGCGATGCCCAAACCGGTAATGCGGGCGCTCGGACCGTCGAACCCGGTCCCGCTGGCGAAGGGCTGACCCGCCTTCGGTGGCTTTGCCAGGGCGTGCCCAAGCACGCTGGCAAAGGTCCACATATCGTCAACGGCTCGCCATCACGCGGCGGGCCAGACTGGCATGATGCCGTTCACACCGCGTGTTCGCGGACGGGGGAGACAGGGGATGACAGGTTTGCGTTGGGTGGCGGCCGTGCTGGCCGCGGCGCTCTCGATACCGGCCGTTGGCGCGGCGGCGGAGCAAGACAAGAGCGCGGTGGTTTCCGACCTATCTTTCATCTCGCCGAATCGCCTGGTGGATATCGGCGGCGGCCGCAAGATGAATCTTCATTGCATCGGCGAAGGTTCGCCGACCGTGATCTTCGAAGCCGGACTGGACGATCAAAGCCGGGCCTGGGCGACCGTGCAACCCATCATCGCGGAACAGACACGGACGTGCTCCTACGACCGCGCGGGGTTCGGCTTCAGCGACCTCAGCCATCGGGACGGCAACGGCGCCAACGCGGTCGATGACCTGCATCGTTTGCTGACCGCGGCCTCGATCGCGCCGCCCTACATGCTGGTCGGTCACTCGATGGGTGGCATGTATGTGCGCCAGTACGCGGACGCCTACCTCTCCGAGGTGGTCGGCATGGTGCTGGTCGATCCGGTATCCGAGGAGCAAGGGCCTCGCTACTTCAAGCTCGATCCGACCATGCGCGCGAAGAACGACGCCTTCGTGGAAAGCATACGCACCGACTGCCTACCTGCGGCCACCAAGGGATTCGATCCGTCGTCGGAACTGTTCAAGAAGTGTGTCGGCGTACCCGACCCTCACTTCAGCGACGCATTCAACCGGGCATGGCTCGCTAATGTGGCGCGCCCCGAACGTTTCGAAGCCGCGCTATCGGAGTGGCATAACGTGTTCACCGCCAGCTCCGACCAGGCCAGGGCCAGCAAGCGAAGCTTCGGCGACATGCCGCTGATCGTGCTGACGCGCGCTCCGTTTCCGCGCGGCGCCAAGGAAACGCAGGAGGAGCGCGACGTCAAGAACCATCTGTGGATGGAGCTACACGACGACTTGGCCCGCCTTTCGTCGCGCGGTTACAACGAAGTGGTGCCCGGCGCGGGGCATTTCATTCAGCTCGATCGGCCGGGCGCCGTCGTTTCGGCGATCCGGCGAGTGATCGCCGCCACGGGTGGCAGCGCCAGGGGCAATGCCGCCAACGCCCCCTGATTCAGGCGATGCCCAAACCGTCGATGCCGGTGATTTCCCGACCGGGAAAGCCCGCGAGATCCGCGAAATGGCGGCCGCGTTCGGCGTAGTCGTGGAACTGATCGAAGCTCGGGGCGCCGGGGGACAGCAGGATGCAACCGCCCGGTGGCGTGAGCTTGCGTGCTTCGGCCACCGCAGCATCGAGGTTGGCGGCTTCGACCAGCATCGTGCCGACCTTCGCTTCGCGCAGCGCGGTGGCGATGCGCGGGCCGTTGGCGCCGCTGCAGACAATGGCGTGCGGCGGATGCGCGACCGCGGCGGCGACGAAGTCCGACCAGTCCAGGCCGCGGTCATGACCGCCGGCGAGCACGGTGACTTCGCGCGCACGCAGGCTTTCCAGCGCTGCCAGCGTGGCCTGCGGCGTGGTGCTGATGGAATCGTTGATCCAAAGGACGCCGTCGCGCTCGCCCAGCGGCTGCAGGCGATGCGGCAGCGGCACGAAGGTGGCGAGCGCGGGCGCGGCGGCGATGGCGTCGTAACCCATGGCTTCCAGTGCGGCCAGCGCGGCGCAGGCATTGAGCGCGTTGTGCGCGCCGGGCGCGGAAAGACGGCTCGCTTCGATGACATTCCGTGCGCCGCGACGGATATGGCCGTCCGCCACGTGCCAGCCGTCGACCGTGCCGAACAGCAGACGCGCCGGGTGAGCGGCGGTCTTTTCCAGCAGGGAGGGTTGCAGCGCGTTGACCAGCAGGCGCCGCGAGGCGTCCGCGAGCTTGAGCTTGTCGGCGACGTAGCGCTCGCGCGAGCCGTGCCAGTCGAGGTGCTCTTCGTAAAGGCTGGTAACGACGCCTAGTTCGAGCGGGCCGGCT
>JBCNOA010000197.1:0-8426 GCA_039594095.1 Dyella sp.
GGCGATGCCGCGCAGGCGGCTGCCCGACGTGGCTCGCCACTGCGCGAAGCGAACCGTCCACACGCCGGCGTTCGCGCCCAGCGTCGTGTGTCCGCCGAAGTTGGGAATGGTGCCGAAGGCATACGGTGCCCCGCCCCAATCGCGCTCGCGATCCATACCGTCGTAGCGATCGGAAAGCCCATCGACGATCAGCAGGCGATCGTGAGGCACCGCATCCACCACCGCGCGCGGCGGGTTGCGCTGCCAACCCAGCAGCACCCAACGCGCGGACGGATGAGCCCGTTCCAATGCGGCGAACACGCCCTTGGCGGCATCGCCCACCGGCACGTCGCCCGCACGTCCGCCTTCATGCAGCAGGTCCATCTTGTAGAGCACGGCATCGCCGAACAGCTCGCGCTGATGGCGATAGAAGGCCGAAGCGACCTTGGCGAAACGGGGATCGCGCGGGTCGAGCCAGTCCGGCCGCCGGAACCCCACCCACTCGCCCTGCGGCACCAGCGCGGCGCCCGGCTGCTTCTCGGCGAAGCCGGGTGGGACGGTGCCGAAATAGCCGGGGAACACCGGCTGTATGCCCAGCTCGCGCAGGCGCGCCGCGATCCGCCGGCCCAATTCCGCGCGCTGCTCGAACAGCTGCGGCGAGGCCGGCCCGCCGAAACCCGACATGTTCTGCAGCAGCCACCAAGGCTGATGCGCCGGCGCGGGAATCCAGGCGCGCAATGCCTCGTCGCCATAACCGAACTCGCGGAAGACGCGGCGGTAGACCTCTTCGGCGCCCACCGGCATGAAGACTTCGTTGATGCCGCGCAACGCCAGGAGATCGATCTTGTGTTCCCAGCCGCTCCAATCGAGATAGGCATCGGAGTAGCCGTCGTCCACATCGTTCAAGGCGAAACGGTCCGGCACGACCGCCTCGCTTTCGATCGGTGATGTGGGAGCAGGAAGCGTGTCCGGCAGACGATCCAGGCTGTCGCCGGGCCAGCCGATGCTCACCCGCGGCACGCGTTCGAGATAGGCCTCCACGCCCGCCAGCAACACGGCCGGCGTCGTGCCGGCTACTTCGATATGGCCCGCGCGGCCTCGCACTTCGTAGCGGTCGCCATGCCCGGCGGCCAAGGGGAACAACGCGATCTGCGTTTCATGACGAGGCAGCAACCGCCTCAAGGCCGCGCGTGCCGGCTCCACATCGAACGACGCCGGGGTGCCGGCATGAAGCGGCCACGCCAGCAGCAAGCCCAGGAACAGCGCGGGGCCGATCCGGCGCGCCTTCGTACCGATCAGGTCCATGCCCGCCTCCCCGCTCGTCGATTCCGCCAGCCTACTTGCTCTGGCGTTCCAGGGTGAACGTATCCACCGTCTTTCCCTCGCGGTCGGTCACCGTCACCCGCAGCTGACGCGCGTCCGCTTCCACGCGCGCGATCTGATCCTGTCCCAGTGCCAGCACGGTGAACCCGTTGCCGCGTTCGCCCGGCTTCACCCGTTCGTAGCGGTGCAGATGCCCGGCAATGAACAGATCCACCTTGGCCGCGTTGGCCCGTTGCGTCCACTCCACGCCACCGCCGTCCAGCCAACCCCATTCGGGGTCGTGCCCCAGCACCACGGTGAAAGGCGCCGTGCGCGTCCGCGCCTCGCCCAATGCCCGCCCGAACCAGGCGAACTCTTCCTGACGGTAGGCGCGAAGATCGTTGAGGCCCGCGTAGACATTGGTGGCATCGGGTTTGTCTTCGCCGGTATCGACCACCACCAGATGCAGCGGCCCCTCATCGCGCGTGTAGTAATAGCGGTCTTCCTGCGCATGGAGATAAGCACCCAGCGAACGCGCGAACTCGCCGCGGTATTCGTGGTTGCCGCGCGCGTAGATCAACGGCACATCGCCGCGCAGGCCGTCCGCCACGGGGCCGAGAAACTTATCCTTCAGCTGGTTCTCGCTGACCGCGTAATGCAGGCCATCGCCGGTATGCGCCACGAAATCCACCAGCCGGCTGCGTGCCATCGCCATCAGCGCATCGACGCGCTCGACGTTCTCGTGCGTGTCGGTGATCGAGACGAAGCTCGCCGTCGCCTTCGACGGATCGAACGTCGTGAAACGATGAATATCGCTTTGCGCCGTCTGGCCGCGCTCGGGCCAGTACGGCTTCAACGCGACCACGCGGCGCGACGCTACGCGGTATCGATACGCGTGCCCCGGCTTCAGTCCCCGCAGTACGACGCGGTGCTGCGTGCCTACCGGGATCAGGCCATCCGTTTGCGGCACGGCTTCATGGTCCAGCGCGTCTTCGCCGTAGATCACCCTCGCGTCGCTGGGCGCGTCGGTCATCCATTCCACCACCACCGAGTCGTCGGCCATATCCAGCAACAGCGGCCCCATGACGATGGCCGGCGTGGCGCCGTAGACCTTGTACGGCGCATTGGCGTCGTCATCGGCTGTCGACGCCTGCCCGACGGGCACCGCGTACGCATTCACCTGCATGCAGGCCAGAACGGCCAGCAACATCGCGCTCCACGCCGGCACGGCGCGTCGCTTCCGGTCAGTCATGCTCCGCTCTCCCGCAAGCCTGCCGCCGGGGCGATGCCCGGCGGCAGGCGGCCCATCAGTAGTCGTAGGTCACCGAGAAACGCACATACCGTGGCGACTGCATCACGCGCGGCGTGCCGTACAGCGGGTTCAGGGTGCCGTCCGACTTCGCGTACAGGTTCGGCGTGATGTTGACCACTGCCTGGCTGTTGAACGCATTGAAGACATCCAGATGCAGGGCCAGACGATGCGCGGCGAAGTCCGGCGTGTACTTCACGCCCAGGTCGACCTGGCGCTGCCACGGCAGCCGTCCGATGCTGCCGGGCGTCACCGGTACGCCACGACAGAAGTGGTACGACGAACCGTAACCGGACGGATCGGGGTTGTCGCCCGGGAACAGGCCCAGACACACGTTGGGTCCACCCGAGATCAGCGACAGATTGCCGGACACCAGCCACTCCGGCGTGATCTGGTAGTAGCCCCACAGCTTGACCTGATGGCGATGGTCGTTGCCCTGGTCGCCATTGCTGTACACCATGATCGGCGCATTGTCCCAGTCGGCCGACTCGCTCGGGCCGTCGGACTGCACATTCGACTGCGTCCAGCCCTCGGTGTTGCCGTAGCTGCGCGAAAACACGTAGTCCAGCTTGCCGTACCACTTGCCGTCGAACGGGTGCTCCATGAACAGGTCCAGCTCGTAGTACTTGCGCTTGGCCGGCGGAAAGCCGAGTTCCTCGCGGCTGAGCTTCACGTCGTGGTGCTGCCCGGCATCGTCCACCACCACGAAGGTATTGGCGCGTCCGGCGTTGATCAGGTAACAGCTGTTGAGCGAGCTGACGTTGTAGCCCAGCGCCTGCGCCTTGGCGGTGATCAGATCCACGTCGCAGAAGTCGTCGATCGCGCTGCGCAGCACGCGGCGGGTGGCCTTGGCGCCGTATACCCAGTCCTGGCCCAGCGTCTTGGTGAAGCCCAGGATGTATTCGTCCTGGTACATCGACTTCAGATCCTTGGCGGTCACCGTCTTCGGGTCCGGCAACACGCCGAAGTTGTTGTTGGCCGACACGGGTGGCGACATCTGCGTCAGCCCGCTGGGCGTACCGTCCGGATTGATGCCGCTGTAGGTGAAGTACTGCGTCGTGCTGGTCTGCGCACCCGCGGCGCTCAGCGCCGGCTCCAGCGGCGAGGCCAGGTAGTAGCGGCCCACGTTGCCGAACACCTTGAAGCTGGAATCGCCGTTGACGTCCCAGGCGAAACCCAGGCGCGGCGCCCACTGTGCGGTCTGCTTGATGTATGGCTGCGCGTTGGCGTTGTAGTTGGTGAACTGGTCGTTGCGGATGCCCAGCGACAGCAGCAGGCGATCGTTGAACTGCCAGTTGTCCTGGATGTACTGCGCGTGCTCGACCGTCTTCACGTTCGCCAACTGGCTGTTGACGTTCTTCATCACGTAGTAGCCGGTCGCGCCGTTCGGGAAATTCGCCGTCGGCCCCACGCCCAGGCCTGGATCGAGCGGCGCGGCGGGAAAATCGGAATGGCCATAGGACCAGCTGTAGCCCGGTCCGGAGGTCACGCGCCCCTGCTTGAGCGCCTCGGCGGTGAGATTGTCGATGCCGGCCGTCAGCGTGTGATCGCCCAGCTTGTATTCCAGGCTCAGGCGCAGGTTGGTCACCGTGTTGCCGCGGCCCGGGTCGTACAGCGACGTGGTGGTCTGGTTGTTGAAACGTGGCTGGCCACCGACGATGGCCGGGTTCTGCGACGTGATCCCCGACACGTACGTGAGATTCGGGTCGTAGCCCACCGGCTGCTGAAAGGCATGCGTCTTCATCTTGCCGTACTGCGCGGTGAGCGTGAGGCTGTCGGTGAGGTAGCCGGTGTACTTGCCGGTCCATAGGTCGCCGCCGTTCTTGGTGCTGTCGGCGTGGCCGACGAAGCGGCCCGGCACCATCCGCTGGAAGTCGTAGCGGTACAGATCGCCCTGATAGGAACGCTTGTTGGACGCGCCGGTCAGCTCGACGATGTTGCTGTCGTTGATGTTCCAGTCGATCTTGGCGTACCACTTGGGCATGTCGTACCGATAGGTCTGAAACGGCGAGCTGCTGGTGACGTTGCCCACCGAGCTGCCCTGCTGCCTGGACATCTCCGCCGAAGCGAACACGAACAGCTTGTCCTTGATCAGCGGACCGCCCACATAGGCATCGTAGGTAGTGATCCAGTACTGGTTCTTTTCGCGCGGCGAATACAGCGTGCCGGTGGGCAGCGGCGGATTCGGCTGGCCGTTCTGGTAGTAGTAGTTCTTGGCCGAAGAGCGCAGCGAGGACGGCTCCCAGCTCGCCATGCCGCCGAAGTGCCATTCGTTGGTGCCTCGCTTGCCCACCATGTTGAGCACGCCGCCGTCCGAGCGGCCGTACTGCGCGCTGTAGCCGCCGGTGAAAGCCTCTTCCTGATCGATCGAACCATAGGGCAGCGTGATGCCGCCTTCGGACTTCAACGGATCGGTCGTGTTGAAGCCGTTGATGTAGTACGCGTTCTCGTTGGCGCCGGAACCGCCGAAGCTCACCAGCGAGCCGCCGGTGGCGCTGGTGAAGCCGCCGGAGTTGTTGACCGCCCCAGGCGCGAGCCGCGCTACCGCCTCGGCCGAGAAGCTCAGCGGCAGCTTGGCCAGCTGCTCGGCGGTGACCACCGTGCGCGAGTCGACGCTGGTGACGTCGATGGCAGGCAGCGCATTGGCCGAGACGCTCACGCCTTCCAGGTTCTTCGCCGCGGCGTCGGCGAAGGAGACATCCGTCGCTGCGCCGACGCGCAACGCCACGTTGTCGCGGGTCTGAACCGCCTGTCCGCCGCGCTTGAGCGTCACCGTGTAATTGCCCAGCGGCAACTGGCTCGCGGCATAACGGCCGCGCTCGTCCACCGGCACGTCGCGCTGCAGGCCGTTCGAGCTCTGCACCGTCACCGTGTCGCCCATGCCTGCCTGTACCTGACCGACGATGCTGCCCGTGGTCGACTGCGCGTAGGCCGCGCCGCCGGTCAATCCCAACGCGATCAGCAGGCTCAGCCTGCTCCGGCGCAACAACTCATGCTTGTTCATTTCGGCACTCCCCAATCGTGTTTTGGCCATGAAACTCACCACCCTCCTTCCCCAACGCCGGCACGCGGCCGGCGAGCATCGGCATCCCTGCCGCCCTTTCAAATCGCTCGATCGAAACTGAGGAACGCCGCGCTGCCGCGCGGCACGCCAATGCGCATCTCGCCCGCTCCATCGGGACGCACCGCATCCGATGCCTCGGCGAAGCGCACGCCGGCACGGCTGTCCAGCGCCGGCGCGCTCAGACGCATGACCCTGGCCGCGCCGAAGCCGGCGAGGCCGCGCAGCGCGACGTCCGCATCGCGCAAGATGTCTTTGTTGATCAGCGCCACGAGTAGCGTGCCGCTGCGCCGTGCGGCATAGGCGCCGAGGTTGGCGCCGCCGCTGTCGAGGCGGCCGGACAACATGTGCGCGCCAGCGAAGCGCTGCGCCAGTTCGATGCCGTGGAACAGCGGCCGCGGCTGGAAGCCGAGCGCCACATTGCCGGCGATCGCGGAATAACGGGAACTGACCGCATCCCGGCGGGTGGCGAGATCGGACGTGGTGTCGTCCACAGCGGCTTCGCGGCCGAGCGATGCTTCGACCGATGCCAGCGTGCCGCCGTGGAAATGGATGCCCGCCACACCCAGCTGCGCGAGCGCGAGCATGAAGTCCGCGCCCCACAGTGCCGAGGCGAACACGTTGCTGACGCCGTCGCGGCCGCCGAAGTAATAGGAGTTCGCTTCCGTCAGCCGCAGCGGCCGATGGGCCGCATCGGCCACGGCCATCAGCCGCTCGGTGTCTTCGATGCAGCCGGGGTCGCCACCCAGCAGATCGCCTATCGAGCCTCGCGGCGCGGCATCGCGGTAGTAATGGCGGCTGAGGAAGACGCTGGCCTCGCCGTGCCGGCGGGCGTATTCGGCGACCCAGTCGGAATTGGCGCCGGTATCCGGCCCGCCGATCGGCAGGCCCGCCGCGCGCAAGGCGTCGGCGTAAGGCATCCACACCGCCTCGAAGCTCGCGTAGTCCTTCGCGTAGTTGTTGGCTTCGTTGCCGATCTGAAAGGCCAGCAGATCGTCGCCCACGGCATCGCGCACGGCTTTGGCCAGTTCCACCGCCATGTCCGGCACGCCGATCTTGAGGTTGACGCCGAAGATCAGTTTCCAACCGGTGGCGCGCAGGAAACCCGCCAGCTCGCGCAACGCCTCCGGCCGCAACACCACCGGCTGCTGCGGGCCGCCCTTGCGCGCTTTCTGCTCGGGCAAGGCGCCCCGGTACTCGCTCCACACCGTGAAGTCGCTGGTGTTGCCGCCAATACGCAACACGCCGCGCGGATTCATCCGCCGCAGCATGTCGACCAGCGAACGGTTGCCGGCCGAAAAGAACGCCGGGTCGGCGAGCTGGCCGGTCTCATAGCTGAGGCTCGCCAACGACTCGCTGACGAGCCGGCCTTCGCCGTCCGTCTTGATGGCGAAGCTCGCTGCCGCGGCCGGCGACGGTGCTTGCGCCGCGCGCGCCAGTCCGCCCAGCGAACCGGCGAACGGCAACAGGGCCGCCGCTTTCAACAGACCGCGCCTCGTGCGCTCGAACGTGGTCATGCTTCCCTCCCCGGGATCGGCATGCCGGCCGCGCGCCTCCCGCGGCGGCCGGCGGGGTCGTTCAATGTGTCGGCGTGAGTTCCAGCGTCAGCACTTCGAACGGCGCGAGCTGCACCGTCGCGGTACGGTCGGCCTCCAGCGAGGCCGGCACCTTGTCGCCGCCGGTCTTCCAGACGTCGCGCACCTGGAAGCGGCGCGCCGCATCGGCCGGCTGCTCCAGCCGGCGACCCAGCTGGAGCACCGCGACCTGGGGCCTGGCGTCCGGATTGCGCAAAGTGACGATGGCCTTCTTCGGCGACCAGGCCGCCCAGCCGTAGACGTCCAGCCTTCCGGGATCGCCGCCGACCCAATGCGAGTCGCGCAGAACGTCCGCGTTGTCGCGCGCCCAGCGCGCGGCATCGGCAAGCAGATCCCAGTCCGCTTCGGTCAGCAGCGTGGGCGTGACGTACAGCTCCTGCAGCTGCGTGCCCGTGGCGAAGTACGAGCGCACTTCGTTGGCGAAGTCGTGGCCGGGATCGGTGCTGAGGTTGCGGTTTTCCTTGGCGTAGATGATGCCGTGGAGCATCAGCGAGTTCAGCGGGAACAGCGGCCCCTTCACCACGATGTTGCGGTAGGTTTCGCGGTCGCGATAGGTGATCCACCGCTCGCGCTTGCTGCCCACGCCGGTAAGGTCGTCGTCCTCGCCGTCACGCCAGATCGAATCGGCGTAGCGCAGCCAGAACGGCGATGCCGTAGTGCCGGTGGTGAGGTTGATGTACATGTCCGGCTTGGCCGCGCGGATGTCTTCGATCAGCTGGATCGCCGCACCGAAGTCGCTGTCGAACACGCTGCCGGGAAACACCTTGTCCGCGTTGCCGGTGCCGTCGAACTTGAACTGGTTGACGCCGTCCTTGCGCACCAGCTCCATCACCGCGTCGTGGAAACGCTGGTAGTACTTCGGGCCGGACAGCGCCAGCCCGCCATCGATGATCTCGTAGCCCGCCTGCGCGCCGCGCTCGGCGCGTTCCTTCTTCGGCGGACCGTAGCCGCCCCACGGCGACAGCCACATGCCAGGCGCGGCGCCGTACTTCGCGGCGGCATCGCGCAGCGGCAGGAAGTCGTGCGGGAAGTCCTTACTGAAATGCCAGCTGCCGCTGCGGTCGTCCCAGCCGTCGTCGAACAGGAACGAGTCGAGTTTCACGTGACGCTTCACGCTCAGCGCTTCGCCGAAGGCATGGATGCGGTCCAGCGCCTGCGCCTCGGTGTAAGGCGTGAAGTA
>JBCNOA010000198.1:0-8364 GCA_039594095.1 Dyella sp.
AGCAAGGCCATACGAACTGAAAAGCGCCAGAGCAAAGGCGATAGCGATATTGCGCATAGTTGATATCCGTAAGATACGCATACGAACGAAGTCCCTTAGGTTCTATCCCGCCACCACGGGCACTTCAAAGAGGCCTCGTGTGATAGAGGGAGGACGCACTCCGGCCCTTATTACCCTCGCGACCGGGGCTCTAGCTGGGCCCTTCACCGCACAACGCCCCCACTTAACTACCACCGGCCCCTTATTGCTGGCCGGGCGGAGCGCAGTGACTAAACGGGCCCGAGGCTGCCGGGATGGACGCCGCGCGCGCCTAAGAACAGGGCCGAGTTCACACTCAAGGGAAGCCAACGCGGCCCCAGTGGTCGCGTCAGCTTTCCGGTTCGTGGCAAACCACTTCAATGTTGTGCCCGTCCGGACCAATAACGAAAGCCGCGTAGTACCTGCCGCTGTAGTTCGGTCGAAGACCCGGCGGACCGTTGTCCTTGCCGCCTGCATTCAAAGCTGCGCGATAGAAAGCGTCGACCTGATCGCGATGATTGGCCACGAACGCCAAATGGAGATGAGCCGGCTTCTCTTCGCTTTGAAGCAAGCACAAGGACACTTTGCCGTCCGAACTTAGCTCGATACCGCCGGGTCGCTCACTGACGATCTCGATGCCAAGCGGCTCGAGCGCCTTGATGAAGAATGCCTTGCTTGCTTCGTAGTCACTGACGCCGAATACGACGTGGTCAAACATGAGTTCTCCTTCTTTGTGATCGGTCACGGGGACCGGCACATTTACCGGTCCGGATCGATGACGGCCTGCATTAGCGCAATCTCGCTCGGAGCGGCACCCAACGCACGCGCGCGCTTCTCCCAGCCGCGCAGCGCTGCGCGCACGTCCTCAACCACATCGCCTACGGTCTTCCTGGGAAGGCGGTAGTACTCGGCCGTAGCAAGCAGCAGGCCCGAATCCGGTGAGGGATCCTGGTCGTCGATCGCGAGGACGTGATGATCCTTGTCGGGATTTGGATTCACATCGAATGCCGGCGACAGTTGCCACCCGTCGCCCGCCCGAAGGAATCCATGATTGCGCAAGTGATCGTCGCGATTGCCGATAAGGATGTTGAAGAGAGCTCTGCGGAACAGCTGTTCAAGATCGCGAGCGATCTGCGTCGAAGTTCCGCTGGTCTCAATGACCTGGACGAGGTCCAGGTAGCTATGACCCTCGCTCTCGGTGGCATCGAGCTGGGTCATCGCTGATGAGAACATGCGGCGCGAGCTCGGCGTGCGATCGAAACGCCGCACGGCGTAGGTGTGACCACGGTCCGAGAACTGCATCAGCCTTGCTTCGGGCATGTCGATGCCCGCGTCGAGTGACAGCTGGTAGGCCAGGAACTCCCACAATCCCACGTCGACGCGGTCATCATTGGATGGGAATTTGGCGAGCCACAACTGTCCAGTCTCGTCACGGAAGCTGGCTTTTGGTCGGGCGCCGCCGAGTGAAGCGCCGGGCGCCACGATCTGCTTGAACCACCGGATCATCTCGTCAGACAGATCGGCGTCGCCGCTCTCCACTTGCGCGGCGATACCCTCGAGCTGGCGCAATTCGGTGATCGGCGGAGCGCTGAGCATGCGGTCATCCACATAGCGCCCAGACACCGGATCCACCAGACGCAACGCCCCCATGCGAGATTCGTCATGGACGCCTACCAGGTAGTCCCACGCGCGCAGGTTGCGCGCCTTGCGCCCCTCTTCGCGCGCCTCGATCGCCTCGCGGCGATCCATCAGACGCTTGCCCCAGCGGTCAGGGGAGCAGTCCTGAAATGCACCCGACAGTTCGTTGGCGCCAGTCCTCGCATACTGCTGACCCGCGCCGAAGTACAGCTCGTGATCTAGCGAAAATCCCGCCACCAGGCCGGCGCCGGCCAGCCAGTCAGGAGCGTACTCGAAGCTGATCGTGTCGCCCGTCCTACTTGCCGTCTTCGACAAGTGACCTACGAAGGTCGAGCCGCCGAGAGACTCGTCGTCGATCCAGACTTCCAGACGGTTCACGGCTTAGCCTTCCGCGGCCGTGGTCGCTTCGACGGCACTGGCGGGATGGGAGGCACGATAGGCGTAGGCGGCGTCTTTTGTGTCACGGGCGTCGGCCGCGGCGTGGGTGTGATCCGCGTGCGCAGCGGGGCGTTGGTCCGCCGGAGTGCGTTGTCCTGCAGCTCGCGGCCAAGGGTGTCCTGGGCAGCGATGAGATCGATGTCGCCGGCTAGGCCAAGCACAGTCAGCACTCGCAACACGGTGGCCAGGCTGGTCGACGGGTCGCCATTCTCAAGCTTGGCGATGGTCGGGACGCTGACGCCCACGCGTTCCGCCATCACTTCCTGAGTCATCGAACGACGCATGCGGGCGGCGCGCAGACGCTGGCTCAGCGCCTCGATCTGGCGCTGTACGCGGGGATGGGTGGGAGGAATTCGCTTCGCCATACCAAATTAAATTACATTTCCCGGCCGGAAACACAAGTTAATTTTGGATTTTGAGCCATTCCGGTTCAGGTTGGAGGTGCGTTGCCGACACCCCCATCACCTGGCCCGCAAACCTACGTCATCGCCTTCCACGTCTGGAGATTCCGAACTTGGCCCGATTTTTGGACTCGGTTCTTTGGATCGACATGCTTAATTACTACCGGCGCCTTATTGCGCCCGCTTAACTACCTAAGGCCCCTTATCGCTCGGAAGCGACAGCCCACGGTGGATGCGGTCTCCCCGTTTGACCTTGATGCTACCTTTCCTCAAATGGGCATAGGTGCTCTAGTCAGCCCAGCTTGCTTGAAACCAGTCCAAAAATGATTGGGCTACGCGTTGGTCAAGCTCCAGCACAGCTTCCGCCACCAATATCTGGCCCTTTGCAGCGGCAATTGCGGCTAAAGCGCACTGCATGAATCCATCATCCTTCCAGGGACGCCGACTAGCTTCGGCCACCAGGAACGGTAGCCGCGCCAATGCCGACTGATAGGCGTCTACCAATTCACTGGGGACTTCCATGTTTCGACGGACCCGGCAGCATTCCACCCAGGCAGGAAATTGAAAGTAAGTGGCATCGGCGTTCTCTGGAGCGATCGCAAGTGCCTCGACCACATACGGCACAGCTGCGAAGGACGCCGGATAGACTTCCCCCTGATGAGCCAAAGCACTCCACAAAGAAAACCAAGGTTCGGCATCCCCTACTGCTGCCGGGAGGCTCTCCAATTGAAGAAGAAGCGCCGGAATGTCCCCGGCTGATCCGTAGGCATGCGCCAGTTCGCTCCAACGCGGATCTTCCAGACCAAGCACGCTCCCCCCTTTGCAGTCCCCGCTTGTATCCACTGCCTGCCGATCCATTATGTGCAAAACGAGTCAGCTTTCCCGAGAAAAGCCAACCTGACCCTGCTTTTGGTTGCAGCACATTGCTGGGATCGTTGGCACCTTGTCGACTCAGCATCCACCAGGCGGTCCGGGAGGATGAGAACCCATATAAACATCCCTTGGCCCATGATTGGGATCGCTGGGATAACCAGTCGGCGGGGCCGGACCACGTTGAGCCCACATGAAAATGCCGATGACCAAGCCACCCAGAACGGGAAGAAGCCAGACGATCAATGCTTGTCCGATCTTCTGGCGAAGGAGGAGCCCTTGATCAATGGCTACCGCCCAGGTGACGACGGCATTCAATGCCACAAGCCCGTAAAGACCGAGATAGAGATAGGCGCGGACCCGGTCCGAGCTTTGTAATGCGAAAGCAACAAAGAACCCGAGAGGGATGCAGATCGCGGAAAGCCCCAGCAATGCCTGAGGGTTGAACTGGGTTCGTTGGGACGAATCATCGTTCACTGAATCCCCCTGAATCCTGACGCTAGGCATGCATGATTCCATGTCGCGGTCCAAGTGCCCACAACGGCTGGAATGTGGACCTTCGAAACGAGATCCGGTTTATTTCCGCGCGAGATCCCGTCCGACCTCGAACTCCCCAAAGGCGAACCTGATCCTGTTCTTCGCTATTTGGAACCATCGTACAGGGGATCGTCCAAGTCGTTGGGCCAAACAGACAGCCCGGGCAGCTCATCCAGCCACCTACCGACCATCTGCGCTTCAGCCTTCGACGCGACGCACACATCCTCACAGGCATATGAGCTTATGCCCCCATCAAGGGAGAGGACGGAGTCAACCACAAGCTGGCCGGAGAACCCAACTGGCGGAGCGCTCGCGGCAATGCCGGACAAGTCGATGCACGCCCCTGGTCCGCAGGGAACGGCCATATCGATGTCGCCATTGGCGTGAGCATAGGATTCACCCGCGCAAAAAATGCTGACATCAATGCGGACCATCCTTGCTCCCCTTTTCGTTTCTGCAACACCTACTTTGGATCGAAGGCGAACGCTGCTTAGTCTCTCAGCTAAGTGGCATCGCCGCGCCAAGAGCATGTCTCGGCTCAACCGTTAGGCTACTTTCCTCCGCCATCGGCGCGGCTCTTCCACTTCAACATGATCTGGGCAAAGAGCAGGCGCGTCGGCACGCACGTCATGCCTTTATCCGTGGATGCCTGCCAACGGGCGTCATTGCGAATAGCGGCGCTGACGTCCTTCGCGCTTTGTTTGTAGGCTGCGACAAGCGCAGTGTCTCCATGCAACTCTTCGTCCGCCAACTGCTTGAATGCCGCTAGCTGCTCCGCGGGGACGCTGCATGCCTCTTTGCCAATCGCATATTGGCCACCAAGCTGCTTGGCACGATCAATACCCGTCAAAGATTCGCTAGCAAAGCCATACGAACTGAAAAGCGCCAGAGCAAAGGCGATAGCGATATTGCGCATAGTTGATATCCGTAAGATACGCATACGAACGAAGTCCCTTAGGTTCTATCCGGCCACCACGGGCACTTCAAAGAGGCCTCGTGTGATATGGGGACGCATTCCGGCCCTTATTACCCCCGCAGCCGGGGCTCTAGCTGCGCCTGCAACGCACACCGCCTCCCGCTTAACTACCGCCGCCCCTTATTGCGACCGACATAATTCATTGACTAATGACTGTCTCTCGTAGAGACGCCGTTATCTTTTCTCATTTGATGCTGTTCCAAGTAGCGCGAATCATCTCCAGCCACGCAAAGAAAAGTGATCTCAGCCTCTCCGCAGCCGCCGTGCCAAGCACATTCTTCCGAGTTCTCCGTTTGCAGAAGTACTTCCTTGCCCTGACCGGCGCAGAACCGATTGGCCTCTTTCAAGGCATCGCCCTTTGCGCCGGCAGGCCCGGAGAGGGGAACACGCGTAGATATACTGTAGGTGTCCTTGCCAATCTTTAGAGGACCCGAATCTGCGCAAGCGGCAAGCATCAACAGAAGCCCCGTAATGCCGGCAAGTCTCGTCATCGCGCCGCTCAATACCAGTCCGCTCATACCTTTTACCCCCCCAAGAAAGTGTCTGCTCCTGGTCGAAAGCAGGCATCCGACTGCATGACTTATGAGCGCTCTGAAGGCGCCCCCCAAAGTATGTCGCGGGCCACCTTCACGCATTCACTGCACATGTAGATGTTGCCCCATGAACCATCCATCAACTTCACCTTTCGCTTTGCCGCAAAAGCTGCAGTATGGCGATGGGTCGTCTCCCAAATCAGATGATCGTGGATCAGGCCCTTCATATTTCTTGAGAATCGCGAGCCTGAGGCCCAACAACTCCATTCGCATGCGTTGCTCTTCTCGGTCAAGCATCGTTTTCTCCGATGGCGATGCTCAACACAAGCTCTAAGATCTGCCATGGCTCCAAAGCAGACCTTGTTAAGCATCAAAGCGGCCTATTTTTCCGGATCAAATGGGCCGCCCTTAGCCCATGCGGTTGCCTTTCGGAAGCTGAGAGCTTCCGCCTGAGCCGCTTGTTTTCTACGCTCCACCCCTCGCTCGTCAGAGGCCATCGATGCCCTGTAGCGCCCTTCGATTAGATCGACCTTTTGGGAGATCTTGTGAATGACCAGCTCATATCGAGCGAGTTCAGCGAAAGGTACCAACCTCAGGTCCTTGTCCTCGTCGGGGCGCCTCTCCACAAGCGCCTGAGCTGCTTGGCGGTCCTCGTCCCACTCCTTAAGCCACGCCTCCGTCGCGCCAGATTTCATCCTGCCCTCGGCTGCGGCGAGCGCCTCGTATGATCGTCGTGCCTGCAGCAGCAGTTCGGGCAACTCCGTAATGCGATGATTGAGAGTCGCCAGCGCTTTCCCGACCACGACCGCTCGTTCGACATTCCTCACGCGCTCGGTGCGCCAAAGCGCGAACGCACTCAAAATCAGGCCGGATACGCCCGTGACAGCTCCTAAGTACGACACCCAGCTAGCCTCGGCCATTACCCCCTCCCAAAAAAGTCGACCAGATCCTAGAGCCTCCCACCAAAGTGCTGCGGGTTCCGGCGATGGTTAAACAGAGTTCCTCGACGGCCTAAGCAACGTGCAGATGTTGGTCACCTGGCCACTGCTCAATTTAGGCTACACCGACACGTCCGCTGCGGGTCGAAAGCGAACATTTCGAGCTCGCCGAGCGCGCATTCCGACCACAAGATCGAGAAGCCTCCCAAAGGGTGCCCCGTATTACGAGAGTGCAACATTACCGAAGATGGACACATACCATCCCAAGCACACCAACGCCTAGGCGGCTTTACCGGTCCAGTTCATCATTTGGGGCACGTGCGGAGGAGGACGAAGGTGGCACGGCAACCTCCGCCACTCTGGTTTGCTCGCCGAATCTCGTTTCGATGCAGAGCGCTTTCGCTATATTGCCGCCGCTGCTTGCCTCGTCTTCTCTCGCACCATCCCCCACTGCATCCTCAAATGCGCCTGCGCCGCGCACCTCGTCCCCATCTCCATAAACGCCCCAACCCCCTCCAGCATCACCGTCAATCGCTGTACATCCGGCACGCCACGCTCATTCACCAACTCCGTCAACATCCGGAGATTGCTGCGCGCGTACTGCAACCACTCCGTGGCATCGTTCAATAGCGCCTCAGGACCCGCATCCGGATCAGAGAAATAGTGGGTATGCCGCGTGGTCCAGGGCTCGCCATAAACGTCCATAAGTAACTCCTTGTCGTAAAGCGCCGCCCTCGCTCCGAGAACGGCACGCCGCCAACCGCTCAGCGTGCCGCGATCACACGGACTCGAGGTTTCACCGGTGGTCCATGGCTGGACACCGGGCGGCTTGATTGAGAAGTGGAATGCGGCGTCAGTGAGTTCCGTCGTCGCACGAGGCAACGCGCCGGGTTGCACGGCTAGGATTCTTCCAACGAAAACCACCGGGGCCGCGGTTCTTCAACCGTGCCTGCGAGGGATGCAGACGACCCGGATTGGCGGTGAGGATGTCGCCGAGGGGATCGGCGGGCGTGCAAGTACCGTATGATCTGGCTTAGCCATGATCAACTCTCCATCAGTTGGTTATGGTCAGCGGGTCAGGGGTGTTACCAGCACCCTTGGCCCGCGCTTCTCACAGCATTGCTGCCATGGTTGCTCGCGACGCGCAGTCGACACACTTCGCGGGCAACGCCATCGACACTAACAAAATCATTTTTCGTTGTCTGTAGGCGCGCGCCGACGATGTGCGTGCGAGGTGTGCATTGCGCATATGTCTCACGGCTTCGTCGCATCTCGTGCTCGACTTCCTGTGCACCTACGCTCGCGATCCGCTCATCTGACAACCCGATGCGCATGATCCTGACGCGCTGACTCGGCCAACCAAGCGGCGCGTTCCACCGGCGACCCATGCCTTCCTTCCTATGTCCGCACCTTCCATGCCGCATAGACTCGCGGGATATCCCAAGGGAGCAGCGCCATGCAGCGTTCGGGACTTCTGGCTTTTCTTTGCCTGCTGACGACTTTCCTGATGGGAAGTCGATCGGCTTTTGCCGAGCCCGCGCCCACTGCGCACATCACCCTTGGCGATTCCACCGCACCATTGAACGGCCCCTGGCAATTCCAGGTTGGCGACGATCCGCGCTGGTCCGCGCCGGACTTCGACGACAGTGCTTGGGAAACCGTCGACCTCACGCCCGCGCCGGGCGCGCACGACGGCGACGTCGGCTTGCCGGGCTATGTTTCCGGATGGAGCCGACGAGGCCACGCGGGCTACACGGGCTACGCGTGGTATCGCCTCAAGGTGACTGTCGATGGCGACCACCGCACGCCGCTCGCCTTGGCAGGTCCGACTCTGGTCGATTCCACATACCAGCTCTACGTCAACGGAAAGTTGCTCGGCGGCACGGGCAACTTCTCCGGCGCCACGCCCACGGTGTCCGGCGTGAGGCCGACGGTCTACACGCTGCCGGCATCCACATCGACCGGCCCACAAACCTACGTCATCGCCTTCCGCGTCTGGATGGACCCCATCGATG
>JBCNOA010000199.1:0-8346 GCA_039594095.1 Dyella sp.
ATCTCGGCGGCGGGCTGTCGGCGGTCTTCACGTTGGAGAGCGGGTTTTATTCGACCAACGGAACGCTCGGTCAAGGTGGACGTGAGTTCGGCCGGCAAGCATTTGTTGGTCTAGCTAAAAGCGGTGTCGGTGCACTGACGTTCGGTCGTCAGTACGATCCGTTGGCTGATCTCGTGGCGTCGTATTTTGGATCGGGCTTCTGGATTCCCGCCACGCACGTCGGCGACAACGACAACCTCGCCGCCATCGTCGCGGCCCTGGTCGACGCCGATCTGCTGCTGATCGCCTCGGACATCGATGCGCTGTACGACGCCGACCCTCGCCGTCATCCCCACGCCGTGCCGATCGATCGCGTGCCCGAGCTCACGCCGGACGTGATGGCCATGGCTGGCGGCAGCGGCAGCAGCGTCGGCACCGGCGGCATGCGCACCAAGTTGGAGGCGGCGGTGAAGGCCGGTGCCGCCGGTATTCCCACTGTGCTGTTCGACGGGCGCAACGGACAAACCGTGGCCGCGCTCGCCGACGATCGCCTGCACGGCACGCTGATCGAGGCGCCGCGCAGTCGCATGCAGGCGCGCAAGTATTGGCTGCGCCACGCACCGGCTGCACCCGGTCGCATCCAGGTGGACGACGGAGCCGCGCGAGCGCTCGCCGGCGGACGCGCCTCGCTGTTGCCGGGCGGCATCGCGGCGATCGAGGGCGAGTTCCACCGTGGCGACATGGTGGAAATCGTTGGCCCGGCGTGGCAGCCGGTGGCACGTGGGCTCTGCCAGTACGGCGCGGCCGAAGTGCGCCGCCTGGCCGGCCGGCACAGCAGCGAAATCGACGTCTTGCTGGGCTACAGCTACGGCGCGGAAGTGGTGCACCGGGACGATCTGGTCGTCCTGGCGGAGACGAAACGATGAGCGAGATGCGAACCCAGGCCTTGGCCTGCCGCGATGCGGCGCTGGTCATGGCCGAACTGGACACCGAGGCCAAGCGTGCGCTTCTGCATGCCATGGCCGACGCTTTGCAGGCCGGTGCCGGCGAAGTGCTGGAGGCAAACGCGCGGGACATGGCCGCAGCCCGGGAGAAGGGTTTGCAGGGCGCCATGCTCGACCGGTTGCGGCTCGACGAGGCGCGCGTCGCCGGGATCGTCGCCGCGCTGCGCGACGTCGCTGGACTGCCCGATCCGGTCGGCGTGGTCACCCGCCGCGAGACGCGGCCGAACGGGCTTTTGATCGAGCGCGTGCGCGTGCCGTTGGGCGTGATCGCGATGATCTACGAGGCGCGCCCCAACGTGACCGCCGACGCCGCGGCGCTGTGCCTGATGGCCGGCAACGGCGTGATCCTGCGCGGCGGCTCCGAGGCGGCCCATTCCAACACCGCCATCGCGCGCCTGCTGCGTAGCGCGCTCGCCGCGCATGGCGTGCCCGAAGCGGCACTTACGCTGGTCACGGACCTGCGCCGCGAGACCATGGTCGAACTGCTGCAGCTCACCGACATCGTCGATCTCGCCATCCCGCGCGGCGGCGAAGGCCTGATCCGTTTCGTGGCCGAGCATGCGCGCGTGCCCGTCATCAAGCACTACAAAGGTGTCTGCCATCTCTATGTGGATCGCGCGGCCGACCCGGCATGGGCGCTGGATCTGCTGGTGGACGGCAAGACTTCGCGTCCTGGCGTATGCAATGCGCTGGAGACGCTGCTCGTGCACAAAGACATCGCCGCCACTTTCCTGCCGCGTGCCGCCGAGGCGCTGGGGCGCCGGCAGGTCGAACTTCGCGGATGCGAGCGTAGCCGCGCGTTGGTGTCTTCCATGAAGCCAGCCGACGAAGCGGATTACGCCGCCGAGTATCTGGACCTGATCCTCGCCGTGCGCGTCGTCGATGACCTGGATGGCGCACTGGCGCACATCCATCGCTACGGTTCGGACCATACCGAGGTGATCGCCACCCGCGACGAGGATGCTGCGCGCCGCTTCGTGCGCGGGATCCGTTCGGCGGTGGTGATGGTCAACGCTTCGTCGCGCTTCAGCGATGGCGGAGAGCTGGGACTCGGTGCGGAGATCGGTATCTCCACGACGCGCCTGCACGCTTATGGGCCGATGGGGGCAGAGGCGCTCACCGTGGAGCGGTTCGTGGTGCGAGGGGAGGGGCAGGTGCGGCATCCGCAGTCCAGGGACCGGGTGTGATTGTGTCGGTGTCTCGCTGTTGTCGTTGTTCGCGTGGCGGTTGACTTGTGGCTAGTGCCTCGGCCACTCACTTCTCCTTCTCCCCGCCGGGCGACCTGCAGGTGGTCGCCGTGGGAGAGAAGGCGAGATGAGGGCGGGCTCTCGCGGGAGCGTTCCCTCTAGCGAAGCCCGCTTGCGACGCTCGTACTACTTCCGGTTGTCGTCGATATTGTCGAGCACGTTCTGGATGTGGTCCTTCACGATGTCCACCGACGCCATGGGGCCATTCTCGGGCAGCCCGTTGAGTACCGATTTGTTGATGAAGTTGCTGGCGTCCAGGCGGAAGGTTTCCAGCGCTTTCTGATCGCCGTTGAGTGCATCCGTGAGCTTCTTCTTGAGCGCGTCGGTCTGGGCTGTGCTCAGAGTGTCGGTGCCCTTGAGTGCTTCATCGATCACCCCGTCCAGCTTGGGGTTGTTGCCGAATACGTTCTTGAGCTGCGGTCCGACCACGCCGCTGACGGTGCCGCCCCCGGGCACGGCCGACAGCGCCACGTCGACCACGAAGCCCACCAGCTTCTCGTTCGCCGCGGCGCGCTGATCGCTGTCGATCTTGGCCTGCTGCATCGCATCCATGGCTGCGCCGCCGAGCATGCCGAGCTGGCTGCGTGCGTCGCTCACGCTGATGCCGTCCTTCTCCTGGCCGGTGGTGGCGATCTCCTTGCGCAGCTGCGTCCAGTCGGTGAGCGTCTTCATCGCCGCGGATGACTCCTTGTTGTCCGGATTGAACACGGTCATCCGCAACAGGTTGCCCAGCTCGATGGCGTTCTCGCCGAACTGCATGGCATGCCCGTCTTTGCCGGGAACTCCGGTGGTATCCCAGACGGACAGCTCGTCCAGCACCGCCTTGCCATGGTCCCCCGCCAGCAGATGAGTCAGCGCCGTGGACACCGGGCCGATCGGCTTGTCGGTGTACATGTCGTAGAAGATCTCGTGATCGGCGGAGCTGGCGTAGCGGGCGATCTGCACCGCGATGGCGTCGTTGTCCTTCGACGCGGGCTGCTGCGCGACGGAGTCGATCAATGCCGCCATCGGGTTCTTCAACCCGTCCACTGCGCCGAGCGAGTTCTGGAAGCCGATGCTGGATTGGCCGATCGCTTGCAGCGCGGCATCGCGCTTGTCTTCCGGAATGGCGGCGAACACGCGCGCGGGCATGCCGGGGTCGCCGGAGTCCGCAGCGATCTGCATGGCGATGCCGGCGGCGTGCGGACCATGACCGTCCGCGAGCAGCTTGCCCGCGAATTGTTCGCGAAAGGCCTGCATGGCCGGCGAGCCGGCATCGGCGCCGAGGAAGTCGCGCAGCTGCCGCCACTGCTTGTCGACCAGCGCGGGGGCGCGTTCGGTGAGCGTCTGCATCTGCAAAAAGGTTTCGGCCTTGCTCTGGTCGATGCGGCCGCTGGCGTATGCCTGGGCGAAGCCGTCGGCGACGGCCGCGTAGCCGGCGTCGTCGGTGCGGCCTTCCTTGTGCATGCGGTCGAGGATGTCCAGCTTCATCCACGACTGCATCGCGCCGTGGTCCTTGCTGAGCAGCTGCTGCACGAGGCGGGCGCGCGAATCGGTATCCAGCTTGGCCATTTCCTGGCTGAAGCGGACCATGCGGCTGTCGTAGTCATCGACCAGCAGGAAGCGGTCGCCAGTCTTCAGGATGGCGTCGGCGGTGTGCTTGATCTCGTCGTCGGACGCGTGCTGCCCGCCGTCGCCGCCATCGTCCGGAACCCTGTAGTAGGCCTGCGTGACATGGGGGCTATAGGGCAGTTGCGGCGTCGACACGTGGTCGGCAGGCGTCGCCCGCGCGTCGGTGGCGGCCAATGTCCCGGGGTCGAGTTCGGGCAGGACGCGAGGCGCTGCCGCGCCATCGAGTTTCATATTCATGAGCGCGCTCCGGCTGCGAGGTCGCTTCGACCGTAATCGCGCCCCGCCGGAGGCGCATCTGGGGTGATCCCTACCTGGGGAGGTCCCTAGGTTGCCCCGTAAGCGCGCGCCTGCCCGCATCAGTGAGGACGGAAGACGTGATGGCTTGCGCCGGGCCATCGTCCTGGCGGAAAGAGGGCGATAGAACGTCCGCTTTCGGCATGCCGCTTCCGCTCAGCCGCGGCTCCAGGCCCGCACGGCATCCGCGAACGCCACGCAATCCTCGAACCGGTTGTACAGCGGCGTGGGGGAGATGCGGATCACGTCGGGTTCGCGCCAGTCGCCGACGATGCCGCGGTCCATCAGGTACTGGAAGAGTTCGCGCCCGCGTTCGCGTCCACCCAGCACGCGGATCGACAGCTGCGAACCGCGCCGCGCCGGTTCGCGCGGCGTCGCCGATTCCAGCACGTCGGCCAGCTGCGTCTGCACCAGCCATTCCAGATAGCCGGTGAGGCGCAGGGATTTCTCGCGCAGCCGCGCGATGCCCGCGCGGTGGAAGATGTCCAGCGAGACGCGCAGCGGCGCCAGCGACAGGATCGGCGGGTTGGAAATCTGCCAGCCGTCCGCGCCGGGCGTGGGCACGAACTCCGGACCCATGCGGAAGCGCGAGTGCTTGTCGTGGCCCCACCAGCCCGCGAAGCGCGGCAGATGCTCGGTGCGCGCGTGGCGTTCGTGCACGAAGGCGCCGCCGACCGCGCCGGGACCGGCGTTGAGGTATTTGTAGCTGCACCACACGGCGAAGTCCGCGCCGCTGTCGTGCAGGCCGAGCGGCAAGTTGCCCACGGCGTGCGCAAGGTCGAAGCCGACCATGCAGCCTTGCGCGTGGGCGCGCTCGACGATCGCTTTCAGATCGAACACCTGGCCGGTGCGGTACTGAACGCCGGGCAGCAGCACCAGCGCGATGCGGTCGCCGTATTCGGCGAGCGCGCGCTCGATGGCGGCCATGGAAAGCGTGCCGTTCGGTTCGTCGGGCTCCAGTTCGATCAGCGACAGCGCGGGGCTGAAGCCGTGGTAGCGGATCTGCGATTCGACCGCGTAGCGATCGGTGGGAAAGGCACCCGCTTCGATCAGGATGGCGTGGCGGTCCGGCGTCGGCCGGTAGAAGCTCACCATCATCAGGTGCAGGTTCACACCCAGGGTGTTCATCGCCACCACTTCGGAGGGCAGCGCGCCGACGACCTCGGCGAGGCCGTCGCGGACGAACTCGTGGTAGTCCAGCCAGGGCCGGCGGCCCTTGAAGTGGCCTTCCACCGCCAGCGTGCCCCAGTCCTCCAGTTCGGCGGTCACGGCGTCGCGTACGGCACGCGGCTGCAAACCGAGGGAATTGCCACAGAGATAGTGGCTGTCGCGACCCTCGTGCGGCGGAATGAGGAACTCGTCGCGGTAGTCGCGCAGCGGGTCGGCGGCGTCCTGGGCGCGGGCCCATTCGGCGGTGGCTTGGTAGGCAATCGACATGGGTTCGTCTCACACAAGATGGCTACAGCTTACCGCGAGGCCGTGCCGGCGCCGCCCCGTGGTCTTGTCGCAGTTGGGGCGGAGGCTTGCGCTTAGGGATCGGTTAGCGGTTTTCAGTTCCGGAGATGGCGGCCGACATGGTCGAGGCCGCCGGCTTCCCTCCGGGAAGCGGTGGCGGCCCGCTGCAATGGGAGCGCCGCGGGCTCCCATGCCGTACAGAGGAGGAAACCGCATGCGCAACAATCAGCCCGTTACTCAGCGCGAGTACGAGTTTCCCGACAACGCCACCTTGATGTCGACGACCGACACCAAGAGCCATGTCACCTACGCCAATGCCGCCTTCGTCGAAGTCAGCGGCTTCGACCTGAAGGAGATCCTGGGGCAGCCCCACAATCTGGTTCGCCACCCGGATATGCCGCAGGAAGCATTCGCCGACATGTGGGCCACCATCAAGGGCGGCGAACCGTGGACCGCCCTCGTCAAGAACCGCCGCAAGGATGGCGACCACTACTGGGTGCGCGCCAACGCGGTCCCGGTGGTGCGAGACGGCAAGCCGGTGGGCTACATGTCGGTGCGCACCAAGGCCACGCGCGAGGAGATCGCGGCGGCCGACGCCTTGTACCGCGAATTCCGCGAAGGCAAGGCCGGGCGGCGGCGCTTCCTCAAGGGTTTGATCGTGCGCTCCGGCTTGTCCGCCTGGCGCTCGTTGCTGCAGACCATGCCGGTACGCTGGCGCATCCGCTCCGCGCTGCTGGGCATGGCGCCCGCGTTGTGCCTGGCAGCGCATCTATGCGGTCTGCGCAGCGCGGCCCTGGCCGGCTTCGCCGGTGCCGGCGCCCTGCTCGCGCTGCTGGTGGCCTGGTGGCTGGAGGCGCAGATCGCCCGTCCGCTGGAGCGGCTGCGCGAGCAGGCCTTGCGCGTGGCGACCGGCGAGAGCCAGCAGGCGGTGCATATGAATCGCGTCGACGAGATCGGCATGACCTTGCGCACGGTGAATCAGCTCGGCCTGATGTTCCGCTGGCTGATCGACGACGTCAGCGCCCAGGTAATCAACGTGCAGGAGGCCGCGAGCCAGATCGCGCAGGGCAACCGCGATCTCAGCACGCGTACCGATCGCGCGGCCTCCAGCGTGCAGCAGACGGCCGCATCGATGACGCAGATGACCGCCACCATCAAGAGCAACGCGGATACCGCCGAGCAGGCGAATAGGCTCTCGGGCGTGGCCAGTGCCGCCGCTTCGAAAGGTGGCGGCGCGGTATCGCAGGTGGTGGAGACCATGCGGGAGATCAGCGACAGTTCGCGCCGCATCGCCGACATCATCGGCACCATCGACGGCATTGCCTTCCAGACCAATCTGCTCGCGCTCAACGCCGCCGTGGAAGCGGCGCGCGCCGGGGAGCACGGCCGCGGCTTCGCGGTCGTGGCCGGCGAAGTGCGCGCGCTGGCCCAGCGCAGCGCCGGCGCGGCGCGGGAGATCAAGAGCCTGATCGGCGACAGTGTCGATCGGGTGGCGGCCGGCGCGCAGTGCGTCGACGAAGCCGGCAAGGCGACGGCGGAGATCCTGGCGCAGGTCAGGCGGGTGTCGGATCTGATCGCCGAAATCAGCGCGGCGACGACCGAGCAGAGCGGCGGCGTGCAGCAGATCGACGAGGCGATCGTCGAACTCGATCACATCACCAAGCAGAACGCCTCGCTGGTGGAGGAGGGCGCATCCGCCTCGGAGCGGCTGGAGCAGCAGGCAGAACGCCTGGTCGATGCGGTGAGCGTGTTCCGCTGAGGCATCGCACAGGCCCGGGCGGTACCGGGCCTGTGGAGGAAGACGACGGGCGTTACTTCAGCCGGTCGGCGATGGCGTCGCAGCCCTTGTCGAACGCGGCCTTCCAGCCCGGGCCGGCCTGGCTCTGCGCCGGGCGCGCGCAGCGCAGCTGGATGGCGTGGCCCTCGCGGAACCAGTAGCGCTCCACGTAGCTGAACTGGGCGCCGTTCTCCTGCGCCGTATAGGTGCTGGCGTTCGGCGCCGGGCTGCCGCCGGACTGATAACCCGTCAGGCCCTTGGCCTTGGCGGCGGCGGCGTTCACGTACTGCTGGAATTCGGCCACGTCCGTCACTTGCTTCACCGTCACGGTGACGCGCGCCAGCGCGGTGCTGCCGGTGGGCGAGGTGTCCGGTACCTGGAAGACGCGCGATTCGGGATCGCCCTGGGTTTCCATGATGCCCAGCCAGCCGTCCGGGGTGGCGAAATGGACGGTGCCGTTGGCCATAGCCACTTCGGTGGCGTGGGCCGTACCGGCCAGCAGCAGGGCGCCGGCCAGGAGGATGCTTCGGGAAAAACTCATGCCGGGTCCTGTGCTCTCGATCAGACTGAAGCGAAACGATAGAGGGGCAGACCCAGCCATTCCAGCGCCGTGCCGTGGAACAGGCGCGCCCGTGCGGCCTCGTCCAGCTCCAGGGATTCGATGCCGCTGCCCGGGTGCTGCTCCCCCAGCGGGAAAGGATAATCCGTGCCGAGCATCACGCGCTCGACGCCGGTCACATCCAGCAGATACCGCAGGGCCTGGGGATCGTGCACGCAGGAGTCGAAGTACAGGCGCTTGAGGTATTCCCGGGGATTGCGCGGGTTGTCGGTGGCGACCAGGTCCGGGCGCATGCGGAAACCGTGCTCGATGCGCCCGATGGTGCCCGGAAAGCTGCCGCCGCCATGGGCCAGCATCACCCGCAGCCGCGGCAGGCGCTCCAGCACGCCGCCGAAGACCAGGCAGCAGGCCGCCCCCGAC